>CAYODE010000024.1:0-31678 GCA_964402685.1 uncultured Aestuariivita sp. | reverse complement strand
TGAATTTCTTCATGGAAGCGGCTAAGCTTCGCGCGGCGCGGCTGTTGTGGCACCGGATCATGTCGGAGTTCGAACCAAAGAACCCGAAGTCTATGATGCTACGCACCCATTGTCAGACCTCGGGCGTCTCGCTGCAGGAACAGGACCCCTATAACAACGTGATCCGAACAGCCTACGAGGCGATGTCGGCGGTACTGGGCGGGACACAGTCGCTTCACACAAACGCGCTGGATGAGGCGATTGCCTTGCCAACGGATTTCAGCGCGCGCATTGCGCGAAATACGCAGTTGATCTTGCAGGAAGAAACTGGCGTCACCAATGTCGTAGATCCGCTTGCGGGGTCCTATTACGTCGAAAGCCTGACCAATGAACTGGCTGAAGAAGCCTGGAAGCTGATCGAAGAAGTCGAAGAGATGGGCGGCATGACCAAGGCGGTCGCGAGCGGCATGCCCAAGCTGCGCATCGAAGAGACGGCTGCGACCCGACAAGCGATGATCGACCGGGGCGACGAAGTCATCGTCGGCGTCAACAAATACCGTAAGGACAAAGAAGACCCGATCGACATTTTGGAGATCGACAATCAGCAGGTACGGGACAGCCAGATTGCGCGCCTTGAACGCATCCGCTCAGAACGGGACGAAGCAGCCTGCCAAGCTGCGCTTGATGAACTCACCCGTCGTGCGAGCGAGGGTGGCAATCTTTTGGAAGGGGCGGTGGAAGCAGCCCGCGCACGGGCCTCGGTGGGAGAAATCAGCATGGCGATGGAAAAGGTATTTGGACGGCACCGGGCCGAAGTGAAAACACTCGCAGGCGTTTATGGGAAAGCCTATGAGGGCGACGAAGGGTTTGCCGCCATCCAGAAAGATGTCGAAAATTTTGCCGAGGCTGAAGGACGTCGTCCGAGGATGTTGGTCGTCAAAATGGGTCAGGACGGCCACGACCGGGGGGCCAAAGTGATTGCAACCGCATTTGCCGACATCGGTTTTGATGTGGATGTTGGTCCGCTGTTCCAAACGCCGGAAGAGGCTGCGCAAGATGCGGTTGATAACGACGTGCATGTCATTGGGATCTCCTCCCAAGCAGCGGGTCACAAGACGCTTGCGCCGCAGCTGGTCCAAGCGCTCAAGGCTGCGAACGCTGAGGACATCATCGTCATCTGTGGGGGCGTGATTCCGCAGCAAGACTATGATTTCCTGTATGAAAACGGTGTGAAGGCTATCTTTGGTCCAGGAACGAACATTCCCGAAGCGGCTCGTGATATACTGCGCTTGATCGGAACGGACCGCGGCTGATTGTACTGAAAGGACGGCCTTGCGGGCGTGAGGGCGGCCATAACCAACGTGAGGTTTACGCCAAGCGATGCGACTAGAGTTGGATCATATCGCCGTCGCCGGCGCCACATTGGAAGAGGCGACAGAGGCTGTTGAAGCCGCGCTGGGCGTGCGCTTGCAAAAGGGCGGGGAGCACGATGTGTTCTTCACTCACAACACCTTGCTGGGTTTGGAAGATGGATTGTACTTGGAAGCAATTGCTATCAACCCCGCAGCTCCGGCCCCTGATTGTCCGCGTTGGTTCGACCTGGACCGATTCACCGGCCCTCCGCGTTTAAGCAACTGGATCTGTCGGACCGATGATTTGGCAGGGATCGTCCCTAAGCTTGCGCCCGGTGTGGGGCGCGCCGTCAAGCTGCAACGGGGTGATTTACGGTGGCAAATGGCCGTTCCGGATACTGGCATTCTGCCGTTCGACAACGTACACCCTGCGGTCATCCAATGGGGCACCGACTTGCATCCTGCCAATATGCTGGAGGCGTCCGGGTGCCGGTTGAAACGTTTGGTTGTGTCGCATCCTCTAGGCCGTGAACTGCGCGGGCTATTGGAGCCATACCTGAACGATGCGCGAGTTGTTGTAGAAACAGGGGGAAGTCCCGCACTTTTGGCGGAGTTTGACACCCCTCATGGGCTCAGGCTTTTGCGGTGAGGATCCGTCTGGCTCAACCGGATGACGCAAAGGCCATCTGCGCAATCTCCAACGTGCTGATCCGCGACAGCTTGATCACCTTTACCACCGTTCTTCGATCCGAAGCGGCGACGCGCGCTGCGATTGGCGCGGCCGATGGGGCCTTTCTGGTGGCCGAAGAGGATGGGAGCGTTGTCGGATTTGCAAGCTTTGGCCCATTTCGCGGAGGCCCGGGATACGCCCACACGCAAGAGCACTCGATACAACTGGCACCCGAAGCCCGCGGTCGCGGTGTTGGCAAAAACCTGATGGTGCATTTGGAAGCGATCGCTTTGGAGCACGATGTGCACGTGTTGATCGCAGGGATCAGCAGTGCAAACCCAGCGGGCGTTGCTTTTCACAAGGCGCTTGGGTTCTCAGAGGTGGGTCGTCTGCCCGAAGTCGGGCGCAAGTTCGGCCAGTGGCTGGACTTGATTTTGATGCAGAAAATCCTCTGAACCGGCAATGACTTCCCCGGCAAGCCCGGATAACGTGCATCCATGTCGATTTGGTCCCGGATAGCGGATGCGCTGCAAGCGCTGGCCCAGGGTGAAAGCCTTGCCGAGGTTTTTGACAAACTTCGTTCGCCACCAGAACGCAGCGTTGGCTTTGCGATTGCGGTTGTCGCTCTGGGCGCCAAGATGGCCAAGGCAGATGGGCAGGTCACACGTGATGAGGTTACGGCTTTCCGTGAAGTGTTTGAAATCGCACAGGAAGATGAGGCTGGAGCCGCAAAGGTCTTTAACCTGGCCCGTCAGGATGTCGCTGGATATCAAGACTATGCCGCCAAGATCCAAAGGATGTTTCGCGATGATCGGGCAACTCTGAACGATCTTCTGGAAGGCCTGTTTCATATTGCGATGGCGGACGGGTTTTACCACCCTGGCGAGGACCAGTTCCTTGAAAATGTCGCGGATATCTTCGGTCTAACGGACTTGGAGTATCGCGCAATCCGCGCGCGTTTTGTGCCAGATGCAGCGCCTGATCCCTACACCGTTTTGGGTGTCGAACCAGGCACACCATTGGAAGACATCCGAAAGGTCTGGCGGCAATTGGTGCGTGACAATCACCCTGATCAGATGATTGCGCGTGGCGTCCCGGAAGAGGCCGTGCAACTTGCCCAGAAAAGAATGGTTGATATCAATCACGCGTGGGATGAGATCAGCGAAACGGCGAGCTGATGCGATTGGCAACCTATAACGTCGAGTGGTTTTCGAACCTGTTTGACGACGATAACAAATTGCTTGCTGATGACGAACCTTCTGGTCGCCACGGGGTTACTCGCGGTGCGCAGATCGAAGCCATTGCGAAGGTCTTGGTGGCGATGGATGCGGATGCAGTCTTGGTGATCGAAGCGCCAGATCAGGGCCGAAAGCGCGACACAGTTGCCGCGCTTGAGCATTTTGCCGATACATTTTCTCTGCGCACTTCGCGCGCAGTTATGGGTTTTCGCAACCATACTCAGCAAGAGATCGCGCTTTTGTATGATCCTGACGCGTTGAGTGCGCGTCATGACCCAATGGGGGATGAGCAGACGAATGGGCAGGTCCCGCGGTTTGACGGTGTTTTTCGGATCGATCTTGATATTGACGCGACCGAAGATCAGGTGCGGTTTTCAAAACCCCCTTTGGAGTTGGAGATTACAACACAAGCGGGCAATGTTTTTCGCATGATCGGCGCACACCTCAAGTCCAAGGCGCCCCATGGTGCGACGACACATGACGAAATGATGCGTCACGCGATCGCAAATCGGCGCAAGCAGTTGGCTCAAGCGATATGGTTAAGGGGTCGGGTCGAAACGCTTTTGAACGACCGCACATCTCTGATCGTTTTGGGTGATCTTAACGATGGTCCTGGGCTGGATGAATATGAGCACCTTTTTGGGCGCTCTTCCGTCGAAATTGTTCTGGGCGAACCTGAATCACACCTGTCCCTTTTTGATCCTCATGCACGACGCGCTTTGCGGCGCAGGTTGGGGGCAAATCCGACTACGGCGCGGTTCTACATCGAGCGAGAACAAAGGTATTTGCAAGCGTTGTTGGATTACATTTTGATTTCATCTGATCTGCGCGCCAAGCGTCCGGAATGGCGGATTTGGCATCCCTTTGACGACCCAAAATGTTGGTCAAATGTGGAGTTGAGGGACGCTTTGCTTACGGCTTCAGATCACTTCCCTGTGACGTTAGATTTGGATCTGTGACTTAAAACTTAACGTTTTTTGTCCTATAATATGCTCTATGAAACGGTTTCTTGTCGTCGCCACTTTGGCCTGGGCGTCTACCGCCGGTGCCCAGGAAACGGAAGACCCCCCAAGCCTGATGGAGCGTGGGGCGGAATTGTTTCTTGAAGGTTTGATGGCCGAAATGGAGCCGCGCCTGGATGAGTTGCAGGATCTGGCACGGGAGTTCGGTCCTGCGATGCGCGGCTTTTTCGAGGAAATGGGACCAGCATTCGGTGATCTTTTGTCTCAAGTAGAGGACTGGTCGGCGTATCACCCGCCGGAAATTCTACCCAATGGGGACATCATCATTCGGCGCAAGGCCGAAAAGCCCGATGAAGAACCAGTCAAGCCAGAGGAGCCGGAAACAAACGAGCCGATCGATCTTTAGGTTCGTACGGTTTTGACTTTGACTTCTGCCTGCAGCGAGGTGGCGAGGGATAGGAGACGCGCCTCTGCCACTTCACCATAAAGCGCGCTAGCCGCGTCCGGTACGCGCAGCTCCAGAACCCGTTTTTGCGGAAACCATTTGAACTGTCCCATTGGCACGTCCCGCTGCATCCAGAACATCGCGCCAAATCGCATGGCCTTGCCCAGGATTTCGGCCTGCAGTTGCTCTTTTTCGTCCAGCAGTTGGTAGAGTTCTTCGAACCGCGTGCCTTCGCGTTTATTGCGGTAGCGATGCAAAAGCGCCAATCCCAGAAACACGCGCTCATTATGTTTCAAACCACCCAGATTGGCGCGTGTGGCGTTATCAAAACATGTCTCCGCCCGGTAATCAGGATGAGCCCGCCAGCTGACATCATGCAAAAGGCAGGCTGCTTTGATCAGTCTGGCCCGTGCAGGCGGTGCATTCTTGAAGAGTGGTTCGACAAAGTGAAACAGCGTTTTCCCAAACCCGGGCAGGCGCGCGTCTTTTGCTTCGGCAAACCGACAAGCTTCGATCAACGGGTCGCGATCACGGAGGCGTTGGGGCATTTGCTCATAAAGCATGCCCTCGCGGATGCCATAGCTTGAGAGCGCGATATCCTTGGGTTTAAACGTACGGACCAAGCGTTTGAGAACCTCTGTGGCGTAAGGGACCAACGACATGCGCGCCGAGGAAATGCCGCAAGCTGTGCGCAGTTCTTCCAGATCTGAACTTTCGATGTATTTCGCTGTGGCCGATACAGACTTCGCAGTCATGCGATATTCGTGAAGCACATGCAGAGGATACCCGCGCCGCTCCATATCGATGCGGGCGATTGCACGCCAGGATCCCCCGACCAGAAACAAGCGATCTCTCTGGGTGCCCATGCTTTCGGCAAGGCGTTCCATAACCTCTTTGATGTGCGCTTTCCGCCCGGCTTTCCCGCCTTTGACGGCTTGAAGTTTCAAAGGTCCGAGGTTTGAACTCACCCGTCGACCGACGCGGCCATCGCGGATCTCAGCCAGCTCCATGGACGACCCGCCAATATCGCAGACTAAACCGTATGATCCGGGCCAGCCCAAAAGCACACCTTGCGCTGAAAGGCGTGCTTCTTCCTCTCCATCAATCACCCAGATCCGCAGTCCGGTTTGCTGCTCAACTTCCGCGCGGAAGTCTTCTCCGTCTTCGGCATCTCGGACTGCCGCGGTGGCGACCGCCGTCAATGGCGGAAGGTTCATACCTTGTGCGAGTAGCTGAAAGCGGCGGATGGCAGCCAGTGCCCGCAGACGGCCTTCGGGGTTCAACCTGCCAGTTTCCCCCAAACCTGCGCCCAAGGCGCACATGATCTTCTCGTTGTAGAAATAGGCCGGACTGCGCGCTGCCCCGTCAAAAACCACCATCCGGACCGAGTTTGATCCAATGTCGATCACGCCGACACGCGATAAGGCGCGTGCGGACGGATCGTCGAATAACGGCCGCCCAAACGGTCCCCAATCGCGTGTGGACTGGTCTGACAGATCGTTCATATGTCCCCCGCAATGGCCGAAGCCTGCATCGACACCATGATCAAACTGCACTGTTTGGTCAATCTTACTCCTCGGTATGCGTCAGTTTGGGCACATCCGACGCGCCCGCAGACCCACGACCGGAAAGGGAGGGGTTTTCCATGAAAAACCGGTGGCAGTTGAACGCAAACGCGCCTTCGGCCACCCGCGCGCGACTGAAACTGCCATCGGGGTTCATAACCCAGCTTTGCGCCTCATCCGCCAAATTGGCGGCCATCACCTGACTGACAATCTGGGCTTTGACCGTTGCGTTGGTCGTCTCAACCAACGTTTCCACGCGTCTGTTGAGGTTGCGGCCCATCCAATCGGCTGAACTGATGAACACACGGGCTTTTTTGGACGGCAAACCAACACCGTTGCCGAAACACACAATTCTTGAGTGCTCTAGAAAACGACCAACGACCGATTTCACGCGGATGTTTTCCGACAAACCTCTGATACCCGGACGCAGACCGCAAATGCCACGAATGACCAAGCTGATTTTCACACCCGCCTGGGACGCCGCGTAGAGTGCGTCAATCACCTGGCTGTCGATCAGTGAATTCATCTTAGCCCAGATTTCTGCCGGTTTGCCGGCCTGCGCGTGGCCGATTTCAGCCTCGATCATCTCCAACAGGCGCGGTTTCAAAGACACGGGCGATATTGCCAGGTTTTCCAGGCTGTCTGGCTGCGCATAGCCTGAGAGATAATTGAACACTTTCGTGGCGTCGCGACCCAGCACAGGGTCGCATGTGAAAAAGCTTAGGTCTGTATAAATACGCGCTGTGATCGGGTGGTAGTTCCCCGTGCCATAGTGCGTGTATGTAACTAGGTTATCGCCCTCGCGACGCACGACGGTTGAGATTTTCGCATGCGTTTTCAGGTCCATGAAACCATAGACCACATGGGCGCCAGCGCGCTCTAGTCGGCGCGACTGTCGAATGTTTGCGGCCTCGTCAAACCGTGCTTTCAGCTCGACCAAGGCGGTGACGGATTTGCCGTCCTCAGCAGCCTCACACAACGCACTGACAATGGGGGAGTCCTTGGAGGTTCGATACAGGGTCTGTTTGATCGCCACGACATTGGGATCACGCGCGGCCTGCTGCAGAAACCGTACGACCATATCAAATGTCTCATAAGGATGATGCAGCAACATGTCCTTTTGGCGGATAGCGGCGAACATGTCGCCGTCATGATCCTGCACTCGTTCGGGCACCCGCGGGGTGAACGGTGGCCAAAGTAAATCCGGGCGGCTGTCCAGGACGAGCTCGGACAGATCGGCAACACCGAGCATGCCGTCCATTTCGATCAACTCATCCTCTGTGACCGCCAGCTGATCCATAATCAGTGCTTTAAGCTTTGGCGGCGCCCCGGCCGAGTGCGTCATACGGACAACCTCGCCGCGCCGGCGGCGCTTCAAAGCCACTTCGAACTCGCGAACCAGATCTTCGGCTTCTTCCTCGACCTCCAAGTCGCTATCTCGCAAGACGCGGAAGGCAAAATGGTTCTTTACCTTATATCCCGGGAACAAATGCCCAAGCTTGATCAGCAGTAAGTCTTCCAAGACAACGAACCGATGATGTTCCGGGTTCGAGGGTAGGGGAATAAACCGGTTTACCTGTGCTGGAATGGGCAGTAGCGCCTGCAGTGGTCTTTTGTCACGAATGCGTTCCAATTGAAGAGCCAGTGAGAACCCATTGTTCGGAAGGAACGGGAACGGGTGTGCCGGATCAATCGCAAGCGGCGACAGAACGGCGAACACTTTGTTCAGGAACACATCTTCCAAATGCTGGTGGTCAGCTTCTGTCAGATCATCGGGATGCAAGATCGAAATGCCTTGCTCTTCCATCTCTGCTTTCAGATCGACCAGAACGCGCTGTTGCGACTTCAACAGTCGCCGCGCGTCTTCGCTGATCAGAACCAGTTGCTCAGCCGGGGTCAGGCCGTCCGAGGCCGGTGTTACATTGCCTGCATGTGCCAGTTCGCGCAGACCGGCCACCCGTACGGTATAAAACTCATCAAGGTTGGTGGCCGAGATAGACAAAAACCGTAATCGCTCGAGTAACGGGACGCGAGGGTTCTCGGCTTCTTCCAAAACCCGCCAGTTAAAGCCCAACCAGCTGAGTTCGCGATTATGAAAGCGGCCCGGCCCGCTGATATCCAGCTCAGGCACATCAGTGGGTTCCGGGAATGGCGATTTCAGAAAATTAGCAAGGGTCATGAGGCGCTTATGGGCGTTGAAGTGTAACAGATCAGTGACGGATAGCAGGGGCAGGCTACGACGAATTATCGTCCGCGCCAAGCAATTGGCTGGCGAACCGTCTCGTCAGGCTGCGCCCTTCCGCCAGTGCCGCGTGATCCAGCGCGGCGACCAGGCGCTGGGCGGCTTCAAAAGAACGTTCCATCCGTTTTACAAGGAAAGGAATGACGTCTGGTCTGGGTGTGATCTGTCGGTCGGCAAAGAGCTTGGCAAGGATCGCCGCGAGTAAAGCATCATCTGGCGCGTCCAACGCAACGGTTTGAGTTCCTTCTAGCCGGCTTTGCAAATCTGGTAGGGTCATCGCCCAGTGGCGCGGTGTGCCCATTCCGGTCATCAACAGCAATCGTCCATTGGCGAGAGCCAAATTGTGAAGATGAAAGAGCGCGTCTTGGGTGTCCGGACTGGACGCAATCAACGGAACGTCTTCGATCACCAGGCTAAAACCGGACAGGTCAGGCACGATGTCGGCTGTTAAGTCTGTTGCCTGGACAATCGTCGCACCCGTTTGTCCAGCCCACACATGCGCAAGATGCGTTTTGCCGGATCCTGCAGGGCCGCAAAGGATCAGTTTTCCGGAGGGCCAGGACTGGCTGTTTTCGATCATCGCAACCGCAAGTGCGTTGGAGGGCGCGATAAAAAAGTCTTCGCGTCCCAGCGCCGTTTTGCCGGGCAGGTCAAAGCTCAGCTGTTCAGCCATTACTTTGGGTCCTGATCCGAAAGTCCACGATAGAGAAGGCCGTTTTTATACTGGTCTACTGCGAACCGGGTAACAACGCCTATGGCCGCCGCGACCGGTACGGCCACTAGCATTCCAATAAACCCGAAAAGTGCTCCGAATACGCTGAGCGCCAGTAAGAGCCACACAGGATGAAGTCCAACAGAGCTGCCAACGAGT
Organism: uncultured Aestuariivita sp.; assembly: GCA_964402685.1. GTDB lineage: Bacteria > Pseudomonadota > Alphaproteobacteria > Rhodobacterales > Rhodobacteraceae > Aestuariivita. Next base: position 22,354 of record CAYODE010000024.1, on the reverse strand, counting down.
TTTGGCGTAAGGATGTTCCCTTCGACCACTTGCCCCAAAGCAAAAATCCCAGCCACAAGACCCAAGGACACCCAATCGCCCCAAAACTGGAAAAGGCCCAATCCAATTGCGAGCGCCCCACCGATCAAGGCGCCCAGATAAGGGATGAAGGTGACCAACCCCGCGACGAACCCAACAACCAGACCAAATTGCAATCCAACCAGCATGAGTGCGATGGCGTAATAGGTCCCTAGGATAAGGCAAACGGTGCCCATGCCGCGAATAAAGGACGCCAACGTGTCATCAATCTCACCGGCCAATTTCCGGATGACCGGCGCGTGATCGCGGGGCAAAAGGTCGTCTATCCTTTCGATCATCCGGTCCCAGTCGAGCAAAAGATAAACTGCGACAACAGGCGCGACTACGATCAGGACAACAATGTTGATCACGGAAAGGGCCGAGCTGAGGACCGTTTCCAACAGTTCCCCACCGCGGCTCCGGATGGTTTCCCCCAGTGTGGAAAGGGTTTCGTGCAAGGCAGACCCTTCCACAAGAACGGAAGGGAAGGTTTCGCGCACGAAGGTCTGGAGCTCTTCAAACAACTGCGGCGCGACATTGAAGAGTTGGATGGCTTGCGCAATCAAAGATGGGATGACCAATAGCGTGATCATCACGAAAGCAAGCACAGCCAAGACAGTGATCAAGGCTGTTGCGGCTGCGCGTGATAGGCCCGCGCGTTCCAGGCGATCCGCGACCGGATCCAAGAAATACGCGATAGCGCCGCCGATGACGAATGGCAAAAGAACATGCCCCAGATACCACAAAGCCAGGGCAAAGACGAGCGCAGCAACGCTCCAGTAAGTGACTTGTTCCCGGACGGGAAGGGCCATGGACGGTCCTTTCAGCTTTGCCAACAGATGGCGCAGCTAAGCGCGGCTTGCAAGCCGTAGGATACCGCGTGGTAAAAAAAGAAAAGGACCGCCTAAAACAAGGCGGCCCGATCGATTTCTGACTTGGATTTAGTGACAGTCAGGACGCGTGCCTGGCAGCAATACCTTGTCGACCACGTGGATCACGCCGTTGTCGGCTTCGATATTGGCGATCACAACGTTTGCAACATCACCTGTGCCGTCGGCGATTGTAACGCCGTCGCCGCCTTTGGTGATGCACAGACGCTCAGACGCCAGAACCGGCTTAAAGAAGTTGGAGCCGGACGGGATCATCTCAGCCGTCAGTTTGCGGTCATCGACATGATACAGCAGCACATTGGTCAGCTGATCCTTGTTTTCAGGCTGCAGCAGCGTTTCCACGGTACCTTCTGGCAGCGCAGCAAATGCGTCGTTCACGGGTGCATAGACTGTGAACGGGCCGGGGCCTTGAAGCGTTTCTACCAGACCAGCAGCGCTGACAGCTGCAACCAATGTCGAGAAACGATCGTCGCCTGCGGCGATGTCAACGATTGTGTTGGCTGACGCGGCCGAGCCCAGAGTAACGGCTGTTACGGCGGCTGCTGCCAGAGTGCGAATGGATGTCATGGATATCTCCCCAAAAAAGCTTACCCCATCGGCAAGTGAACAGGGTTACGGGGCGTGTGAGGATCTGGACGCCCTCGATCACGGGTTCGTTACCGGGTGTTATCGATGTTTCAATCGACATGGCCAATTGCGTGCACCCCCTTGATGGCTTAGACCGCCCATAGTTCGACTGGATGGAAGAAAGACCTCGCCCATGCGCCTGACCCGCTATTTTTTGCCTGTGCTCAAGGAAAACCCATCCGAGGCACAGATCGCCAGTCACCGGCTTATGTTGCGTGCCGGGATGATCAAACAGCAAGCGGCCGGGATCTATTCTTGGTTGCCGATGGGGTTCAAGGTGCTGCGCACCATTGAACGGATCGTGCATGAGGAACAAATCCGGGCTGGACATATCCCAATGTTGATGCCGACCATTCAGCCGGCGGACCTGTGGCAGGAGTCCGGGCGCTACAATGCGTATGGTCCTGAAATGCTGCGTATCCGCGATCGTCACGATCGCGACATGCTGTTTGGCCCAACCAATGAAGAGATGATCACAGACATCTTCCGTGGTCATATCTCCAGCTACAAAGATCTCCCGCTTACACTCTACCACATCCAATGGAAGTTTCGTGACGAGGTTCGCCCGCGCTTTGGCGTGATGCGGGGGCGTGAGTTCTACATGAAGGACGGATATAATTTCGACCTGACAAAAGAAGACGCGCTTCACGCGTATAACCGGCACCTTGTCAGCTACCTGCGTACATACGAGCGGATGGGTCTTCAGGCGATCCCGATGCGTGCAGATTCCGGTCCGATCGGTGGGGACGACACGCATGAGTTTCTCGTGCTTGCCGAAACCGGGGAATCGGAAGTCTTCTATGACAGCGCGGTCACAGACATTCGCCTTGGCGAGCGTGATATCGACTACGACAGTGTCGAGCAGTGTTATGCGGTAATGGAAGAGTTCACCAAGCTTTACGCTCGGACGGACGAAACCCATGATGAGGTGATGTTCGATGAAATTCCGGAAGACCGACGCCGACAGGCCCGCGGGATTGAAGTTGGTCAGATCTTTTACTTCGGCACGAAGTATTCAGAAGCAATGGGCGCAGTAGTCCAAACGGCTGAGGGCGAGCAGGTGCCGGTGCATATGGGATCCCACGGTATTGGCGTCAGTCGCTTGGTTGGTGCAATTATCGAAGCAAACCATGACGATAACGGTATCATTTGGCCGGAAGGTGTGACCCCGTTCCATTGTGGGATCGTGAACCTCAAACAAGGCGATGCAGAAGCGGATGCTGCCTGTGAGAAGCTCTATGCAGCGATTTCCGCGCTGGGCTTGGAGCCGCTTTACGACGATCGAAACGAGCGGGCGGGCGGCAAGTTTGCGACCATGGATTTGATCGGTTTGCCTTGGCGCATCACAGTCGGCCCGCGCGGTTTGAAAAACGGTATCGTGGAATTGACCAGTCGGCGAACCGGGGAGAGTGAAGAACTTGCGCCTGAAGATGCTGTGAAAAAAATTGCCAAGATCTATGCGCCGCATCAACCGCACCTACAGGATATGCCCGAGCCTATGGCAAAGCGGAGTTTTCACACCTGGCTTTGATCGCCGAATAAACAACGGATTTTTAACGCCCTGCAGGTGAAAAAAACCGGAGCGTCTGTTGTGAGCGCGAAATGCGCGCGCAGCCGAATGTAGGGTCCGGCCGTAAGTATCTGTCTCAAGGGGATAAATTGCCCTGGCAGACTGTCTCTCTGAAACGGAAACAGCGGTGCCCCGAATTTACGCATTCCGTGCCACGGCGACCGATCCGTTGGGTTATCCACAAAGAAATTTCCGAAGTTGAGAGAGAAGAAATCTGTGGATATCTGTGCTCTCATTTCCGTTGAGGCATTAACGCCACATTAATTGCACTTAAAAAACTAAACTTATTCACAAAGTTGCCACATTTTCTTAACGTTGGGGATAACCACGGGAGACGGGGCGATGAATGATCCCGATCCGCAAGAGGCCGGTTTAGGAGCAAGTTCGACGTGCCCACGTCTTTTGACGATATTTTCTACTTAATGGACCCTGCGAACCCACCGCCGGATGGGACGTTTTTGCAAGCGGTTACCCTGACTGTGACCGACCAGAACGATAATGGGCAGATTGCTCGAGGTGGGGCAGACAACATTAACGGTGTCGATATTCGGCAGGTCTATCCCGGAGATACCGTCACCATCACAGACAGTGACGGATCGTCCATCACATACACCGGTGTGACCTTTTACCTGGCAGACGGTACGCAGGTTTTCTCGCCCATCGATGGCCAGACACTTGTCGATGGCACACTCACCGACGTGACGTTCGTCACCACACAAACGTCGGTCACTCCAGAGCAGATGGAAGCGATCCCCTGCTTCACGCCGGGCACGTTAATCGAAACGAAGTGGGGTCTCCGGGCAGTTGAGACTTTGAAGGTGGGTGATTTGATCGCCACTGCCGACAATGGATACCAAACCGTACGCTGGATTGGTCGCCGCACTGTCCCGGCGCAAGGTCGATTTGCGCCAATCCTAATCAAAAGCGACGCGTTGGGAAATGACCGGGATCTGCTGGTCTCACCACAGCACCGAATGTTGCTATCTGGCTGGCAGGCTCAATTGCATGTTGGCGAGGATGACGTGCTGGTTGCAGCCAAGCACTTGGTAAATGGCACGACAATTGTTCCAGCACGACGTCGTTCCGTCGACTACATTCATCTGTTGTTTGATCGGCACGAAATCATCTTCGCTGAAGGGATCGCAACTGAAAGCTTCCACCCGGGTTCCTTTGTTATGGAGGCCGATGTTGAAACGCGCGAAGAGATCCTGGCAGTGTTTCCTGAGTTGTGTATTGAAGGCTCGTCAGCCTGGCCAACAGCGCGTCATGTTGTAAAGGCCCATGAGGCGGCGGTGATCTGCTCCTCTGCCGCTTGACGTTGGCGGGCCAAATTCGCACTCTCCGCGAAACCGATCCGAGCAGGACGAAAACATGGCAACCCAGCCCCCTCCCTTTGCTCCATTCGAATGGATGATCGCATGGCGATACCTCCGAGCGCGTCGCGCAGAAGGGGGTGTCAGCGTGATGACGTGGATCAGCTTGATCGGTATCACACTTGCCGTTTTTGCATTGATCGCCACGCTCGCCGTACGATCAGGATTTCGTGCCGAATTCGTCGATACGATCTTGGGGGCAAACGCCCATGTGACAATCTATAACGCGGGCCAACTCACTGCGCAGGGAACGCTTGACCGATCAATGGCTGACTTTGAAGAAGTGGCCCAACGTCTTTCTGCTGTTCCCGGCGTCACCAGTGCCGCGCCGCTGGTGCGGGGGCAGGTCATGGCCAATGTTCGCAGCCGAAACGCCGGTGTTGAAGTGCACGGGATCAGCGCCGATGATCTTCAAAAGCTACCTGGCATCGTGAACCCGGAAACCAGCGTTGGTGACATTACCCGCTTTGAAGAAGGGATTGCCCTGGGCTCGGGCGTTGCGCGCGAGCTGGGGGTACAAGTCGGCGACCGGATAAAACTGATCTCTCCCAATGGCGTGCGTACGGCTTTTGGAACCAGTCCTCGCGTGAATGCTTATGACGTTGTCTATGTCTTTTCCGCCGGTCGGTATGACATCGACCGCACACGCGTGTATTTGCCCTTTGCCGAGGCGCAGTCTTTCTTCAACCGGGAAGGCGTTGCCGACGAAATCGAAGTCAGGATCCTTGCGCCGGAACAAGTTGACCGGATGATTGTCCCTTTGGCTCGCGCAGCAGGGGAGAACAGCCAAATTTGGACATGGCGTGATGCTTCGGGAGGGTTTCTGCGCGCGCTCGAAGTCGAAGACAACGTCATGTTCATCATTCTGTCGATCCTGGTTCTGATCGCTGCGATGAACATCGTCTCGGGCCTTATCATGCTGGTCAAAAACAAGGGGCGCGATATTGGCATTTTGCGCACCATAGGGCTGTCTCAGGGAACCATCATGCGGGTCTTTTTTATCTGTGGCGCGTTTACGGGCGTGATCGGCACGATATGCGGCGTGATCCTTGGATGTCTTTTTGCAATCTATATCGATCCGATATTCTCTTTCGTGAACTACGTAATGGGCGGCGGGGTTTGGGACCCTGCTATTCGCGGCATCTACAACTTGCCGGCTCAACTGCATCTGTCGGATGTTTTGTCGGCCGTCGCACTGTCGCTGGGCCTGTCCTTTGTGGTGACGATATTTCCGGCCCGCCGGGCCGCCCGGTTAAACCCCGTTGAGGCGCTGCGGTATGAGTGATCCTGCACTCAGCCTGTCTGGCATAACCAAAACCTACAACAAGGGCCAGGCGGGAGAGGTCTCTGTACTGCGCGGCGTTGATTTGACTTTGTCCGAGGGTGAGGTTGTGGCCCTTGTCGCGCCATCGGGGGCGGGAAAATCCACTTTGCTGCATATTGCAGGGCTGCTGGACACACCGGATGACGGTGAGGTCATGATCGGCGGTAAATCCTTGGCCGGGCAGGGGGATAAAACACGTACGGCCATGCGACGGGCCAAGATCGGTTTTGTCTATCAATTCCACCACTTGCTGCCAGAATTCTCAGCGGCCGAGAATGTTATTATTCCGCAATTGGCGAGCGGGGTGCCGCGTGGCGAGGCTGCCGGTCGCGCGCATGATCTGTTGGATCGGGTCGGCCTCTCCAATCGCGCCGCGCATCGACCTGCCGCCATGTCAGGCGGTGAACAGCAGCGTGTGGCCTTTTGTCGGGCGATGGCCAATGGACCAAGGGTTTTGCTGGCTGACGAGCCCACGGGAAATCTCGATCCTGCGACATCTGACCAGGTGTTCGATGCGTTGATGGATCTGGTTGCGGGCACAGGCCTTTCAGCTTTGATTGCAACGCACAATATGGCCTTGGCCAGTAAGATGGACCGCATTGTGCGCTTGTCCGATGGTCGCCTGGAGGCAGGAGGGTTCGATGACTGATGTGTCGCTGAAAGATATCCACGATGTGACAGTGCGCGCTTTGCGGGCGAATGGTGCTGTCGAGTGGGTGGCCGCGTCGGTTGCCAACGCCGTTTCGGAGGCCGAGGCGACTGGTAATCGCATCTGCGGTCTCTACTATCTGGAAAGCTATTGTCAGCAGCTGAAGACCGGTCGCGTTAAGGGTGACGTTGAACCCATTGTAGATAGGCCCAGACCTGGCGTCGTTCAGGTGGATGGCAAGTTGGGCTTTGCTCAGCCCGCTTTTCAGCGCGGCTTGGGGGTGGCCCTTGATGCGGCACGTGAATTGGGCACGGTCCAATTCGCCGTGGGCCATACGCACACCTGCACGTCACTTGGGTTCTTCACCGGTCAAATTGCGCAGGCGGGGATGATCGGATTGGGTATGACGAATGCATCGCCCATCGTGGCGCCTCCGGGCGGCAAAACGCGGGTGATTGGTACCAACCCAATCGCATTTTCTGTTCCTGACGGCGACGGCGGCGTCGCGATGCAGTTCGATCAATCCACAACTACGGTTGCCTTGGGCAAAATCACTATGGCCAAAGCGGCCGGTGAACGCATCCCCGAAGGTTGGGCTGTGGACTCAGAAGGCAACCCGACAACGGACCCGGAAGCCGCCTTGGCGGGGTCGCTGGTCTCGATGGGAGGCTACAAGGGCTGGGGCTTTGGCCTGATGGCGGAGCTTCTCGCGGCAGGGATGACAGGAAGCGTGACATCGCAACAGGTGAAACCGCTTAAGGCGCCGGAGGGTCCGCCGCACGATCTGGGGCAGTTCTATCTGATCATTGATCCCTCTACGGCGCCAGGTTTCGCCGAGACAGTCGAGAAAGTGGCGAACGCGATTGCCGTAGACGAAGGTGCGCGGATGCCGGGGCAGGGTCGCGTTCTGGCCGATCCAGTGAGCGTCGATCCGGCAGCGTGGGATTTGGCGCTTCGATTGGCAGGCTAAACTGCGCCTCAACGGGTGAGCTCAATTAGACTTGCTTGCCCCATAGGTCGTATTCGCCAGCTTCTTCGACTTCGACTGTGAGGATGTCGCCGGGTATGAGCTCTGCAAACCCTTCATCTATATAGAGATTTCCATCGATTTCGGGCGCGTCGGCCATAGTTCGGCATGTCGCAGCGTCGTTATCTACTTCATCAACGATTACAGAAAGCCTTTTGCCGACTTTGGCTTCGAGCTTTGCCTCTGAGATTGCTTGCGCTTTTGCCATGAACCGACCCCAACGGTCTTGCTTCACTTCTGGTTCCACATGGTCGGGCAGTGCATTCGAGCGCGCGCCTTCGACATTTTCGTATTGAAAACATCCCACGCGATCCAGTTGCGCTTCATCAAGCCAGTCGAGCAAAGTTTGAAATTCGTCTTCGGTCTCTCCGGGATACCCAACGATGAAGGTCGATCGAAGGGTGATGTCCGGACAAACTGCGCGCCAGGCAGCGATTTCGTCGAGTGTCTTGGACGCCGCGGCGGGCCGTGCCATGCGTTTCAGCACATCAGGGTGCGCATGTTGGAACGGGATGTCGAGATAGGGCAGAAGACCGTTCTCGGGATCAGCCATCAGGGGCACCAGGTCGCGCACATGCGGGTAGGGGTAGACGTAATGCAGGCGGACCCAGGCGCCCAGCTGTCCCAGCTCTCGCGAGAGATCGAGGATATGACTGCGAACCTCCCCGCCTTTCCAAGGGGTCATGTCGTATTTGCGATCCAATCCATAGGCGCTGGTGTCCTGGCTGATGACCAGAAGCTCTCGCACACCAGCCTCCACAAGTTTTTCCGCCTCACGCAGCACTGCATGTGCCGGGCGAGAGGCCAAACGTCCACGCATGTCCGGGATGATGCAAAACTTGCACTTGTGGTTACAGCCTTCAGAAACCTTCAAGTACGAGTAATGCCGCGGTGTGAGCGACACGCCGCTGGCGGGCAGCAAATCGATAAACGGATCGGGCGCGGGCGGAACGGCGTCATGCACCGCGTCAAGCACCTGCTCATATTGGTGGGGTCCGGTTACAGCCAGCACGCGTGGGTGCGCTCCTGTGATGTACTCGGGCTCAGCTCCGAGGCAGCCGGTGACAATGACTTTGCCGTTCTCGTCCAGGGCTTCACCGATCGCTTCCAGACTTTCGGCTTTGGCACTGTCGAGAAATCCGCAGGTATTCACGATCACCGCATCTGCGCCGGCGTAATCAGGGGATATGCCGTACCCCTCGGCTCTGAGCCGTGTCAGGATCCGTTCGCTGTCGACCAGAGCCTTGGGGCACCCCAAAGACACCATGCCAATCGTCGGTTGGCCCGCGCGGCGGGTATCGCTCAGCTTTGCAGAGGGGGCTAGGTCTGGGCGCAGATTCGGTGGGTTGGTCGTCATGCTCTCGCGTATAAGACAAGCCCGCGCCACTGCCCAGACCGTCAAAGGCAATTGCACCACGCCGCAACTGCGGTAATCTGAACCCAAACCAAGCGGAGACTGGTGGCATGCGGTGGATCTTTCGACTTTTTGGAGTGCTCGTCCTACTGGTGGCGTTCGCAGTCGGAGCAGTGTTTTTTCTTCCAAAGGACCGGATCGCGGCCATTGCGAGCGATCAATTGCGCGCTCAGACTGGGCGCGACCTGACCGTATCGGACGAAATCTCACTAAGCTTTTGGCCTGTTTTGGGGGTGAAGACGGGGCCGGTCGCGATGTCGAACGCCGACTGGGCGGGGTCAGAGCCGATGGTCAGCGCTCAGGCCTTGTCGATAGGCGTCGATGCAAGAGCACTTTTAGGCGGCGATATCCAGATTAAGCATATCGAGGTCCAAGAACCGGTCGTGCGTCTCGCCACCCGCGCGGATGGTCGAGGCAACTGGGAATTCGGCGATGGTGAAGCGGTCGTTGATGCACAGACGGACGTAACCTCTGGTAGCCAGTCTTTTGGTCTTGAGCGTCTGAGCGTCAATAACGCGCAGCTGACATACGCTGCGGCAGGATCCGCCCCTGTAACGGTTTCAGACGTGGATGCGACACTCAATTGGCCTGATCCCGACGGGGCCGCGCAGATCGCGGTCGCGCTAAGACAAGGGAGTGCTGATCTCTCGATGCAGGGAGAAATCGGACGCTTTGCCTCCTTTCTCGAAGGGGCTGTGGCGCCGGTGAACGTGTCGGGGCAGCTGGCAGGGGCAGACTTTTCTTTTGATGGACGTGCCAGCAGCGGCGGCGAAGCGGCGGGGCAGGTTGCGGTGACAGCGCGTGACACAGGCGCGGTTCTGACAGCACTCGGAAGTCCCGGCACTCAACCGCCTGCTGGGTTTGGCAGGTCCATCGAAGCCTCGGCCGACCTGACCTTCACAGATGGCGACAAGCTGACTCTGCGGGATCTCGCTCTCGCGCTGGATCAGAACCGATTTGCTGGCGCAGTTGACGTCCTATTGTCGAGCGTACCTCAAATCACCGCGAATCTGACCGCTGGCGATCTGGATTTTGCGTCCTTGTCCGAAGGAAGCGGCGGTTCGGCAGACCCGGCGCCGGCGGGCAGTGGTTGGTCAACCGACCCCATCGACGCATCCGGTCTTTCGGCCTTGAACGGCAATATCGCCTTAAGCGCCACGAGTATCGATCTGGGCACAATACGCCTTGGCGCATCGCGACTTTCTGTGGCGATCGACCGCGCGCGTGCGGTTGTCCAATTGGGACAGGTCTCAGTCTTCGGCGGCTCGGTAACTGGCCAGTTGGTTGCCAATAACCGCAGTGGCCTGTCAGTCGGGGGAGATCTGTCGGCCAGTCAGATCGATTTGGAGAACATGCTGTCGAACTTGGCGGGCATCACACGGTTGTCGGGCAAAGCTGATGCGCAGGTTCAGTTTTTGGGCGTTGGTCAAAACATGGACGCCATCATGCGATCCTTGTCGGGACAAGGTTCGCTGGGCACCGGACGCGGTGTCATCGCAGGCATCGATCTGGACCGCCTCATGCGCAGTGGCGATGGTACGGGCGGCACAACGGTCTTTGACAGCCTGACAGCAAGTTACACGATGCAGAATGGCAACCTGTTCAACAGTGACCTGTTGTTGCTTCTCGCAAATTTCCGTGCTGAGGGCGAAGGACGCATCGGGCTCGGTTCACAGGACATCGACTATCTTTTTACACCGATCGCCCTTCGTTCTGATAGCGGGCAAACTCTGCAGATCCCAGTGCGCATTCGCGGTCCGTGGTCCTCGCCAAGTATCATTCCTGAACTAAGCGAAGCCTTGAAGCGTGAAGTGGACGAGAAGGTGGATGAAGCGGTTGAAGAGGTCAAACAGGAAGCGCGCGATGCGGCTCAAGAAAAACTTCAGGAAGAACTCGGCGTCGTGAAGCAAGAAGGTCAGTCCACCGAAGATGCTGTGCGCGATGCGATCGAAAACAAAGCCAAGGACAAACTGCGGAGCCTGCTGGGCGGAGATTGAGTGTCTGCGCCCAGCGGCGGCACGGTCGCGCTATGCCGCTTTAAAACGTCTGGTCGTAGTCCCCAACACCGGGCTCTGTCCGAATAACGGTGTCGATGTCGGCAAAGATGGCGCGCAATTCCTCTTCGCTGTCCGGGCTTTCGCAGACGACCACCAGATTGGGTGTGTTTGACGAGGCGCGCACCAGTCCCCAACCCCCATTGTCCAAGATCACCCGCGCACCGTTGACGGTCACAACCTCTTTGATTGCGCGGCCCCCGATGGGTTCGCCAGCGTCGGCCTTCGCGACCAGCTTGTCGACGATGCGGTCCAAAATGCCGTACTTCTCGGTATCGGCGGCGTAAGGTGACATCGTTGGCGTCGAATAGGTCTTGGGCAGTGCTTTGCGCAGATCCGACATCTTCATGTCCGGGTTGCGATCCATCAACTTGCAGATCTCAACTGCCACACGCATGCCGCAGTCGTAACCTCGCCCAATAGGTTCGGCGAGGAAATAATGGCCCGATTTTTCGAACCCTGCCAAAGCGCCAATATCTTTGACACGGCGCTTCATATGCGAATGCCCTGTTTTCCAATAATCGGCTTTGACACCATACGCCTGCAATTCAGGATCTGACGCAAAAAGCCCGGTGGACTTCACATCTGCCACAAACGTCGAACCGGGGTATAGCTTGGCCAGATCCCGAGCCATGATGACACCAACCTTATCGGCAAAGATTTCTTCGCCTTCATCATCGACGACTCCGCAGCGATCGCCATCACCATCAAATCCAAGCGCAAAATCAGCGCCAGAGGATTTTACGCTGTCGGCCATGTCATGGAGCATTTCCATTGCTTCAGGATTGGGATTGTAGTTCGGGAAGGTGTAATCCAACCGGTTGTGGCTTTCGACCACTTCCACGCCAAGGCGTTTGAACAGTTCAGGCGCAAAAGCGGATGCGGTTCCATTGCCGGTGGCGCAAACGACCTTGAGTTTGCGGGTCATTTTGAAATCGCCCACCAGGTCATCGAGATAGGCCTCGCGCACGCCGTCGACGAATTCGTACCCACCGCCTGAATGGGCCTGACCCAAACCACCAAGCACTATGTCGCGCAGTTCGGACATTTCTTCGGGCCCGTGGGTGAGCGGACGATCAAAGCCCATTTTCACGCCGGTCCACCCATTCGGGTTATGTGAAGCTGTCACCATCGCCACCGCAGGGACATCCAAATGGAACTGGCTGAAATAGGCCATGGGGCTGAGCGCTGGACCGATGTCTTTGACGTGAATTCCGGCCTGCATCAGCCCTACTACCAGAGCATTTTTGATAGCCAGGGAATAGTCGCGGTAATCATTGCCGACCGCAATAACCGGCTCGATCCCGCGTTTCCGCATCTGTGTACCGAGGCCCAAGCCTAAGGCCGTCATACCGGGCAGGTTAATCTCGTCTGGGTACTTCCACCGAGCATCGTATTCACGAAATCCGGTAGGAGCGATCATCGGGTCGCGCAGGAATTCCCAGGTGTTTTGGGTCACAGTCTCGGCAGGTTTGGTCATGAAAATACTCGTTCAGAGATGAATGGGGTGCTCTTTGGCGATCGTGTCGAAGGCCATCATCGTGTCGACCAACTCTGGCATATTCTGCAGGAAAATCATGTTTGGACCATCACACGGGGCATTGTCGGGATCTTCGTGCGTTTCAATGAAAACGGCGGCCACTCCAACGGCCACGGCCGCGCGTGCCATGACCGGCGCGAACTCACGCTGTCCGCCCGATGAACCACCTTGACCACCGGGTTGCTGGACAGAATGCGTGGCATCCATGACCACCGGATAGCCCGTAGCGCTCATCTGTGGCAGGGAACGCATATCGGCCACCAAGGTATTGTATCCAAAGGACGTTCCGCGTTCTGTCAGCAGAATCCGGTCATTGCCGGTGCTTTCGATCTTGGCCACTACGTTTGGCATGTCCCACGGGGCCAGAAACTGCCCTTTTTTTACATTGATCGCGGCGCCTGTTTTACCTGCGGCAATCAGCATATCTGTCTGACGGCTCAGAAATGCGGGGATCTGCAAGACATCTACCGCCTCTGCGGCAGGCGCGCACTGCGCTTCGTTATGCACGTCGGTAAGGACGGGCACGCCAATCTTTTTCCCGACATCGGCGAGGATCGCCAAGCCTTCTTCCAGACCTGGACCGCGATTTGACAAAACAGACGTTCGATTGGCTTTATCAAAGCTTGCCTTAAAGACATACTGCGCGCCCGATGCGTCGCAGATTTCTTTCATCCGGCCCGCGATCATCTGCGCATGATCAGCGCTTTCCAACTGGCAGGGGCCTGCAATTACGGTCAATGGGCGATCGTTTCCGATGGTCAGATCGCCCAGCGAGATATGTTTCATTTATGCACTAACCTGTTCACGGAGAATGGATGCTGTGATGGAGATTAGCAGGTAAATGCCGCCAAAGACCATGAAAGCCAAGAGCGTATTCTCGAACGATCGTGGATATGACGCCTCTTCGCTGGCCACAGGTTCAACCGAGATAGTCAGGTAACGCACCTGGCGATTGGCCTCCATACGGGTCGAGTCCACCGCTTGTAGCGCGGACTGCAACATCATGTCCCGCGTTAACAGGTCAGCCTGCGCCATTTGTATGCGAACAGCCAATTGCGCTAGCGAGTTTTCGCCCTGACTCATGTCCGTCATGCGGGCATTCAACTCGTTAAGGAACAACTGAATACGGCGAATATCGGCTTCTGCGCCTTCAACCCGGGACTGGTTTGGGCGCAGATTGTCTTTGAGCGCGGCCAGTTCCAGACGCTTTTCTTGCAGCTGTATCTCGAGGTTGTTGATCTGAGACCGGATAGACGCGATCACAGCTTCCGGATCCAAGATAGATCCTTGAACTTGCAGATCCACGAGGCGTTGTTGGGCCTGACGCCGCTCGGCTTCGGCTTGCTCAAAGCTTTCAAGAGCCTCGCTCATTTGGTCGGCGCGCTTTTGCTCGGACAGGCTGTTAACACGTTCCTCCGCGTAGGAAATCAGTTTGCGCGAGAATTCCGTGGCGGTGTTGGGGTCAGAGGCGATGACCTCCATCCGGATGACACCTTCGGTGGGATCATAACCAATTTTCACATTCTTTTTGAAAACCTTGTACGCTTCCTCGTTCGTAGGGTTCTCTGTGAGGCGCTGGATCGGGTCGATCTCTTCGTTTTTGAAGTGAGCTTTGAATCCCGCATCATCATTCAACCTGAGCATTGCATCCTTGGATTGCAGATAGGACTGAACGGCAATGGAATCCTGATTGGTTGCAAATTGCGTGCCAGACAAAAGTCCACCCACCCCGCCGCCAGCACCGCCGTCAGCCTGAAGGATGAGAAACTCGGATTTGGTGGAGTACATCGGTGTTGCGACGGCAAAGAAATAGTAACCGGCAATGATGGTTGGCAGAACAACGAAGAACGACAAGCGCGCCAGCAAAAGACCAAGGCGTTTGCGACGGCGGGACGCAATTTCGCGTTGTATCCTGCTGATTTCCTGATCCCGCTGAACCGCCGGGCTCAATTCGGTTGACGGCGCAACGCTACCGCCTGCGGGCATCGTCTGCGGCAGCTGAATTTCGTCTTTAGGCTTTTTCTCGTCCGTTTGTCCGTCCGCATTGGCGTCTGGTACAACCAGCTCAAGCATGTTTGACCGCTGAAACGGATCTATCCCGCGTTCGCGAAGCAACCGAACGGCGTCAAAATCGGATGTTGCAGGCAGGTTGTGTCGCTGTGCCACGCGCCGCGCCATACGCAATTGGCGTCCAGTCAATCCTTCCTTGCGGATTGCGTCGATATCTGTGCTCGCCTCTGTCTCTGGTGCCGCAGATGGTCTCTCTCCCGCATCATGGGTGGGAACGCTCGCGGGCGCGCCATCTGTCTTTTCTACCGTGTCGTTTGCCGCCGCGGCTCGTTCCGCTGCCGCGGCCTTTGCTTTGGCTGCGCGAACCCTGCGGGGGCGTTCCGTTTGTGGGACCTCAACGGGTGTCGCATCGACAACAGATGCCGCATCGACTGCGTCGTCAGCGGTCGTCCCGACCGCGGCTGGAGCATTTTGCGCAGCGGATGGCTCGCTACGCTTGATGCGAAAACGCTTGGCCTTTGGTTTCGTAGTCATATAGCTGCTTGGCCTCTTCCAAGGAGTCAAACATGTGCAACTGGCCGTTCATAAGCACCCCAGCCTTTCGCACGTATTTCTCCAGTGTTTGGGGTTTATGCGATACAATAACCAGCGTCGTGCTATTGAGCCGTTCCGCCAGAACATCGCCTGCCCTTTTGTTGAATGCTGCGTCACCTGCAGAGGGCATGCCCTCATCCACAAGGTAGATATCGAAATCGAGCGCAAGCATCAGCGCGAACGAAAAACGCGAACGCATGCCCGATGAATAAGTGCCCAACGGCTGATCGAAATACTCACCAAGGTCACACAACCACCGGCAAAAGCTTTCGACGTAGTCCGGATCCAGGCCATACAGTCGCGCAATGTATCTGCTGTTTTCCACTGCAGAGACACGGCCGACCACACCCCCCATGAAACCCAGAGGAAAAGAGGTTTTGCTGCTGCGGACAATCTCACCTTCGTCAGGTTTTTCCAATCCGGCCATCATGTTCACGAGCGTCGATTTGCCGGTTCCGTTAGGGGCAAGTATGCCGACAGACGTACCAATATCGACGCGAAAAGACGCGCGATCCAAGATCACTTTCCGTTGCGATCCCGTCCAGAAAGACTTGCTTACACTCCTGAACTCAATCATCCCAAGATACGAACGTACCTCGTTCGTCCTTCATTTCTTTGACGCTCCTGCCTTCGTGCCCCTCTTTATTCGCCAGAGGTTAGGAACTTTATAATACCCGATTTGGGCCACATTATGTCCAAATATGAAACAAAATCAAAACTGTGCAGAAAAACCACATGACCCATAGATCTTTGGGTTATCGAGGGAGCTAAGCGGATGAATGAGAGTTGTTTTTGGCCAATATCAAGGGAGACGTCTGTTTCTGGCAAAGAAACAAATGGGCAGTATCTTGTATCGCCTGCTTTTGGATTAATAGATGGGTATTATCCGACAAATGCGATGCTGGTTTTGCTGCCGACAGGAGCTAACTTCGGTGCAATCTGTGGCTTTTGACGGAGTTGAAGCGGCGGTTTTCTGCATTTGCCGTACCGGTTGCCAAAGAGGATATTGATGAGCCAAGCCGCCAAAAACCTCGCAACGGAAATCCGGGGATGTCAGATCTGCGCTAAGGATTTCGCTGCAACAAAGACGGCACATGAACCGCGCCCAGTGGTGTGGTTCAAACCTGGCGCGCGGATTTTGGTTGCCGGACAGGCCCCTGGCGCACGGGTGCACGCGTCTGGCAAGCCCTTCACCGACCCCTCTGGCGATCGTTTGCGCGACTGGATGGGCATTGATGAAGCCACGTTTTACGACAAAGACAAACTGGCGATCATACCCATGGCGTTTTGTTTTCCAGGATATGACGCCCGCAATGCGGATCTGCCCCCGCCGCAGATCTGCGCGCAGACATGGCACTCCCGCGTCATGGAAGCCCTGGGAGAAGTGCGCCTTATTCTATTGGTGGGTGGGCATGCGCATCGCTGGCATCTGGGCGCGCGCTCAAATGTCACGCGGACCGTTGCATCCTGGGAAGATCACGCACCGAGCGTCTTCCCCTTGCCACATCCTTCTTGGCGCAATACGGCGTGGCTCAAGAAAAATCCATGGTTTGCAGCCGACCTTTTGCCGGTTCTGCGTGAAAGAGTAACCGAGGCATTGGAATGAGCGAACAGACACCCTTGGACGTGGCGCATGCGACGATGGAAGCGGCGCCCGACGACGATGTGGCCCGTTTGAAATTCTTTGAACGGCTCGCCGATAGCGAACTCTTTCTGCTTCTGACCGAGGAACCAAAAGACGACGCGATATCTCCGGAGTTGTTTGATTTGGCCGATGGACGTTTTGTCCTCGCCTTTGACCGCGAGGCGCGACTGGCTGATTTTGTTGGTCGACCAGCCCCGTATGCGGCGTTGTCTGGTCGGGTCGTCGCCAGAATGCTGGCACCGCAGCGATTGGGGATGGGTGTGAACCTGGAAGTCGCGTCGTCGTCGATCCTGATCCCGGCCGAGGCGATCGAGTGGCTGAACGGTACACTCGGCAACGGCCCAGAGCAGGTTGAGGCTGATATGGAGAGGTTCGAAGCGCCGACAGGCCTGCCAGAATCTCTGTTAACTGCGCTTGATGCAAAACTGGCCACCGCGCGTGGACTTGCACGGTCCGCCTATCTTGTCGGCGTAACGTATAGCGGTGGTGGGCGAGGCCACCTGCTTGGTTTTGTTGACGCTGTGACAGACGCGCAAGGTGCTTTGGCCCACGCGGTGAACGAAGCTCTGACATTCTCGGGTATCGAGGCGGGAGCATTGGATGTGGGTTTTTTTGATGCATCCGATGTCGCAACTGCGCGCATGGCGCAGGTTGGGCTGCGGTTTGACTTGCCGGAACTTCCTGTGGAAGCGCGGGGCGAACCACCCATCCCTGGTGGTGATCCGGAAAAGCCACCGATTCTCAGGTGACAGATATGCACAACTCGTCTGCAGGAAGGCGAATTGTTGCAAACTCCCGCCGCCGGAGAGGGGGCTCTGAAACAGAAACGGAAGATTCTGAAACAGAAATCACCAGTTTTGACGGCAATTGCTCACAAAGTTCTCACGGGTTGGTCGCCCGATATCACGTCACGGAGAGGGGGACTTCGAAGCAGCCGCTGCAAAGGTCATTGTTTCTTCCAAGCGGCGTGCGCTGCTATGACCTCTGACTTAACGCATGAAGGATCGTTCGATGTTGAAATCACTTGCCTTTGCAGCCACCGCTGCGCTTGCTTTCTCTACCTCCGCTTTTGCCGGCGACCAATATGTCGATGAAACTGGTTTTGCTGTTTCTGGATTTGACGTTGTGGCCTATCGGTCGTTGGAGCAGGCGCCTGTAGGCACAGCGCAACCTGCCGCAGTTCCAGGCCGTGCGGATATTACGGCAGAATGGAATGGCGCGACATTTGCTTTCGCCAGCGAAGAGAACCGTGCGACCTTCGTGAGCAACCCGGAGTACTATGCACCCCAATATGACGGCCACTGCGCATATGGCGTGTCGAAAGGCGGCAAAGTGCCAGCGAACCCAAACCTTTGGCGCATTGTCGACGATAAGCTCTACCTCAACATCACCAAGAACGTTGTGGGTTTCTGGGAGGAAGACATTCCCGGAAATATTACTCTGGCCGAAGGCAACTGGCCCGGTATCGAAGCGACTGCAGCGTCGGATCGCACGATCCCGAATTTCACATCGGAAGCACCTGCGACCAACTAAGGCCTCATAGCCTAAGACTTTTTCGGCCGCGGCAGGAAATCCTGCCGCGGCTTTTCTTTTATGTTTGTTGCATCAGCTGATGAGCAACACCTAGCCGGTCGGCGATTTGCCAATGTCCAGTCAGCATGTCCCAACCGTCAAAGCGATAGACTGTCAAACCGGACATCGACAAAGACCGCCCAGATGCGGGAAAGCCGGGCAGGTCCCCCAAATGCGTTCCGGTCCACGTCCATGCAACGGCAACACGTTGCCCCTCTGCGACCATGTCGACGGGGGTGAACACTTGATCTGGCGCGGCGGCGCGCGAGTTGGTGACGCGATTGCGAAACCCCTCTTGGTCCAGCAACTGGCCGTCCCACGGGTCGCCTGGATCGTGATGGATCAGATAGTGATCGCCCACATATCGCGGGATTAACTCTAAACGACCATTCGTCCAGATGTCCGACAGGAAATCTGCGAGCCTCGTCTTAAGATCAGCCATGCGACCACTCCAACACTAGGTGTGGTGTCCCATCCGACCGTTTTCGGAAAGACACGCCATTTTGGTCGACGGTTCCCGTGATCCGATGTCGCCAAGACGAAAAACTGTCGAAACTCACGACATCCACCGGCTGATCCAACTGAATGGAAACGCGCAGCGCCCCCTTGTTCCCATGCTTTTGAATCGCTTTGAGCAAGCCAGAGAATGGTTGGCCCATGTACTGGCCGCGCAGGCGATCCCCAACTCTGGGAAGACTCTCGGTTACACACGTTTCGGCCTTTGATCGCAGGGTATTCCAATCCCGTGCGCCATATTGCTGGGCCAAAAGTTCCAGTGACTTTGAATGAGTGATAATCGTGCCTTGATCGGACAAGGCCTGACGCAATCGTCGCGCCTGATCCTTGAGATCAGACACGCTGGGCGTCTTGTTTTTACGTTGCATTTTCATGCCTCTACGCTGTCGCGTGGCAGTTTCGGGCGGGGCTTGCATTACCGTCCCACGCACGCTTTGCGAAAGACATCTTGATTAAAAGGATTTCACCATGGCGGAGGCCTGCAAGCGGCGGGCATCCTTGTGGCCCTAGGCCGCAGATATGCCGCGAAGTCGCGCACGTCAATCAGGCAAAGAAAGAAAATCCGCCCAAATGGGAGGCGCAACCGTGTTGATGGTGAGAGTTACGCCTGCCGCGCGTGGCTACCGCCGCCGATCCCGACGGGAGCTCATAGGTTGAAATGCGACGCCGACATGCGCCTCACAATAGGGCTTTCCGGGTTGTACGGGCAGGCCGCAAAACCAGAAATCATCCGTTGCGGGATCGCCCACGGGCCACTTGCATGTGCGTTCGGTCAACTCCATCAGGCTGAGTTTCTTGGCTTTCTTTTCAACCTCGTTGACCTTCGCCAGCGCCTCGGGGCTGATCTCATTGGCTGACGGTTGCGGTGGCAGCGGCTGCCCAGCCGGGATGATCTGACGCCGCGCCGGTGCGGCGGGTTTGGCATCCGCCTCAGGTGCGGGCACAGGACGCGCGGGTTCTGTCTTGGGTGCCGGTTTTGGCTTGGCCTCCGCTTTCGGTGCGGGCTTTGCCTTGGCTTCAGTTTTCGAACCGCCGCCCGTCGCGCGGTTCGATAATCCCAAGCGGTGCACTTTGCCAATCACCGCATTGCGGGTCACACCACCCAGCTCTTTTGCGATCTGGCTGGCGGATTGACCTTCCCCCCACATTTTCTTCAGAAGTTCGACGCGTTCGTCGGTCCAGGACATGGGCCCGCCTTTCGAGATAAAAGGGCGGCCGTTCAGGCCGCCACAACATAAAAATCCGTGCAAGGCCCTATTTTAATCACTGGTGGCTGAGTTACAAGGCGTCTCGGGCCAATCTGGCGGGACAAATGAGCAGGTAAAGCTATGCAACGCAGCGACAGTTTGGGAGAGCGTAGATTTGGGCACGTGAATTGGTTGGGCCTCGCCACCTTGGCACAGCGCGAAGTGATGCGGTTCACCAATGTCTGGACGCAGACAGTCTTGGCCCCGATGGTCACTGCGGGCCTGTTTCTTATGATCTTCACGATCGCTATTGGCTCCAATCGGGGTGAGGTCATGGGCGTGCCGTTTCTGACGTTTCTAGCGCCAGGCATCTTGATGATGACGGTGATACAGAACGCTTTTGCCAATACCTCGTCCTCGATGGTGGTGTCCAAAGTGCAGGGCAACATCGTTGATACGTTGATGCCGCCGCTGTCCCCCACTGAACTTGTCGTTGGCTATCTGGCGGGGGGCATTGCGCGCGGTCTGCTTGTCGCGGTGATTATCTCGCTTGCGCTTTGGGTCACTCTGGGGCTTGTTCCCAAAGCGCCCTTTGTGGCGGTGATTTTTGTGGTACTTGGATCGGCGTTCATGGGTGCGTTGGGCCTGATGGCAGGGATTTTTGCCAACAAGTTTGACCAGATGGCGGCGATTACGAATTTCGTTGTCACACCGTTGGCTTTTCTATCTGGCACGTTCTATTCCGTCGAAGCGTTGCCACCTGTGCTGGATGACATCATCCATTGGAACCCCGTTTTCTACCTGATCGACGGGCTGCGCTATGGGATGATTGGTGTGTCGGACAGCAGTCCGCTCTTGGGGCTAGCGGTGGCCGCTGGAGCGACCTTCTGCGCCAGCTTCGGCGTGTGGCAGATGTTCAGAACAGGGTACCGTCTGAAAGCTTAAACCGTCTTCAGACGCGCTTCACGCCAGGCCAACAACGCGGCACCTGCTAGGATGATGCTGGCGCCCAGTATCGTGACCCAGTCGGGCCTGACGGCGTACCAAAAGAAATCGTAACTGGCGGCAAAAACCAGCGTCGCATAGCTGAATGGGGCGACGAAACTGGCGTCAGCGCGCGCCATGCCATTTACAAAACAAGCTTGGGCGCAAGCCATCGCGATGCCGAGGCCCGCAAGGGCAAGCCATTGTTCTGAAGTTGGAATTTGCCAAACAGCAAGAACAGCCAGCCCGGCAATGCACACCCCGAACGCGTTATTGATGAATAGGATCTGCAAGGATCCTTCCTTCCTGGTCAGCTTCTTGATGAAGATCAGTTCGAACCCCATCACCATGGCCGCGCCCAAAGCCAAAAGAGCCGCAGGTTGGAAGCTGTCGGGTGTTGGGCGCAACAAAATCAAGGCGCCCGTTAGCGCGATTATGGCCGCGCTCCACCGAACGCGTCCCACCGTTTCGCCCAGCAAGGGGATTGCTAACATCATCGCAAAGACCGGATTCAGAAAGCTGATTGCGGTGGCATCGGCCAGAGGGATGTAGGCGACCGAGGCGAACATGAGGGTCACGCCCAGCCAGCCGAACGAGGTGCGTCCCAAGTGGAGCTTGAGATGAATTTTGGTGAACCGGGGGCGCACCGTGCTTACGATCATGGCAATGGCCAGAAACGCAAAGAGGAACCGGCCGAAGCTGATTTGCAGGGGATGAAGCGGCGGGCCCAGCGTGCCTGTGCCCAGCGACTTCGCCAACAAGGTTGTGGCTGCGATGAACGCGGTAGCACTCAGGATAAGCGTTGCGGCCAGCGCAGGGTTTTGGTCTTTCGGCGTGAACATGCGCGCCTTCTGCGCCCGCACAGGAAGAGGGGCAAGTCCTAAAAACGCGTCAGCTGACAGTTGGCGTTTGGCCCAAGGGACCAAACAACCAATACGCTATCCCATATGTGCCCAAAGTGGTTCACACATTGGACCGATCCGCGCTTCGATCGCTTCCATCGCATCAACGATAAGGTCTTCTCGCCAGCGTTGCCCGGCAATTTGCACCCCAATCGGCTGCGGGCCACTGTCAAGCTGTGCGATGTGGGTTGGGATGTTGCCAGCCGGTAGCCCTGTGAAATTCATCACGAAAGACCACAAAGAGTGTCCCAAGGCGTCGCGCACACCTTCAGCCCCTTCCGCGTCCCGGCCAGCGGTGAAAAACGGTTTCAGCAAAAATGGAGTTAAAACAAGGGGGTACTGATCCAGGAACACAGACCATTCCCGCGCATAATACGTGCGTTGCGCCATCATCTGCAGTTGTTCCTTACCTTCATAAG
>CAYODE010000023.1:0-32745 GCA_964402685.1 uncultured Aestuariivita sp. | reverse complement strand
GAGGCGTTTACAGTTTTTTCTTCGCGCCGGTCTTTCTCAAGCTCCAACTTCCGAACTCGCAGCAGCTGCACTGCGCTATAAACATCTCCTTTGATTTGCGATTTTGTTCAGGCTCAAGCCCACCCGCAGGAGCCTCATGGCAGCAGTGCCGCGTGTGTCGTGTAACCCCAGCTTGGAACGCTCAGCTAATCGGCAATGCGATCGCGCTAGCATGAAATAGAACGACCGCTCGAAGTTGGCCTGAACGGTTCCTTTCGATTAGTGATCAGCGGAACAAACTGAGTGGCAAATGTTTCGTTGATCAACCGGCCGTTTCCGCGCGTTTTGGGACAAGCGGGCTGGGGTTGCAACATTTGTAGAACACGCTTGATGTCGGCTTTAGGCCGCAACCCCAAAAACGCCCGGTCCTTGGCCGCTCGCTCAGGTGGATTTTCCAGTTACTATTGTACGTAGGGGACCCGCCAGACAGCCGCCATCATTAGGCAGGGCATTGCGAGGTAATTGCCCATATCCACTCAAGCCAGCGCGCGCAGCGAATGGCACACCATGCAGAGATTTAATGGACTGCAAACAAAACAGTCACTGGGCTGAGCTTTCGACCGTTGTTGCAGTTTACGAATGGACCCGCCCAACTTTTTCAGCGAGTTCTGTTCTATCTGAACTCTTGGTTGTAAGCGACAAGACACTCAACTAAGCGTTGTCTCGAACCATTCTGTCAGGGATAGAAGAAACGGCGACCATGACGATCACGACCCATCCGACAAACCCACAAACCACTGGTACTGTCACCAAAGTTTTATTCTTTGTGGCCTTGCTTTTGGTGTCGATCGCTCTGTTTGTTCCCTTGTATCCGGGCATGCCGAAAGGCGATCTCGACTCATCCTGGATGTACGGAATGAATGAAGCCGTACAAAAAGGGTTAGAGTTTGGGCGTGATGTTCTCTTCACCTTCGGTCCTTATTCCTCAGTTGCTACTTGGATGTATAACCCGGCGACCTACGGTTTGATGGTTTTGGGCAGCGTCGTTTTGACAGCCTCCTTTTTTTTCGTCGTTTATCAGCAATTTAAGGATTCACGCCTAGAGGTGAAGGTCCTACTCCTGCTCTTGCTGAGCACAGACCTTATGGTAAGAGACGCTGCATTCTTCTTTATAATTATTTTGGTCGGCGTCGCAGTTTGGAAATGGGCTTCAAGCCTAAATGAGGAAAAACAAGTCAATCCTTTCTCCGCATCGTATGTTGTGGCGCTTTTTGTTCCCTTTGGTTTGTTACCCTTGGTAAAGGGGTCAGCTCTTGTTGGTTGCGTTGCAATTACAATCCTATCCGCAGCTGCATTTGCGATGCGTGGCGCATGGATGCTCGCGGTTGCCGCTCTCCTCGCTCCAATACTCTCGATGATTATTTTCTGGTCTATCTCAGGCCAAGCGTTGGGGGGTCTACCAAACTATCTGCTGGGCCTTCACCCAATAATCGAAGGTTACTCTGCAGCTATGTCGATCACGGGTAACCACCTGCACATCTATTTCTACGTTCTTGTTGCTATAGCGATCGTCGGGGTGTTGTTTGTCGTAACGGGAGGAACATCGATTGAGAAGACAGTTCTCGCGCTCATGTTTATGTGTATCCTATTTCTCGGTTTTAAGGCGGGATTTGTGCGCCATGACAGTCATTCACTGATTTCTGCTGCCACTCTCGCTGCAGTCACATTACTAATGGTCACATTGAACAGCACCCTGTTGTCACGGCTGACGTTGGTGCCGGTGGGTGCGGCGTTTCTTTTTATCAACGCGCCCTACCTTTCTGGGATAAGTTGGCAATGGTCTAAACAGGGCAACTCAGAACATGCGTTGAGTTGGGAGGATAGAGTCCCAAAGCTTTTTGACAGGGAGTGGCTCGATGGGCAATACGAGTTGGCAAATGCGGCACTCAGGTCAGAACGGCCGATCCCACCACTAGACGGTACCGTCGACATTTACGCTCTCGATCATTCCTATCTGATCGCGTCTGGTAACGATTGGGCTCCTCGACCAATCCTTCAAAGTTATTCAGCATACACGCCGGAATTGGCCCTATCGAACCGCGATTACCTCTTGTCAAAAGGTCGCCCGGACAACGTTATCTTCGCGATGCAGACGATCGATGGTAGGCTCCCAACACTGGATGATGGAGTCAGTTGGCCAGAATTGTTGGTCAACTATGACCTTGAGTCTATGCCAGGTCAGTATCTGCATCTCTTCCATCGAACGCAGCCGACGCAGGCGGCGCAAATGGAGTCGATCTTTAAGGCTACACATCGCATGGGCGAAGAAATCTCTGTTCCCAAATCGGAAGAAATGGTTTTCGTCAAAATCGAGTTCGAGAAATCGCCAGTTGGAAGGCTTATCAATTTCCTTTTCAAAACCACTCAACTGGATCTTAAGGTCATAAGGAAGTCGGGACGTGAAACGACCTATCGAGTCGTAGCTGGCATGACCGAAACGGGGTTCTTACTGTCGCCGCTTATCGAGACTGAAAGAGAATTGGCAAAGGCTTTTGTCGATGTTGGATTCGTCTCTTACAAGGAGGTCGACAGTATTGTAATCCAACCACGAGGGTTCCAGTTCCTCTGGGAAAACGATTTTCAGGTCGAATTTCTGAACTTTTCGCCGCCTAGACGCCCCGAAGCTAGCGAAATGATTGGCGTCGTAGCTCCACAGACTTCAAATTTTAACAGAGTTGTTGACGCCAAGAGCTGTGAAACGCGTTTGGACTTGGTGAATGGCTCACCACTCACCGATAACCGTTTCCAGACTTCGCGCGCCCTTGAAGTCCAGGGATGGTTGGTCGCCTCCATCGAGTTGGAGGATGTTCCGAATGAGGTCTATCTAGTATTGAGCAACGACGTAACCGAACGTCAGGTTATCAAGACCAAGCGGCATGATCGACCGGACGTTGCCGAGTTTTTTGAACGTCCTAACCTCAAAGACGTCGGTTTTAGTGTCTTAGCAGACATTTCAAATCTGTCTGGTGTTCAAAGTATGCGGCTTGGCTACAGCAGGGAAGACACGTTGTTTCTGTGTCCTGGAATCGAAGTTGAAGCAAGTTTCGCTCAAGATTGATACTTTACCTTATTCATCGACGGGCAACTTATCGTTTAGGCTTGCAGGCTTATTGTCCGTTGCTATCAGGACATTGCGGAGAAGAGCAGGTACGACTATTGGCAATTTCTCGATGAACTGGCACCGATGATCAGCCAAGCGGTTCTGAGTAAGCTGATCAGCCAACTTGCGTTAACCAGATCGTTCAAACACGCCCGACAACCGCAAAAGCCTCCCAGCGCATTCCGCGTCTTATCACTCACACTGGCCCGCTTCTGTGTAATCACTAATAATGCAGTCCGCGACCAACGCATCCCGATCGGGGCTTACAACCACTTTCACCTTTTGAGAGAACGGCGGGAAATCGCGCGCAATCACCATGTTCACGTCGCCACGCGTCAGATCCGACGCGCGCATGGGGTAGGCCAGCCCATGTCCAATATCCCGGCCGGTGATCCAAGCTTCGACCATGAGGTTCGCTGCGCCTTGCGGGGATTCTGCAATCCCAAGCGCCCTGTTTCTGTAGAGCCGCTTCGCAAACGGGAACTCCACCGGCCCGATCCCACCGGTTCGGAAGTCCTCGTAGGTCACCTCGATCGTTTCAAGCGCATCCTGCAGTTTGGCTGTCTCCACCTCGCCTTGCAGATAAATCATGTTGTGCGCACGTGAAAAATCCGTGCCCCAAGCTTCGAACCCGTAGGCTGCGCGCAGCTCCTTGCGGATCGCGGTGAACAAACGCGATTGGTCGGACACGCCCAGAACACCGATCCCGATTTCACGTGCTTCCTGGTCGGCAGAGTATGTCTTGGGCATCGGCCCACCGACGAGGATAAAGGATTTCTGCACGTCCGGCCGATGCACCAGGATTGTCTTGCCGGTGTATCGCATGGTGAGGGGCGTGAAGTCTTGGCGACCGGATGTCTCCGGCAATCCGCGCAAGGCCACATCGATCGCGGCGCCCACGTCCTTTACGCCGGCATTTCCGGCCACGAAGAGGGTCAACCCCTTACGGGAGAACACGCGTTTATGCCAGGCAACGATATCATCGCGCGTGATGCTCTGGAGCCTGTCGACCGGCGTTGCATTCCAAACCTGCTTCAAAGGATGATCCTTCACCGTGACCTCCCGCATAGTGCGCCAGGCTTGACCGATCGGAGTCAGGGCATCGAGAGAGATGTTTTCTGCGTAATGCCGTTGGATCCGCCGCAGCCAGCGTGGATCAAAACGTGGCTCCACCAGCACCTTGTTGAAGAGTGCTGCGGTTTCGACCAGGTTACCTTCGGTCCCATTCAGGATGCCATGCGTCGCATCCGTGTCTGAATAGATCTGCACACCACCTTCCAGAGACATCACCTGAGCCGCCAACTCATCCGGGCTGAGATCTCCTGACCCACCGTTGATCAGGAGCACCGGCCCAAGCTCTTCGATGTTTTCCTTGCCCCGTGGCACAAACCCGTTGCCGCCTTTCCAGACGAACCGGATATAGGTTTGCGTAACCTTCGGCATGTGGACATAGACAAACTCTGTGCCTTCAGGGCTCTTGTGACGCTCGATCTCGAACGCGGCGGCTGGAACAACCAGCGCGATCGCGGTCCAGACACAGGCGAAAAGGCGCACAAAGAGACGGATCATTGCAGAACCTCCGGTTGGGCAATGGCTGTTGTTGTGAAAGTGCTGCCGGCGATTGCCGCGAGCAGCATGTTCACGTCATTCAAGGTCGGCCGGCCCCATTCGTAGTGATATCCCTTCACATCGAGCGCCTTGCCGAGGTTCAAAATGCTCTGCTGGGCGACCGTCGCGTGAAACCGCATGCTATCAAGCTCCAATCGTCGGATCTCCGCACGTCGCTGATCCCGGATCGCGTGATAGGTGGAGGACGGAACGCCGGTATCCGCCAAACCGCGCAGGACGGTTTTGACCATCGCGATCGCCGTTTCCGTGCTGGTCCCTTCTTCCGGACCAAACAGGATCTCAAACCCAATGTCGCGCGTGGGCAGCAGGAAAAGATCGACATCGATGTCTGAGACGATGAACTCATCGTAGAACAGCGGCTTTGCCAGCCCGCCCTTTTGATGAGAGTTCAGAACCGCTTCCACCAAAAGGGTCGTAAACCACAGTTTCCTACGGGACAGATCCGGTGGCGCCACCGCGTGCCCAACGATCACGATCTTGTCCCGCGCCAGGTCCGGCAGGGTCAAAACCAGATCCTCCTCCGGAGGCTCAGGTAGATCGTCATAGATCGGCCGTTCGCGTGACGTGACCTCGGGCAGATCCAGAAGATGGGCCCGGATCTGGGCCACAACCGCTGTCTTTGAGACAGGACCATAGATCAGGAGATAGGCATCACGGGGGTTATACGCCTCTTCGTGAAACGCCAGCGCATCCTGTGGTGAGATTTTCCGGATACTCTCTGGCGTGCCCATCACAGATCGCCCGAGCCCATGGGAGCCATAAAGATGTTGATACGCCTCGCGAAACAACACCCGTGTCGGGTTGTTGCGCAGCCGAAAATCATACTCTCGTTCCACGATATCGCGCTCGGTCAGCATGTACCGTTCGGACAGATCAACCGGTTCAAACGCGGCGCGCGTGTGCCGGATCATGTTCTCCAGCTCCTCGGCTGGTCCGCGGTTCCAGTACCCGGTCCAATCCGGCGCCGCCCAGGCATTCATGATGCGATTGCGCAGGCCGTCGCCATGCACCTCGTCTGCGGACCGCGCGACGAGGTGTTCCAGGTAGTGGGCCAGGCCTTCCGGTCCGGTCACGTCGACCTCACCCACCGGAACGAACAGCCGGACCTCAACCTCCCGATCCTCTGGTGCCGGGATGAAATAGATTTTTTTGAAGTCACCATGCATCGACAGATCATGAAGATCCGCCTGCGCGGCCGTCCCCAGGCAAGACCCAGCCAAAATGATCACCAACCGCATCAAGTACCGCATAAGGAATTCACCCCCATCACAAAGCACGCTTTGGTTGTATTTATGGCAATACCGATCCGGATGCGGCAAGAAAAAAGATTTTCGCAATGCAGGCTTTAAACGCCCGGTCGCTCTGTTGCCTGTGGGCACGCAACAGAGCGACCGGCTGGAACGACGACAAGTGTCGCTACAATTTCTGCGATCCCAAAAGCTTTCGAGATGGCGTCAGGCGCTGGTTCATTTGCGCCAAGGCAAAGCCTACCTGTCTGGCCGCATGCCAATGGTCACAGTTTCAGTTGGGGACAGGAACAAAAAACTTGGATCGTCAAAGCAGGCGACAACCCCTTCAAGTTTCATTGCATGTTCCGGCGCATATGCGCGAATAGCCTGATCGACAACCAAAACGCTTTCCTTGCACATTAATGCACCCGGAGAGCCGCCCTTCAGCAACCGCGCGTTGGCTTCCGCATGGACTTCGGAAAACCCCGCCTCTTCCAGTACACCCGCGCTAATCTGGCCGAAATAATAGTCTGCAATCCCCGTCTCGTTGAGAACGTCAAATCCCTTTTCGACGAGCGTATTGAACTCGCGCGTATGTTTGTGCTGTTTGTGCGCAGACCGGAAGGTCACGCAGTTCGGGTCCAAAGCAATGATTTTCCCGCCTGGTTTGAGCAACTTAATCAGCGCGCTTGCACCTTCGACTGGTTGCGTCAGGTGCATCATCACATAGCGTGTATAAATAAAATCGAACTTACCCAAATCAGCGGGCGGATCCATCATATCACCCGTTCGGATCGTGACGTTGGGGCGGTCGATATGTGCGACGAACCTTGGGTTGATATCCAAAGCAGTCACGTGGCCACTCTCACCAACCAGGTCCGAAAGCCATTTGACCATTGACCCAGCACCAGGTCCGATTTCAAGAACGCGGGCGCCTTCGGTCACACCAGCCTTGAGCAAAGCCGTTTGAGTTAATGGATCAAGGGCGGCCTCGATCATTTGCAGGCGTGCCTGTTCACGGCGGTCTTCGGTGTTGTCGGCAAAGTAGACGTCTTCTGCCAGCATTCTGATGTCCTTTCGTTCAAATTTGATTGTCTGGTTGTCGAGGGCTGCCAAAGTGACACCGTCGCTCGCATCCGCTTTCCAGCAACTAAAGATTGCAGTGGCCTGCGTCCAGAAACCGCTATGCGGGTGAACATAATTCAGCCTGTTTCAAGCCTACGTGGCAGTTTTCGGCCTAACCGCGTAGTGCTTGAACAAAGTGTGATGGACGCAAACGATATCGCAGATTGCAATGTCGAAAACAGTTGCGATCGCCCCCACAGAGTGTTGAACCCAACCCGTTGCTTAGATCGACGGCTTTAGGCCTTCTGAAGCGTCCACGTGTCTCACACATCCGGTTGAAGGGCATTCGGGGTCCAAAGGGTGGATCGGTCTGCGGGATCAATGCGGCGCCGCAAAATCGCTTTGGACTTCACAAACCCCTTGCAGACAAGCCACATCTTCTCGGCAAAGCCGGTAGATACCCGTTTCGCCCAACGTTCGGGCGTGGCCCGGCGTACCGCGCGGCCAATACTGGAATACACTTCAAATGCTGACGAGATGCCCCAGAGGCAATCGCTTGGCAAAAAGGATAAGCCGCTTTTGGCAGACGCGTAAAACGGTTCAGCATGATCCAACAGCTTTTCTGCCAACATCTTGCTTGTTGCCAGATGTCGCGGTTTTGTCAGGTCCTGAACCGTTAATCCAACATCTTCGAGCCATTCCGAAGGCAGGTAACACCGCCCAGCCTGAGCATCCTCTACAACATCTCGCGCGATGTTCGTCAGTTGAAAGGCTATGCCTAGATCCGAGGCGTATTTGAAGTACTCTTTGCGGCTTACTCCCATGATTTGAGCCATCATCACGCCAACCGTGCCAGCCACGTGATAGGAGTATTCAAGTGTATCCTCGAGCGTTTGAAACGCACGCCCCTCTGCATCCATTTCATAGCCGGACAAGTGATCAAAGACGTAGACCGCGTCTAACCCTTTGTCCTGAGTCACCCTTGCCAAAGCCTGGAAAGGGAACCCTTCCGGCCGACCGGATATTGCACGATCTGTCAGGGCACGAAGCGTGCGCACCACGCCTTCGACATTCTTGACGGGTCGCATATGTCCGCCGCCAAATTGACCATCGACAACATCGTCACAGTGCCGACACCACGCATAGAGTAGGATCGTGTAATCGCGGATATCCCTCGGCAGCAGGCGCGTCGCGAGTGCAAAGCTTTTTGACCCCCGTTTGATAGAGTTGCGAGCAAAATGAAGAAGATATTCGTCCATCACACTGTTTCCCCCAACATAAGGCTGGCCGTTGCTTTGGCTGATCCGACGACACCTGGAATACCGGCCCCGGGATGGGTGCCAGCCCCCACAACATAGAGGTTGGGAACAACATCGTCCCGATTGTGAGGGCGGAACCAGGCGCTTTGCGTTAATAGCGGTTCAATAGAAAACGCGCTGCCAAGGTGGGCGTTCAAATCGTCTCGAAAATCGAATGGCGTCATATGTTTGACGGTCACGAGATCCTTTGACAGTCCGGGAATGTAGCGATCTTCAAGATACTGTAGGATGCGATCCCGATAGATCGGTCCAACTTTGTCCCAGTCGATATCTGCAACCCCCAAGTTAGGAACTGGAGAAAGAACGTAGTAGGCCGAAGATCCGTCTGGGGCCATGCTGTCATCCGTGACAGATGGCGCATGCAGATAAAGCGAAAAGTCTTCGGACAGCGTGTTTGTGCCAAAGATGTCTGCCAGCAGTTCGCGATACCGCTTCCCGAACAGAACCATGTGGTGCTTGAGATCGGGATGTTTCGTTTTTAGCCCGAAATAGATCACAAAGAGCGACATTGAATAGCTCTTCTTTTCAAGGGATCGGGTCTTGGCCTCCCCGCGGGCAGTTCCCTTCATCAGATCGCGATATGTGTGCATGATGTCAGCGTTGGATGCGACGCTGTCGAAGCTTTCGGCCACACCATTGACAAGCACACCTTTGGCGACACCGTTTTCGATCAAAATCCGCTCTACCGGTGCGTTCAGGCGAATGGTCCCGCCAAGCTCTTCGAACAGGCGCACCATCGCTTGAACCAACGCGCCAGTTCCGCCCTTCGCAAACCAGATCCGCCCCTTGCGCTCCAACGCATGGATCAAGGCATAGATGGAAGAGGTCGAGAACGGGTTGCCGCCCACCAGAAGTGTGTGGAAGCTGAAAGCCTGACGTAGCTTCGGGTCTTTCACGAACTCGGAAACGCGTCCGTACACGCTTTTGTGGCTTTGCAATCGCATAAGCGTTGGCGCCACTTTGGCCATGGACCAGAAGTTTTGGAAGGGGACTGTGCCCAGCTTCACATACCCTTCTTGGTACAGATCTTCGCAATAGGACAGCAGATTACGATACCCGTCGACATCGCTTGGGTTGATCGCATTAATCTGCTCTTCGATTTCTGATTGCTCGGCGCAATAGTCGAATGTGCTGCCGTCCTCCCAGCACAGGCGATAGAAGGGATCAACGCGCACGAGATCTACATACTCGTCAATCTTGCGCCCGGAGAGGTCCCAGAGCTGAGACAGGCAATCGGGGTCGGTGATCACCGTCGGACCCGCGTCAAACACAAAGCCCTGATCTTCGAACACATAAGCGCGGCCACCGGGTTTGTCGCGGGCTTCGAAAAGAACGGTCTGAATACCAGCGCTCTGCAAACGGATCGCAAGCGCTAGCCCGCCAAATCCAGATCCAATAACCGCTGCGGTTTGATGTTGAAAAGCTCGTAAGTTCATAGGAAGGCCATCACTACTTTGTGGGAGGGGATGCACGCGAGCGCGCGGCGGATCGGGATTGGAGGTTTGCCAGACAGGATTCGAAGAACATCGAAAAAGCTGGTCTTTCCGGCGTAGAACCGTTCGATCGTCGACACCGGGAGTTGGTAGAATTTTTCAAGGACCTTGTGCCGCTCACTTGGGCGTGCACCTTTGAAGAGCATTCGGTTGAGGAACCGATAAAACGCCTGACGTTTGGATTGACGGCGGGCATACACTTTCAATTTGGCTGCGATTGTCGTGACATCCGCCGGCCAACAATCAGCCACGATGTTCGCGACGCGGATCGCATCAGGAAAGGAATAGCCCGTGCCAGGATGAAAAAATCCGGCTGCCATTCCGATGCTTGGCGGCCGATCGGACATGGCTTTGATCTGATGGCTAGGTTCGGACAAGGTCATCGGAAGGACGCCGGACTCGCGGTCAATCACCTCTTTGATGTCCCAGCCTTGCGCCGTGGCGTAATCGTGGACACACCCTTCAAGAGCCGCAACATCCAGATCTGGCGTGTCCGCAAACCGAGTATCTTCGATCAGAAGCGTTCTTTTCGACAAAGGCAGAAGATAGATGAACCGAAAGCCATCCAGCTGCTCAACCACCGCGTCCATTGTGACCGGAGCGGAGATGCCATGCGGGCGCTCTGTTTCGACTGTGAGACCAAGGAACTTTTGATACCCCAGCTCCGCGTCGTTTCTTCCCGCAAAGCCGCGGGCATCAAGGACCACCGGTGCGTGGATACTTAGGCCGTTTTCCAATTCGACATGCCGGGCCGTCGCCGACGCCATGGCAACCCCACACTGCAGGGTGACATTGGGCAAAGCCGTGACCGCGGCGCGAAGGCTGTCGGACGTTACAGAAAGATACGGTGTTGGCAGTTCGCGTTCATGTCGACGAAAGCGGACGCTCTGGCGTTCCCACGTAGTAGCAATTGCCGACCGCAGCCATGACACACCTTCGGGACCCAGGTCTGTCATATGTAATGACCACCGTTTAGCTCCGAAGGAAACGTTGCTCTTCTCTACAATCAGGATCCGCGGGGGGGTTGGCAGGTGTGACAACCTCAACGCCAACAAGCCCGAAGATAGACCTGCGCCAACCAGAACGAGATCGTAGTTTGACATGTGGTTTCCTTTCCATCGCGTCGCATCGCTAAGGAAAGAAAGAGGCTTGCTTTAAGGGGTTTCTACGCGCGCTGCACCAATCGCAGCAGTTCTTGCATGAGTCGAACGTGTGATTATGCCCGAACGTCGTTGAGCTGCAGAAGCATGTACGCGTTCTTCAACTCTTTGCGGTATTTCTGACTGACGGGAATGCTTTGGCCATTGCTGAGATGCGCCGTCACCCGGCCAGATTTTGTCGTCAGTTCATGCAGATGCTTTATGTCGATCCAGTGTGATCTATGAACCTGGTATCCGGTTTCCTTGTTGGCCATCACGTCCAGTGCCCGTCCGAATGCAAACAGGATCAATGCGTCGCCCTGCGTCGTATGCACACGCAGGTAATGCAGCTCGGCGGACATGCTCACGATGTCCCGGCCAAGACCCCTTGGAATGCGGCTCCAAAACTCCCGTTCATCTTCTGTGAGCTCAATGACAGGTGATGTCTCTTTCACCGACTTCTCTGAAACAGCGCCCTCCGCGGAGCCCAACCGTTCGATCCGTAGCAGTGACGGCGTATTCACCAAAAGCCAGATGAGAACCAGCGGGACAGAAGACAGCGCGAATTCCACCGCGAACTCGGCCACCAAGCTGCCAGTTCCCTCATCTGGTCCGTCAGGGTCGGGCAGGATGTAATCCAAGGCCAACGCATATGGCGCAAAGATCAACGCAGCGACAAAACCAGCTATTAGAATTTGAAGGACGGCGGGAAACCTGTCCAAAAGTCTGGACCGGCTCAAAGCTACTTGCGTAGCTGCAAGGATTACCAACCCTGGTCCAATATGAATGGCCCAAAAGAAAATGCGGTTGAGAATGCCAAAACCTTCAGACGCACTTGGATTGAGCCAAGACAGGGCCACCACCAATCCCGCGCCGCACATGATGAGGTAGATGGTCCAACCGATCTGATCATCTTGCGATTTTGGGGGTAGTTGGTCCTGGTCTGACATGTAGGCCTACTCTGTTCCTGGGACGTGGCAGGAACAAAGCATCGTTTTGCAATTTAATCTAGCGCATTGGGACCTGCATGAGCGGTCAGTCGCGACGAACCTCGCGATGATTTCCACTTCGTTTCGCGCAAGTCCGCTTGTCTGTTTGTGATGTCTTCAGCCGCGCACGCAGTTGGTCTCGTGGCGCAACGAATAAAAACCCAAATGAAACCGCTCCATCCCTGTCCTGAACGGCGTGATGAAGGTGATGCGCGTCATAAATCCGGCGCAGGTATCCCTTTCGCGGCGTATATCGAAACGGCCAGCGGTTATGAACAAGGCCGTCGTGCACACAGTAATAGATGACACCGTACACACAGAGGCCAACACCAACCCACCACAAGATAGGCCAAACCGAACCTGCCCAGAAAAATCCCACAGCGATCACACCAAAGCAGATCGAATAAAGATCGTTGCGCTCCACATGACCTTCGCTTGGTACATGATGTGACTTATGCCAGCCCCACCCCGGACCATGCATGATGTGTTTGTGGATCCACGCAGCCGCAAACTCCATGCCGACAACGGTGAAGACGACTGTGATGACCGCAATGAGGGGGCTAATGCTGGGCATGTCTGATGTCCTGTGTTGCTGTGGGCAGACGCCACCACGGAACCCAAGGCATGTCGTGATGCGTGTGATGATGGCCAAAGTGAAAACAACTCAGCAAAGAAACGATCCAAGACTGCTGTAAGTTGCGTGCGTTATGGGCGTCGTCAAAAGACGTCTCTTCATGGCGATGCGGCAAAAACGTTCCGAAATAGAAAAGCTGTACGGAAGACAGAATTGCCGGAAGCGCCCAGAAGATGAGCAGCGTTGCCAAATCGACGCCGCTTAACACCAGAGATGCGGTCGCAGCCATTAGAATGAGGATCTGAGCACCACCGAAGTAGTGCTGAAAGAAGCTTGCGTACCAGATTAAGAAGTTCTTAGGGGCACTTTCGCAGAAATCCGGGTCTGACACGCTGCCTGAATGTTTGTGATGCGCATGGTGGTGCTCTGCCAATTGAGAGAACCGGAACCCGGCATAGAGAAACAGGCAAACAGCTCCGATGGCGCGATTAAAACGCGTCGCGCCTGGCCAGACGGTGCCGTGAATGGCGTCATGCGCCACGATGAAAATGCCAACATAAAGCCAACACTGCAGGGCGATGACCGGTGGTACAAGAATTGGAGACGATCTCCAATCCCAGGAAAAAAGCGTCCAGCCCAAGAGCGTCGCCCAGGCTCCGAGGAGGATCAATGCAAGCCCCGCTCCTATGACAGCGTCCCGCGTCATAGGACCAGCTTTCGTTGTGTGAGTACGACAGCCGCCGCAAAGGACAGGAATGCGGTGAGCCCCAGCAATACCAATGGTGTGACAAGATCTGTAAGATCCAAACCCCTCGTTATCACGCTGTCATAAAGACCGATTGACCATGCATTTGGGGTGAACCCACCAATCCATCTAATCCAGACTGGCATTAAATATGTGGGCACCATGGAGCCACCCAGAGCGGACATCACCAAAACGAAAAAGGTAGAGAAGGTCTGCATCTGTGCCGGCGTGTTGCAAAGCGCCGCACACAACACAGCAACCCCGGCGACACATGCCGAAGACGCAATCGTAATGGCGCTCCAGGCAAGGAAATCTGCCTCCCACGGCACGTCATAAAACCATCTTGCGACAGTGAAGATGACCAACATCTGAAGCGTCCCTTGCATAGTTATGAAAAGGGCTCGACCGCGGATCGCGAAACCGACCCCTCTCCCGAACGACAGGTAGCGGTCAAAAAGGCCTGAGTTTCGTTCGCGTATCAGCCCTGCCGCGCTGTTCATTGATGCAAACAGAATGAACATGATACCAACGGCACCAGCGTAATAGGACACGGCCGGATCAAATCCGGTTGGGCTTTGACCCATTTCCTGTTGGACCAGCGCAGGCGGGAAAGTGACGGGCCGCTCGCCTTCCAAGACGGCATCCAAGCGGCGGGCTTGTTCAGGGGTCAAATCACCAACGATCGAAGCCCACCAGCGACGTTCACGGTCAAAGTATATGGCCGGGGCGACAGACACGACATTGATCGAAAGCTGGCGTTGAAGAACGGCCCCCGCCAGTGGTCGCGAGGGGTCGCTGAGCACGCGCATGACCACCGGGTCATCGCTGTTCTGACCACCCTCGATCACCAAACCAACGTCGATATCACCCGCGGTCAGGGCAATTAGAAGATCGCGTTTCGATGCGTAGTCCCGACGCGAGGCCAATGCGACGGACTCCACCACGCGCTCCAGCGCGGGTTCTGAGGCCAGACGCAACACTCCGACATTCATGTCGGGCTCCCCCTGGCCCGTGGCCGAGAAGATCTCGGCAAAAACGACAAAGATCGCAGCTGGCAGGCAAAACGCCATCAAAAGGCTTCCGCGGTCTCGCAAAAGGGATCGCGTGAGGATGTTTAGGACTGTGAAGGACATGACGGACCATCGACATAGTGGTGATAGAGGGTTTGGAGGCTGGGTTGCTCAACACTGGCGCTGCGGATCGGCACCAACTGTTTCGAAAGTGTCGAGATGAGCTCAAGCGCTTGATCACGCGGCAGCAACGCGTCGGCACGGTCACCCGTGCGCAATGTCAATCCGAACTCGGCAATTTTTGCGCGTTCTTGTGCGGTCGCAGACTGTTGCGCTTCGACGCTGACCATGTATCGCCCAGCAAACGCGTTGTGCATAAGCTCTGGAATGGATCCTTTCGCGATGCTGCGACCGTCCTTCAGAAACACCGCGTGTGAACAGACTGCTTCGGCCTCGGCCAAATCATGTGTCGTAATCAGGATCGCCGAACCGGAGGTTGCGAGCTGCGTAAGAAGCTCCTGAAAGCCATCTCGCGCGGCTTTGTCCACACCAACTGTCGGTTCATCTAAAATCAGCAGCGCAGGCTTTTTGAGCATGGCAACCGCAATGTTCACTCGGCGTTGCCATCCGCCCGAGAGCGTGGACACCAGTTGATGGACGCGGTCTGCAAGAGCCAAATCCGCAATCACGGCGTCAATTCGTGGGATGGTTTCACTACGTGTCAAACCCACCAGTCGAGCAAACGCTATGAGGTTTTCTCGGATGGTCAGCTCTGGGAAGAGCGCCGCTTGTTGCGGAACCAAGCCAACCCCCGACGGAGCGATGAAAATCGTTCCGCGGTTAGGCTGCACACGTCCAAGTATGGTGCGGATCAGGGTCGTTTTGCCGGCACCGTTGGGACCTAGCAACGCATGCACTTCGCCCTTCCGGATCGACAACGACAGACCTGAAAAAACGGCCGATGCTCCATAAGCGACAGAAACGTCGGACATCTCAAGCACGCTTTCTAAAGCCGGCATGACAGAGGCGACCTTCACAGGGCGTCGTATAAGGGGGCAAACACTGCGCGTAGCCGCGCGGGGTCAAATCCCGCCAATCTGAAACATTTTTCCGCGCGGACCAGACGATTCAGCAGATGCGGCCAAGTTTCATCCACACCGATCTGGTTGACGATGTTCGCCTTGTCCTTGTCTGCGCCAACTGGTTTGCCCGCCTGTTCTTCTGTCTCAATCACATCTTTAATGTCGTCGTAGAGTTGAAAGGCTAACCCCAGGTGCGTTGCAGAATCCGCGAGATAGGCTTTTTCGCGTTGCCCCAGCTGCGCGATCTCCGCGCTCATGTTGATGGCCGCCACAAAGAGCGCGCCGGTTTTCATGGCGTTCACGCTTTCGGCGGACACCAGTGTCTTGGCTTCTGCGTCAAGATCCAGAACTTGTCCCGCTGACATGCCATTGGCTCCAACAGCGTATGACAACTCCCGGACCAGTACAGAAAGCTGCTGTTGCGGAATGTTCAGCTTGGCCAGCACATCGAATGCTTGGGTTATAAGAGAAACCGCGGCCAAGATCGCGACCGGCTGACCAAAGACGACATGCGTCGTCGCCTGGCCGCGTCTGAGTTGTGCATCGTCCATGCAAGGGAGATCGTCCAGGATCAGTGACGCTGCGTGGATCATCTCGATCGCGCAGGCGACGTCGAGCGCGACTTCCGAGCGCCCTGCAATCTCAAGAACCAATTTCGGACGCGTCCGCTTGCCGGGCGCCAGGGCCGCATATCGCATCGCCGCCTGCAATGGCGTTGCCGCACAGACCGTGCTCAGAAGCTGTTCCAAGCGCTGCTCGAAACTGCGCATGAAGTCTATCGGGGCGACGGCGTTGCTGATCGGCCCTGGCACGACAGCAGTTGCATTGATCTTTGCCCGTTGCACGTTTTCAAAGGTTGTCATGATCGGTTTGTCCTCTTGGGTGCGTTCCCGTGTAGACAGAGTGGCCGATGCGAAATTCTCCAATGGAAATGCACCATTGACCCCTCATTCCGCACGAACTGGTCGTCAGCAGAGAGGTTGCTTATCGCAGCACCGGAGCTGGTACAGAGAAGCAACCCGCTATTGTAAGAGCACCGGTTCATCACACAGTGATCAAAGGAACACCTTCCAATGCTTTTAGGTGGACCGTCACGGCAAAGCCGGCATAAAGAAGACCCGCGATCCACATCACGCGAGATGGCAGGTCACAACGGTCAACCAAGACGCCACAGACGGGCAAAACCTGCATCGCGTGCAGTGCGAAGAAATGGGCGGCCCGAAGATCCCCCACTTCCATAGACCAGCCAAGAAAAGGGATCCTTGGCCCGTCGACTGACGGAGCACCGACATAACGCCCCCCGTTTTCGACAAGCGCATCGCCAATGATGAAGGTCAGCCCCGCCGCGAGCAGAAAGCCCAAGATCACACCCAAACGCATCCGCGGCTGCATCCGGGGTGCGTCATCCAGCCAAGCGGCACCGGCTACAATAACAACTGTCAAAAGCAACGCTGTCGCACCTGTGCCCATCAACGCATACATGAGCGCGTGAAATGGGGTGTCTTGATAGAAGTGAGATGGGCTTTGTTGCGCAGCTTGCGCGCTAATGTACGCCAGCTCGAAAAAAAAAGCCGCCGTTGATGCAGCCGCCGAAAGCAGCAAGAGCCAACTCGTCCGCCACGAACGAGAGAGTTTGCGCACGATCCAAGCCAGTGTCGCAAACAAGACAGCAAAGGATGATGCAAACTTAAGTGGCTTTAGCCAGACAGGCTCCCCACCAGTCGTTCTTGTGTCCAGATACAGCATAAGACCAGTGAGCACAGTTATCCCAGCGGCCATAACAAATAGACGTGCGAACCACGTCGCCGCATCAAAACGGGTGGGCCCAACCAACGCGTCCGCCGCACTCCGAACACG
The DNA here is from genome assembly GCA_964402685.1 of uncultured Aestuariivita sp. Taxonomy (GTDB): domain Bacteria; phylum Pseudomonadota; class Alphaproteobacteria; order Rhodobacterales; family Rhodobacteraceae; genus Aestuariivita. Next base: position 15,475 of record CAYODE010000023.1, on the reverse strand, counting down.
TTCCAAATCTGTGTTGAACATTAGAGCACTCCAAGATTGGTTCACGTGAACCGCTGGGAGCACCTGTCTGTTCGCTGGTCCAGTCTCCTTGCACGGATAGTATGTGTGGGTGCACCAGTGCTTGTCGGAAGTGAGCTCATTTGCCCGTTAGGTCGGAACGGTTATGAAGCACAGAGGTCTGCCCATATCATTGCGCCGGAGTGTATGCTTAGGCGGACGCAGACGTATGTCGAGAAGAATAGCTGCAGGCCTTGAGGACTTGGCTCAACTTCGGTGCTTGAATGAAAAATAAGACCAAAAACTCAGTACAACTGCCGCCGAAGAGACAATCGTCATTACGGTGCCGGGCACAAAGTTCACGAAACCGCCGAGGTCCATGAAGACGAAGTAACCAACGTCAGTCACCCAACCCACTATCGCCGTCATGAAAATGAACATGACCGACTGGCGCCAAATCATTGCTCCGCCAACAACAGTAAACGTTCCAATCCAAAGTAAGTTAAAGCCGTGTTGGTTTAGGACAGCGCCCACGGCAGGATGGTAATCACCTGCAAGGAGCGCTGGATCCACTGCATCGGCAATCCCTGCAACGGCCTCTGCGGCGTCCTGCGAAATTGTCATGATCCCTGCGAACATGTGCACGAGGCCCCAGATGACCCAAAGCACAGCAGAGATCTTGAGAAGAAGTCCCCCTTGGTCGGTCATTTACGCGCCCCTTTGTTTGCGTCGATCTGAGTGTTATTCAGTTGATGATGTCCACTTTTGACATTTTGTGGACTTTGTCAACAAAAGTGTTTCTATGCAAGACGCAGAACTGGCCCTCCTCATCGATCGCTTTATGCGGCGCATTCATTTTGGCCTTCAGTCCAAGGGGCCGACATTTGACAAAGAAAAAGTTGGGCCTGGTGGCGGTATCGTCCTTCTGACGCTGTCAGACATGGGGTGCACCAGCTTGCATGAGCTGACCAGGCAAGTGGCCCGCGACAAGTCTCAGATGACGCGGACTATCAGGTCACTCGAACGAAAAGGCTTGGTTGATCGCAAGCAATCTCCTGACGACGCGCGGGTTACGCTTGTCTATCTGACGCAAGCAGGCGCGCGGGTTGTGGAAACAATAAAGGGCGCTGTCTCGGAAACCATCAACGACATACTGTCCCCAATTTCAGAGTCCGAAGAGCAGGTCCTTCGCGATTTGTTGGAACGTGCATTGGGAGAAACGCCGCCCAAGTGATCTCTGTTCACGGCTAGCGCTGCACCCAGCGCATACCACAACGTGTTTTGACAAGAAGCGAAGCCGCCCAATACGCTAAATGAATGCCTGTTTCGAGAATTAGCGCAAAAGACAGTATAGTGAGGAAATGAAGTGTCCGCTCTTGACGTCATCAATGATTGGGAACAACGCGGTGCGGGACTGACTGTAGATGGGGCAAATACACGCATCTGGCGTTCCGGAACTGGGGCACCGGTCGTGTGCCTTCACGGAGTTCCTGCTTCCGCCTTCCTGTACCGCAAGCTGATCGATGCCTTGGCCAAACGCAATCTGGAAGGCATAGCATTTGACTTCCCCGGACTCGGCTTTGCAGATCGACCGAAGGATTTTGACTATTCGTGGAGTGGGTTGTCGCGTTGGACTGAGAAAGCGCTGAACGCCGCTGGGATCGATCGCTTTCACCTTGTTGTGCACGACATCGGCGGACCTATTGGGTTTGATCTGGCTGCCAGAATCCCGGACCGAATATTATCCCTCACAGCACTCAACACCATCATAGATGTCTCGACTTTTCACAGACCTTGGATGATGGAGCCTTTTGCTTGGCCTCTCATTGATCGACTTTGGCTCGCCCCAATGAGCTCACCAGCTATTTGGGTGCTGATGCGTCATACGGGCGTCCTAAACACTCCAACATATGCGGAAATCATGGCGTACGGTAAACTGCTCAAACGAGGGGATGCTGGCGCGGCGTTCCTGAAAATCATGCGGGGTTTCCAGCGCACCGAAGCATTCGAGACGAACATCAAGACGGCCTTAGCCAAGCGGAAGTATCCTGCGCAGGTCATTTGGGGGGCTGATGATCCCGCCCTGCAAATGAACAAAATGGCACCAAAGGTGTGCAACGCTTTGGGCCTTGAAACATGGGAGCAAGTTCCGGGTAAGCACTTCGTTCAAGAAGACGGCTTTATCGAAATTGCCGATGCAATTGCGCAAATCGCTGGAGAGACCTAAGGAGGGGCGACGCCTTAGGCGAGTGAGACAGTAGTGTGTTCGTTTGCCGGAACCGGATGCGTGCCTATGAAGCCGCAACTCACGTGCGAGATCTGGCACGTGACACGTCCAAGCTTGAACACACAATCCGATTGCTTCCTTTAAACATCCAAACCGAACAGGGGCTGCACACTAAATGTTCACGAAGTCACCGCTTCGACCGGCACCGTCGCGGAATCGCCCTGCGCCTGCGGTGCCTTCGCGTCGGATAGCATCTTTGCCATTGGCCCATTCCACTTTCATCCCGTCACGCACCGACATGCCCTGTGTTTCAATGATTGTGCGACGGTCGGCGCGCACGGCGATCTGAGGGAAGCGCGCTATTTCCGCCGCCAACGCCTCGGCCTCGGCCCGCGCCTCACCATGTGGCACGACGCGTTCGGCTAGGCCCAGTCTTTCGCATTCTTCAGCTTCGACTTTGCGTCCGGTCAAAGCAATTTCCAAAGCCCTGCCCTGCCCCACAATTCGAGGCAAACGCACCGCCCCACCATCCATAAGCGTAATGCCCCAACGGCGACAAAAGACGCCCAGATAAGCAGTCTCTGCCATAACGCGGATATCGCACCACAGCGCGAGTTCCATTCCGCCCGCCACCGCTGCGCCTTCAATGGCGCCTATTACTGGCTTGGACAGTTCCATGCGTGATGGTCCAAGCGGGCCGCGCTCGCTGGGCGCGTGACCAACAGGAAATTCCAGCGAGTCAAAATAATCTTCGCGTTTCTGAGCGTCCGACAACGACGCCGCGAGTTTTAGATCCCACCCAGCACAGAAGTTTCCACCCTTGCCCCAGAACACCGCGACGCTCGCAGGGCCCTCTTCGAATTCGCGAAAGGCCGCCACAAGCGCTTCGGCATGTTCCGTGTCCACCGCGTTTCGCGCTTCGGGACGATCATGAACGATGGTCCAAACGTCTGAGTTCTTTTCTATCGTGACAGGCATGATTTATCTCCTCGCTCATGGACGTCTATCCAACGACCGTCAATCAAAGTAAGATAACAGTGTTATCTTTTGCCAAGAGCTAAGTGAGCTGATACGATTGTGTCAAGGAGTTTTTGCCAGCTGGTTTTGAGGGATTTGTCCCGTCCGCTGAAATGAAGCGCTAAGACACCGGCGATTGAGGCAAAGAGTGCATGAGCCAGATCTCGCGCCCGATCGGCAGGCATATCGCCACCGCCAAGTCTTTGAAAGCAGACCTGAAACACCTCCAGCATGTCTTCTACCAGTTGGTTCAACATGGCATCTCTTTCTGGACCCAGCCCTTTCTCACCTTGGGCGTCAAACATATAGAGACCCAAACGGTACTGGAACTCATTATCCTGATAATATTGAAAGAATGACAGAGACGCTGCGCGCAGCGCTTGTTCTGGATCCGCTTCTGTCGCTGCGGCACTGGCTGCCGCCAATTTTGCGGAGACAAGGCTCTCTTCCAAGAGAGCGGCGTAAATATCCTCTTTGCCAGAGAACATTTTGTAAATGGCACCGGTCGTGTATCCCGCCGCAGCCGCGATGCGCCTAAGGCCGCCATCCAGAGTCCCATCGGCTTCAAATACCGCGCGCGCCGCATCGAGGATTTTGCGCTGGCGCTCTTGCAGACTTGTGCTTTGATGTTGGCGCACTGAACCTCTCCATGTTGGTAACAGTGTAATCTGCATGAATGCGATTGCAACAGGGCGCAACAACAATCAATCGCAGACTACGCGGGGCCAGCCCAAAAAAACGATTTCCTAAACGCCGGTGCTCCAAGCCGCAAAGGCAGGACAGCTCCAAAACCAAAGCCATTACTTTGTAACCCACACCGAAGACTCACTTCGTAATGTAGAACATTAGCCTAATATGCGATCTATTTTCGCCCAGATGCTTTCCAGATCAGCATTCATATTGGCCGCAACCTGTCGCACCCACAGCTCTTTATTGACCATCGTGCGAGATCCAGTAGGTCCAAGTTTGGCAAGAACGTCTTCCGTCTCGGATGAACCTGGCACGGGCCTCCAGTTCAAAACCCCGGTCTCTGGAGTTTGCAGCAATTCTGATCGAGCATCCGTATCCAATCGTTGGGCCAGCGCGTCCGTCAATTCCACGGCCTTTTCAAGCCTCTCGGCGAGCCCAGTACGACCCCAAGCCAGGAGTGTACCAAGCAGTGCAACACCCGCGGCGCTCCGAGATCCCTGCACACCGACATTGGGTGTTGTCAGATAGGATCCACCAAAACTTATAGCGTCTTGCGCCGCAGGATCAGAAAAGAAAACCAGGGCCGAGTCTTTTGGTTGAAAAAGCCATTTGTGCGCCGAAATCGCCACGCTGTCCGCGCGCTCAATCCCGTCAAGCCGTGCATTGTATTTTGTGAGCCTGAGCGGGCCAGCCCAAGCGGCGTCTACATGCACCCAAGCCGCACCCTTATCGCTTGCTGCATGTATGCCACCGTTAAGGTTGTCGACTGCGCCACGCCCAGTGGTTCCAGCCGTCAGAACGAGCGCCGCTTCGCGAAGGGGCGGAAGCCGTTCCAAATCAATCCGCCCGCGATGGTCGGTGGGCACAGCGTGGTATTTTAGACCAAGGATATTTGCGGCTTTGGGGACCGAGATATGCGCCTCTGATGATCCAATGACACGTGTTGCTCCATGCTCTCGAGCGCTCCACAGCGCAGCAAGATTGGCGATGGTGGAGCCTGCGCACATATGCCCGGCACGCGCACCAAAGAAGGGCGCCAGCCACGCGACGACTTTTTGCTCAGCTTCCGTTGCAAATGGGCTGAGATCCGGATGCAAAAGGTTTTGATTAAGACCTGCATTCACACCAACAAGTTGGGCGGCAATACCCGCAGGAATTGGATCCATATGCGCAAGAACATCAACGGCGCCAAGATCCGCCGAATACGCGCCAATCATCGGTTGCAGAGTCGTAAAGGCTTCTGCTTCGCCAAGACCTTGTTCGGGGAGCGTGTTTGAAAACTTCATTTCCATTGACGGCCGTGTTCCTGTGTAAGTGGGGCTTGAAACCGCTGAGTTCCTGCGAGCAAACTCCAAAGTCGCCGGGGTCCACCACTCAATTTGACGTGACTGCCAGCTATCGTTTGACGAACTCGGGCATACAGGTTGGCCAAACCAAACGCTGATGGAGTGGCGTCCACACACGCCGGAAACGATCATGCTTGCAAATGTCCAAACGCTTTTGCCTGCGTCTTGTGCAAATCCAACTCGCAAGATCACAATGTCCATCGCGAAGTGTCATCTTTTCGTGACACCCGTTTGCAAGTCTGACGTAGTCAATTCTAGCTGTAGGCAGGCCGGCAATGACCTGCCTGCTTTCCAAGATCACCTGGGACGTCAGATATGAAAACAGCTGTTATTACCGGTTCAACCAGCGGGATAGGCTTGGGCATTGCCGAGGCATTTGTGGCCCAAGGGTACAACGTGATGCTGAACGGCTTTGGCGACCCTGATGAAATTGAAACGACACGGGCCAGACTGGATGATGTGGGAACAGGTCAGGTCGCCTACAGCGGCGCCGACATGACAAAACCTCATCAGATCGCCGACATGATATCCACGACACAGTCAGTTTTGGGTTCGATCGATATCCTGGTCAATAACGCGGGTATCCAACACGTCGCCCCGGTCGAGGAGTTTCCCCCAGAAAAATGGGATGCGATCATCGCTATTAACATGACCAGCGCGTTTCACACCATTCGGCACGCGTTGCCCGCGATGAAAACCCAGAAATGGGGCCGTATCATCAATGTAGCGTCCGCCCATGGGCTGGTCGCATCGCCCTACAAATCGGCCTATGTGACGGCCAAGCACGGCATCATTGGTCTGACCAAAACCATCGCACTGGAAGCCGCCGAATTCGGGGTCACATGCAATGCAGTGTGTCCGGGATATGTTCTGACACCTTTGGTCGAACAACAGATCCCTGATACCGCCAAGGCTCGCGGCATTTCCGAGGACGAAGTGAAGCGTGATGTGTTGTTGGCAGCCCAAGCCACAAAGGAATTCGTCACCGTTGAACAGTTGGGCGCGCTGTGCGTGTTCCTAGCCTCAGACGGGGCCGCTCAGATGACGGGTACCGCGCTGCCTGTCGATGGTGGATGGACTGCGCATTAGGTTGGGGAAGGGTCCATTATGAAAGGCCGCGGAAGACAGAACAGACACGAAAAAACGATCAACCTTGCCCTGCAAGGTGGGGGATCACACGGCGCGTTTACGTGGGGTGTTCTGGACCGGATGTTCGAAGAGGACCGCCTGTGGATAGAAGCGATTTCGGGCACAAGTGCCGGAGCGATGAACGCCGTTGTGGCCGCTCAGGGCATGTATGATAATGGTGCCGATGGCGCACGCGAGGCGCTTGAAGACTTCTGGCGCGCCGTGTCAAAAGCGGGCCAGGCAAGCCCGTTGAAACGCACACCGTTCGACATGCTGACCGGCAATTGGTCGCTTGACGCCAATCCAGGATATCTTTGGATGGATATGATCAGCAGGCTTGCGTCGCCCTACGATCTGAACCCGTTCGACATCAACCCGCTCCGCGACGTCGTCAACAACTTCATCGACTTCAACAAGGTCGCTGGGGAGGAGGATATGGGGATCTTCATCTCGGCCACGAATGTTGAAACGGGCCGCGCGCGAATCTTTCACCGGCATGAGATAACACTGGACGTGGTCATGGCCTCGGCCTGTTTGCCGTTCATGTTCAAAGCCGTTGAAATTGACGGCACGCCCTATTGGGACGGCGGATATATGGGCAACCCGGTCCTGTTTCCATTTATCGATCATTCTCCGTCAGCGGATATTCTGATCATCCAGATCAACCCCTTGAAGCGACCAGGCACGCCGACACGGGCGCGCGATATCCTGAACCGCGTGAACGAAATCACTTTCAACGCATCCTTGTTGCGGGATTTGCGCGCGATCGAGCTCATTGACCGCCTGATCGATCAAGGAGCGTTGTCGGAAACCGAGTATCGCCGCATGAACCTGCACATGATTGATGACGGGTGCCGCGAGATGCTGGCAATGGGCGCCTCATCCAAACTGAACTCGGAATGGGTGTTTCTGACCCATCTACGCGACATCGGGCGTGCGGCAGCAGACCGATGGCTGACCGCACATTTTGATGACATCGAACGAAAATCAACCCTCGATTTGGCCACGATGTTCGACGATTTTGGCGCACCAAAGGGTGAGAACGTGCTGAACCTCAGGCCTCGCATGGGAGACAAGCTTTGATCATCCGATCTTCGGTAACCTCACTGGCCTACGCAGGCAAATCCTTTGGGCGCCGTCGAAACAACTTGCAAACATGATGATGTTCAAACCAACAGAGCCTTGGCCAAAGCGACCTTGTAAACACACATGAGCCTTGTTGCAGAGATGACCGGCTGCGCGCCGGAACTGGCGCAAAAGCCAACTGAAGATCGCAACGAGGTCATCAAGCGATCAGCGATGATCTCTCTGATCGCGTTTCTCACGTTGATTGATCTTTTTGGATCACAAGCATTGTTGCCGACCTTGGTCGAAGTCTACGGTGTCAGTGCCGGCGCGATGGGATTTGCTGTTAACGCGTCGACTATCGGAATGGCAGCGGCGAGCCTTTTGGTCGCCGTTTTTGCCCGGCGCATCGATCGAAAACGCGGGATTTGGATGTGCTTGGCTCTGTTGTCGCTGCCAACGCTTGGTCTGGCATTCACGGACGATCTGACAACTTTCACTTTGCTGCGGATTGCACAAGGCGTATTCATGGCCGCTGCGTTCACACTGACGCTGACGTATTTGTCTGAAGTGTGCACAATAACGGCCATTGGCGGCGCGATGGCGGCGTACATCACGGGCAACGTCGCCTCGAACCTGTTCGGGCGATTGCTGGCGTCGGGCTTGGCCGACAATTTCGGCCTGCATGAAAGCTTTATCGGATTTGCCATGTTGAATCTGATGGGCGCTGTTGCTGCATATCTTTACTTTGGTGCCACCTCCGACGAGGCGAGTGCGACAGAAGAAGGATCAGTGCTCGCAGCATGGAAGGATCATGCGCAAAACCCGCGGCTCTGGGGCATGATCTTGATCGGGTTTGCCCTTCTGTTTGTTTTTGTCGCCACATTCACATACGCAAATTTCATCCTAGCCTCAGACGTCTTTGGCTTGCCACAAGCCTCTATTGGCTTGGTCTATTTCGTATTTGTTCCCGCTATTCTGACCACACCGGTGGCGGCTCACGCGATTCTACGGATTGGGGCGCGATTAGCCTTTCGGATAGGGATACTCGCGTCGCTGTTCGGCCTGATGATGCTGCTGTCCACGTGGTTGCCCCTGTTTTTGCTGGGCCTCGCGCTTGTAGGCGCCGGTCTGTTCTTTGCGCAATCCGTTGCGACTGCGTCCGTTGGACGGACCGTCACCCACGATCATGCAGCGGCAAACGGGCTTTACCTGGCAAGTTATTACTTGGGTGGGATCATGGGTGCATGGATCATAGGTCAGGTATTTGAAACCTCAGGCTGGCCCTTTGCTGTCCTGATTTTGATGACGTTGACCGGTCTGGCTGGCGTTTTGGGTCGCGTTTTGCAGAAATCGCAGTGACCAAAACGCTCAACGCATGGAGAAATGCGTGGAAACGAAAATCGAAACTGGACAGGCGATTGTCACGTGGACCAGCATACAGACGGGCATTGGACGCCCCTAGGACATTTGAAGACATGGAAACAGCAGCCCTCATTCTGACCCTCGCAAAATCATGGCTATGGATCGGTGCGGGCGTGTCGGTTGTTTTTCTGACGATTGGGTTGGGCCGAATTGATGACGATGCGCAGGATGCCTTTGTTTTTCGCGTCCTGCTGATCCCGGGAATTCTTATGATCTGGCCATTAGTCTTGTGGCGTTGGTGGCGACTGGAACAGGGCGAAGCCTTTATGCCCAGGTATCGGCCCTTGCTGGCTCACACGCCCGCCGTTGTGATCATGGCTGTACTGGCGTTCGGGGCCATTGCTCTGTCAGTGGATGCACGCCAGGACTGGCCAATGGACATTGCGCCTGAGCAATTGTCGGAGGCGCAACAATGAGCGTCAAATACGTCCCTGTGCAATGGAATAGCTATAAATGGGGCTACGACGTCGTCGTTTTGTGCTGTGTCGGCGTGTTTATCTGGGTCTTTTTACAATTTGATGCCGAGACGCTGGGACATGACAGATCAGTCTCGGAACCGATCCGGAACGCGCGCGCGTTCGGAGCCTGTGCATTTGTATTGATGACAGTGATCCTGTGTATCGGACCACTTGCACGTTTGGATCCACGCTTTTTGCCAATGCTTTACAATCGGAGGCATCTTGGTGTGATCACGGCCGCTGTTGCCACGACACACGCCTATTTTGTCCTGGGATGGTATTTTGCCTTTTCCCCGGTCGACCGGTTTGAAACGGTTCTCTTTTCCAACACCAGTTACACAAATGGCGTGGCCGGATTCCCGTTCGAGGCGTTCGGCATCTTTGCATTGCTGTCCTTGTTGGTTCTGGCAACCACCAGTCATGATTTCTGGATGAAATTCCTAACGCCTCCAGTTTGGAAAGGCCTCCATTATCTGATCTACCCGGCTTATGCATCAGTTGTGGCCCATGTCGCCTGGGGGTCGCTTTTGGATCGGGAAAACAGCGCATTTGCGTGGATTGTCTACGCTGGCGTAGCAATGGTGATGGCATTGCATCTGATAGTCGGCTTTGCGAAACGCGCTCCTGTCGCCGGGGCGCGGTCTGGCTTGGTGGATGCCGGGGATCCCAAGACGATTGCCGAAGGGCGCGCACGGGTCATCACACTACAGTCCGGCGATCGGGTGGCCGTTTTTCGTCATGGCGGCGTCCTGCACGCTATCGGAAACGCCTGTGCTCACCAAAATGGTCCTTTGGGGGAAGGCAAGGTCGAAGACTGTCTGGTCACATGTCCTTGGCACGGATTTCAGTATGACCTGCGCAATGGGCGATCGCCTGCTCCGTTCACCGAAAAAGTACCGACATATAATCTGGCGCTGGAAAACGGTGTTTTGCTACTGGATCCTGAACCGAACCCACCTGGGACTGAAACGACGCCTATACGAGTGGAGCCTGAGGAATGAGTAAAAGTCCTTTCTTTGTCGGATACATGGGCGTTCCCAAAGGGCTGCGTGTTTTCATTTTTTCAGTGGCTGCAATGCTTGTTGCGGGCGCAGGTGCTTTTTCAGCGACCATTGCGCTAACCCAGAATGATCCGGGCGACGCGGCGCTTCGATTTGATTTGGGCCGTCAAACGGTGACCGGCGTCGTCGAACTGACGCCGACGCCGATCCTTCACGTGACCGAAGGAAGCGAACACGTGGCCGTCGGCCATACACTTATGTTGTCGGGAGGGGGAAAAAACGGCGCGTTACCGCGCGCGCGTATGCTGGATGGGCAAATGGCGACGGCCAGCGGTGTTTTGTTGACGCGAGGCGCGCTCGACATGATGCAATTGCGCGGTGGGAGAAATGGATTAAGTGGCGCGGAAGACGCGACCCCAACTGAAGCGCCTGAACCAGAACCCTTGGGCCGGTGGCGTCTTGCCGGTGAGATCTGTGATGGAAAATGCACCGCGGGGGCAATGAGACCGGGGCGCGGGATCGCGCATAAGGCCTGCGCAAATCTTTGCATCCTGAACGGGCTGCCCCCCGTTTTCATCAGCACGCAACCCGTGGAAGGTGCCGATTTCATGCTCATTGCCGGAGAAGGCGATGACCCGATGCCTAAGGCGTTGTATGACTGGGTCGCGGAATACGTGACCCTTGAAGGCGACATTACACGGCACGGTGATCTGCTGGTTCTCACTGTGGATCCCTCGACGATCGAGCGCACGCCATGACACGTAAGCTTGTTGGATGGGGTCTGTTTGTTCTTCTGGCCGCGATACTGTTTTACATCAGCCGGTTTTGGGATTTTCGGCTGTGGTCCGGTGGGCTGTTTGGGATCGAGATGTTGCGCCCTCAGGGCGGTCTGGTGGCGCAGTGGCTACGCGGTACGCCCTTGGCGCCTTATGAGCTGATTGTTTGGCTTGTCTGCAGTTTCTTAAGCCTAAGCGTTTTGGAATGGCTGTTTTCCAGGATTTGGCCAGCGCCAGGACCTGAAACGAAAGAGTGAGCGGGAGACGGCGGCGAAGACTTTGGCCGGTTGTCTGTGAGGATGGCATACATCCCAACAAGATCCGGTTTGCCAAGATCCTGGTGCCAACGTCGGGTCCCCCGGGCTAGCCCCCGTGACTCGAGATCTTATCTCATACCCCTTCCTGTTGACCGGTCAGAAACAGCTGCCAAACGGGTCGAAAGAATTAGTTGAAGGGAGCTACTCCACAGGGCACTTGAAACCAGCCGCAGGGCGACGCAGGCTGGCGCAAGTTTGTCGACACGGGGGGCTCATGATCACGCCGGACGAAATGGTCGCTTTAGGGTCAGATCTTGCCCGCCCCGAATGTGTGCTTTGCACGTCCGACGGAGTGCTTCACGTCGCGGATTGGCGCGGCGGAGTGACGTTGATCGCGCCTGACGGGTCTCAGAAAACCGTGCTGGCAAAAGGGGATTTCAAACCAAATCCAAACGGCATTGCGATACTACCGAAAGGTGGTTGGCTGCTTGCCCATCTTGGAGCAGAGGATGGCGGTATTTACCGGCTGGCCCCGGATGGACAGCTGACCCCAGAGCTTTTGGAAGTGGACGGACTCCCTCTTCCCCCGACCAATTACGTCCATATCGACAGCCAACTCCGGACGTGGATCACGGTAAGCACGCGGCGTGAGCCTCGCGACCTTGGTTACCGTGCCGATTGCGATGACGGTTTTATTGTTCTGCTGGACACAAACGGCGCACGGATCGTCGCCGATGGGCTTGGTTACACGAACGAATGCCTCGTTCATCCTAAAACAGGACACCTCTATGTTAACGAGACTTTCGCCCGCCGACTGACGCGCTTTGATGTTGAAGCGGATGGCTCATTGACGAACAGGACAACTCTGACTCACTTCGGACCCGGAACATTTCCCGATGGACTGACCTTTGATGAAGATGGAGGTGTCTGGATCACATCGATCGTCAGCAATCGCCTGATACGCGTTTCCCCTGATGGCTCCCAGTCTCTAATGGTCGAAGATGCCGCGCCCGCCGACCTCGCCCGTGTCGAGGCGGCCTTTCAGGCAGACGAAATGGGCCGCCCACACCTGGACCGAAGTTTTGGCAAGCGATTGAACAACATTTCAAGTGCAGCCTTTGGCGGAGCTGACCTCGGCACTCTCTACCTGGGTTGTCTTCTTGGGACTGAGATCATGTCTTTCCCAGCGCCGGTTACCGGCCTGAAACCCTATCACTGGGATTGGACGTCATCCGCGCGGGAGGTCATGACGTGAGTCCGCGTCTAAAAGTAGCGTGCGTCGGCGCAGGATACTTCAGTCAGTTTCATTATGATGCTTGGGCACGGATCAAAGGCGTTGCGTTGGTTGGGTCCTTTGACCAAGAGATTGAGAGAGCTCGAACCACCGGACTGCCCCCGTTCGATGATCTCGAGAAGATGCTTGCCGAAGCGCAACCCGATATTGTCGACATAATCACGCCGCCTGAAACGCATTTGGGCTTCATCAAGCAGGCGCTGAACGCAAAGCCCCGCGCGATCATTTGTCAAAAGCCCTTCTGCACCAGCTTGGATGAAGCGCGCGAGGCAGTTCGTTTGTCGGACGCGTCTGGAGTACCCATCATTGTTCACGAGAACTTTCGTTTCCAACCATGGTATCGGACGATCAAAGCCGAAATTGTAAGTGGTACGATTGGCGATGTTCTCCAGCTGACTTTTCGACTGCGCCCTGGCGACGGGCAAGGACCTGACGCGTATCTTGCCCGCCAACCCTATTTCCAACAAATGCCGCGCTTTCTTGTACACGAAACCGCCGTGCATTGGATTGATACGTTCCGCTTCCTGATGGGTGAACCGTCTGCTGTGTTCGCGGACTTACGGCGGATGAACCCGGTCATCGCCGGTGAAGACGCCGGATACATTCTGTTCCGCTATGAGAACGGCGTGAGATCGCTTTTTGATGGCAACCGATTGCTGGACCACGCCGCCGAAAACACCCGCTGCACCATGGGAGAGGCGTTGATCGAAGGCACGAAAGGCACGATTGCGTTGAAAGGCGACGGATCCGTTCGGCTACGAGGCTTTGGCGAGACCAAAGACCGGGAAATCCTCGCCGCTTCGACACACGGTGGCTTTGGAGGTGATTGTGTTTATCACCTTCAGAACCATGTCGTTCGCGCTCTTCTAGAGAGTGGCGAAATGGAAAACCTCGCACGAGACTACCTGGCTGTGATCAAACAGGAAAATGCGATCTATGCATCTGCGGACGACGGCATTTGGGTGCATTTGTGAAGGGACACGGTTGATGAAAATCGCTTTGATCAAGGGTGACGGGATTGGGGTGGATGTGTCTGAGGCAGCGATGGCGACCGTCGACGCCGCCATTGCGGCCACTGACGCACCGCCCCTCAGTTATGAAGAGCTTCATGCTGGCGCGGGGTACTTTCGGGAAACCGGTCAGGACATAGAGCCTGGCGGCGAAAAACGTGCCGGGCAAGCAGATGCCATATTTCTTGGCGCGATTGGGCTACCGGCTGTCCGTCATGCAGATGGCACCGAGATAAGCCCCCATTTGCGCCTCCGCGACATCTACGGGCTCTACGCCGGCGTGCGGCCGGTAAAGGCCTATCCGAACGCGCCGCAAAGACTCGCCGATCCGCGCGCTGCCGGTATCGACATGGTTATTCTGCGTGAATCCACCGAAGGGCTGTTTTACTCCGCTGCCGCGCATGGCAGGTCCGACATTCGAGGCGATGACGAAGTGCGTGACACGCTTAGGATAACGCGAAAGACCACGGAGAAACTGCATCACTTCGGCTTCAAACTGGCACAAAGGCGCAAAGCCCGCGGCACGTCGGGACGGCTAACGTGCGTAGATAAGGCAAACGTCTTTGCGTCCATGGCGTTCTTTCGAAAGATTTACGATGAGGTTGCACCCCTCTATCCGGACGTTGAAACCGATTACTGCTATGTGGATGCGCAAGCGCTGAACCTAATCAGAAATCCATGGGACTATGACGTGATGGTCATGGAAAACATGTTTGGGGACATCCTCAGCGACTTGGCTGGAGGTCTGGTCGGCGGAATGGGCATGGCAGCCTGCGCGGAGATTGGAGATGAGATTGGTCTGTTTCAACCTGCGCACGGATCGGCACCGGACATCATGGGACAAGACAAGGCCAACCCACTCGCTGCGATCCTTTCGGGTGGATTGATGCTAGACTACCTTGCCGAAAAATCGGGCGATCAGCGCTATTCCAATGCCGCCGAAATGCTGAACGACGCGGTCGAAGCCGGTTTTTCAGAGAACGCCCTGCGACCGATGGAATTCGGCGGCGATATGGGGACTCGCGCTGTGACGGCAGAGGTTCTGTCACGTCTTTGAAGCATCGATCGGCCTGTGCTGAAAATGTCAGGAAAGACAGAGTTCAGCTTTGGTTTTGCGAACGCGACTTTCGTCTATCGATGGACGTGCACAGCGCAGGGCGCGTGGCGTACGACGTTCGATGCCGTCGATCCAATAAGGTAATCGCTCAGCCCAGGTTTATGGGAACCAATCACAATGCAATTCACTTGGTGCTCCACAGAAAACTCGACAATGCTGCGATACACATGCCCTTCAACGATGTGGCCCTGAACGTGGTCTTGGTCTTTCAGCTTCTCAGAAAGCAGACCCCGCGCACGTTCGAACACAGCGCTTGAGTGCTCACCACTCTGCGTTGCTCGTGCAAGGCCGAATGCCTCTTCGACAACATGAAGAGCAAGAATCTCCCCGTCAGGGGCGAGCAGACGTTCTGCAATATCAAAGAGTGATTGAGATAGTCCGTGATCCAAGGCCAAAGTCACCAGAACCTTATTATACATTGGCATTCTCCAATCTTGTGGCGAACGGTCTGATCGGACCAATTCTCATATCAGGTTTCGTTTCTATTGTGGCGGATTGAGGAAATGAGCGCGTATCCAATAAACCCTACACCCAGTCCGCCCGTTAACACTTCTGGAACGTGAGTCAGTGACTGAACAAACATGACGAGTGACAGGGCAAAGATAGAATAAAACGCGCCATGCTCCAGATAGCGGAATTCCTGCAGAGTTCCCTTTTCGACCAGCAT
>CAYODE010000022.1:0-33573 GCA_964402685.1 uncultured Aestuariivita sp. | reverse complement strand
CGAACGCTTCATAAAACCGGCCCATCTCACGCAGTTTGTCAGCGGCCTCGGCATAGCGATCCAGCCGGTCAGATTGACGCTCTATCCGGTCCCACGTCAGGCCCAGCCATTCCATATCCTCTTTGATCGCATCGACATATTCTTCTTTCGATCGCTCGGGGTCGGTGTCGTCGATACGCAGAATAAAGGTACCCCCGGCCTTGCGGGCGATGAGGTAATTCATCAGCGCGGTGCGCAGGTTGCCGACGTGGATGTATCCAGTGGGCGAAGGCGCGAAACGGGTAGTCGTCATGGGTGTCTCCTGTTGCCGCGCTCTTGTCATATGGGTGGTTGTTTGTCCAGCGGCGCAAGGGGGCGGCTGAACTTTACTTCGGCAAGACGTCCCATCTTTTGCTTAGGTCGGTTAGGCCAGCTTTTGTCAGTTCGGCCAGCACGCCCATGTCTACGTCCGCAAGCTTGTTAATGTAGAGACAGGATTTGCCCATTTTGTGCTTGCCCAGACGTTTCAGGATGTCTTGGAAATCAGCATATCCTGGCATGATGTAAAGACTGAGCGCAGACTTGCGGGGCGAAAATCCAGTCGCCAGAAACGTGCCGCTGTGCCCGCTGGCATAGGTGTAGTCATATCGCCCGTAACCAACAATGGACGGACCCCACATCACTGGTGGAAACCCTGTGACCTGTCGAAAAAGTGCATCAAGCTCCAAACCATCCTCGCGTCGCCGCTGCGGTTCGACGCTGTTCAAAAAGGCACCGACATCGGCACCTGTGGGCAAGGTCTTGGCTGAGCTCATCGCGAAAGCTTTACCATCAATTGCCCCGATTTTCGAGCGCCGTGCTGGCAGAAGGTAAGCGACGCGCTATGTCGCGCCCCATCCAACACAGAGAGGTCGCCATGACAGATGCCCCCCGCCTAACCCGACGCGCCGCCCTGGCGGGCGCTGCCACCCTGCCCTTCGCTGCAGCCAGCGTATCAGCAACAGCCGCGCTTGCGCAGAACACAGGGCCATCCGCTGGCACGAGCCGGAGCTTTACCCTGGGTGACTTCACCGTAACAACACTGCTTGCTGCCACAGCAATGCGGGAAAACCCAAAAGCGATGTTTGCAGCTGACGCATCGGACGAAGAATTCGCGACCCTGTCGGCAGAGAACTTTGTGTCCGATCAGGACGTTCAGTTTTACATCACTCCCACCGTGATCGACACAGGGTCCGAGAAGGTTCTGTTCGATACAGGCCTGAATGCTGCTGGGATTGTGCAATCCCTAGCGGATGCCGGCGTGACGCCTGACGAAATTGACATCGTTGTCATCACGCATATGCATCCCGACCACATCAGCGGGCTGATGAATGAAGGTGTGCCCACATTCCCGAATGCGCGTTATGTGGCGGGCAGCGCGGAATACAATTTCTGGTCCGGCATGGAAGCAGGCAATCGTGTCGGTGATGCGGTTAAGGCCAATGTCACTCCCGTAGCGGAGAAACTGACATTCGTGGACGACGCCGCGAGCATCGTGAGCGGGATCACATCGATGGCCAGCTTTGGCCATACACCGGGACACATGTGCTATATGCTGGAAAGCGGCGGTCGCCAATTGGTGCTGACCGCAGATCTGGCGAACCACTATGTCTGGTCCTTCGCGCGCCCGGATTGGGGCTTTAGCTTTGATGCCGACAAAGACGCTGCCGCCGCTTCGCGCAAGGCCGTGCTGGGCATGTTGGCTGCCGACCGTATCCCCATGATCGGCTATCACATGCCGTTCCCAGCCGCTGGCTTTGTTGAAACGCGCGGCGATGGGTTCCGCTATGTACCAGTTAGCTATCAGCTGATGGGATAAACTGGCGTGCAGCGGTGTTTCGGGTCATACCCGCACCATGACTGCATCGCTTGCACAGATAGAAGGGATCGCGCGCGACACCGTCGCGCGCCTTCCTGCCCCGTTTCAAGCTGCTGCGTCCCAGGTGGTTCTGCAGGTTACAGATGTGCCTCCCGACGATGTTCTTGCAGAAATGGACATCGACGATCCTCTGGAATTAACCGGGCTTTATGACGGCATCCCGATGACCGAAAAATCCGTCATGGACGTGCCGATGGGGCCAGATATCGTATGGTTGTTCCGGGAACCAATCCTTGCGGAATGGCGCGATCGCGGGAATGTGGACCTGGAGGCGTTGGTCGCGCACGTGACGATTCATGAGTTTGCCCATCACTTTGGCTGGTCGGATGACGATATCGCTGCAATCGATCGCTGGTGGGAATGACGGTTCAAAAACCCTTCATTTGAGCGATCTTGCTGCCATCGGTGAACCGGGACAGGCGAAAATCATGAGGGTCCACCACGGGCGTATGAGCGGTCACTAGATCGGCCAAGAGTTGGCCAGCGCCCGGCCCGATGCCAAAACCATGACCCGAGAACCCCGTGCCAATGTAGAACCCTGGAATGTCATCCACCGGTCCGATCACCGGAATAGCATCCGGTGTTACGTCGATCATGCCTGCCCATGATTGCGCAATCTCAGCCTTTTCGAAGAAGGGAAACGCCCTTTGCGCCGCGTTCCAGCTGCTGCGCAGGATCTTCTCAATTGGTTCGGGGTCCAGAACCCGGGTTCTTTCAAACGGCGTGATCTCAGACGGCTGCCACGAGCGCGCCTCGGACGCTTCTTGCCGCCATCGGTTGGACAGGCGGAAACGCAGCGACCGCCACTCGGATTTCAACGCAGGCAGGAACAGCCGCATCTGGCGGAAGGTGTCGGGCACCAGATCCACCATGTTGTAGGTCCCGTCTGCCACGGTGTAACCGCCGTCGGCGCGTTTGCGGATGGCAAATCCCGGCGCCCAGGCCGATGCGTCTGGCCCGCCACTCACCGGGGTTGTGCGCATCACCGTGTTCAGCACTTTTAGTTGAGGCAGGTCGATGCCGGCGTTGCCTGCAAAAAGACGCGACCATGCGCCACCCGCCAAAACAACCTGGCTACACTTGATCCGGCCTTTTTCTGTCACGACGCCCGCAACCCGTCCGCCTTCCAGATCCAGCGAGCGTACGGCACACCTTGTGTGAACGGTCGCTCCGGCATTGCGGGCGGCCTTTGCAATTCCCGGGGCTGCCCATTGCGGTTCCGCGCGCCCGTCGATGGAGGTGTAAAGCGCGCCTTTCAAAGACATCTGGTGGCCTGGGAGCACCTGGTCCAACTCGGCGCCATCAATCATCCTGCAATCAATCTGATGCGGGTGAAGGTGTTCGCTCCACTTCTCATATTCGGCATATTCGCGGGCGTTGGCTGTCGTAAACAGGATCCCCGTCTGAGCGTATCCCATCCGGTGCCCAGTCCGTTCTTCCATTCCTTCCCAATTGCGAATGGCCGCGATCATCAACGGGATTTCACGCGGATCACGGCAGGAGACACGGACCCAACCCCAGTTGCGCGAGGATTGCTCGCCGCCGATTTCACCTTTTTCGCAGAGCGCTACTTTCACACCTCGTTCGGCAAGCTCCAGCGCCGTCGACGTGCCGATGATCCCCCCACCGATCACAACGACGTCCACCTGATCTGGCAGGTTCAAATCGGGGGGTACAGGATCAAGCTTGGGTCCGGGCATGACGCGCAGTTTGACCGGAATTACCCGAGCGTCCAGAGCAAAAAAACAGGGCCTTGCTCGCTTTTATCCCGGGTCGCGCCAACGGTTCACGATCGGGTACCGACGATCCAGCCAGAAGGCGCGCTTGGTCAGGCGTGCACCTGGCGCGGATTGGAACCGTTTGTATTCGCTGATGTAGATAAGGTGTTCCACCCGCTTGGCGTCCTCGCGGGAATAGCCAGCGGCAACGCAATCTTCGATCGAACCATCGGCATCAATGAGGATCTCGAGAATGCCATCAAGGATTGGATAATCCGGCAGGGAGTCGCTGTCTTTTTGATCTTCGCGCAATTCAGCTGAGGGTGGTTTGGTGATCACCCGTTCGGGGATAACGGTTCCAGCTGGTCCCATCATCCAGTCGCGATGGGTCTCATTCCGCCAGCGGCACGTCTCGAACACACGGGTTTTATAGAGATCCTTGATGGGGTTATATCCGCCCGCCATGTCGCCATAGATAGTGGCATAACCCACGGCCACTTCGGATTTGTTGCCCGTGGTCAGTAGCATTTCCCCAAATTTGTTAGACAGCGCCATCAGGAGAAGCCCGCGCAGGCGGGATTGGATGTTTTCTTCGGCCAATCCTGGCTCGGCATTGCCGAACAAAGGGGCCAGTGTTTCGGTGACCGCCGCGCGGGGACCGGAAATTGGGACATAGTCATATTGACAACCCAGGGCCTTGGCGACGGCTTCGGCGTCTTCCAGACTCTCCGGAGAGGTATATTCCGAGGGCAGCATCACGCAGCGTACGTTTTCCGCGCCCAGCGCATCCACAGCGATCGTCGCAACGATCGCAGAGTCGATACCGCCGGAGAGGCCAAGGAGAACTTTCTTGAACCCGGTTTTGGCCATGTAATCGCGCAAGGACAGAACCATCGCGTGGTAATCCTGCTCCCAATCGTCGGGCAGATGCGCCTTGTCTCCCTCGACAACGCGCCAGCCTTCGGGGCCACGTTCCAGGTCCAGCTGTGTTACGACTTCTTCAAACGCAGGCAAAAGCTGCGCGAGTTCACCGCCGGGGTTCAAGGCAAAGCTCGCCCCGTCAAAGATCTGATCGTCCTGACCGCCAACCATGTTGAGGTATATCACCGGCAAGCCGGTTTCGACGACGCGTGCAACCATGTGGTTCAAGCGGGTTTCGAATTTACCGCGGTAATACGGCGAGCCATTGGGCACCAACAGAAACTCGGCTCCAGTTTCCTCAAGCGTTTCGGCGACATCTTCGTGCCATGCGTCTTCGCAAATGGGCGATCCGATGCGCGTGTTGCCAACGCTGTAGGGCCCGCCCAGCGGCCCGGCATCAAAGATGCGGACTTCGTCAAAGACGGTTTCGTTGGGCAGGTGATGTTTCAGTTGCGACGACGCAATCTGACCACCCTTCAAAATGAAATAGGCGTTAAAAAGCTGCGTGCCTTCGGTGTAGGGTCCACCAATCGCCAACGCTGGGCCATCCGCGCAGTCCTTGGCCAGTTGCTGAACGGCCTGATAGGCAGCCATGTGGAACGCGGGTTTCATCACCAGGTCTTGAGCGTTGTAGCCGGTGATAAACATCTCTGGCAGGGCGACCAAATCAGCGCCCGCGTCACGACCCTTGGCCCATGCCTCGCGGGCCTTGGCGGCATTGCCGTCAATATCGCCCACGGTCGGGTTCAACTGTGCCAGAGTAATTCGGAACCTGTCGGCCATATTGCCCTCTTGGATCTGCCTGTCCTGCTCATTTAGCAGATCGCCGCCTGAGGGGAAGAGATCAGCCGCAAAAGGCGTTGAAGGCAGCGTGCGCAATCCCTAACCTTGGTCTATCTCGGAGACAGGCCTGGAGTTTTGTTCATGGTTCCCCACCGCAGCTTTGCCGCGCTCACATTTGTAACACTTCTGGCAGCGCCCACGTTCGCCCAGGTGCAAACTAAGCAATACGAAGATGGTGGCGTGTATGAAGGGGAATTCCGGGGCGGGCTGCAACATGGGCAGGGGACGTACACTCTGCCCAATGGCTATCAGTACACAGGCCAGTGGGTCGATGGAGAAATCCTGGGGCAAGGGGTTGCGCAGTTTCCCAACGGCTCTGTGTATGAAGGCGAGTTCGCCAAGGGAAAGCCCAACGGGATCGGCAAGATCACCTTCTCGGATGGCTCGACCTATGAAGGGTCCTGGCTGGATGGTGTGATCAATGGTGAGGGCGTTGCGCTTTACTCCAACGGCGTACGCTATGAGGGAAGCTTTCGAAACGCTCAGCATGATGGCAAGGGCGTGATGACCAGCCCAGGCGGGTACGAATACCGCGGCGACTGGGTCAATGGCGTGAAACAAGGGATGGGCCAGATCACCTATCCCGATGGCGCAGTTTACGAAGGGGAAATCCAAAACGGCAAACGCGAAGGACAAGGGACACTGACCTTGCCCGATGGTTTGACCTATGTCGGTCTTTGGGCTGACGGGCAAATCAATGGCAGAGGAACGCTGACCCAGCCCAATGGCGATGTGTATGAAGGCGAGCTTGTCGGCGGGCAAAGGCAAGGCCAAGGCATGGTGACCTACGCGAATGGCGATGTGTACGAAGGAGAATTTCAAGACGATCGCCGACAAGGAAAAGGTACGTTTCGTGGGTCGGATGGGTACTTGTACACCGGCGACTGGGTTGCGGGCCGCATCGAAGGGCAAGGCCAGGTCACCTATCCGGATGGATCGATCTATGTCGGCACGTTCCGAAACGATCTGGCGGATGGTTCAGGTAAAATCACCTACACCGACGGATCGACCTATGAAGGCGAATGGAAAGCAGGTGTCATCGATGGCACAGGACGCGCTGTCTATGCCAATGGCGTGATCTATGAGGGTGAGTTCAAAGAAGCGCGCAACGATGGGCAAGGGGTGATGACCTATGCCGACGGTTATCGCTACGAAGGCGCTTGGCAAGCTGGGCAACGTCATGGGCAAGGGACGGCGACCTACCCGGATGGATCAGTTTATACCGGCGCCTTTTTTAATGGTCAGCGCGCGGGTCAGGGCCGGATCGAAATGGCCTCTGGCTTTGTCTACGAAGGTCAGTGGCAAAGTGGTGAAATCAATGGCCAAGGGATCGCCACCTATGCCAACGGAGATGTCTATGAGGGCAATTTCCTGAATGGCAAACGGCAAGGTGAAGGCACCATGCGTTATGCGACAGGACAGGAAGAAAGCGGCAACTGGGATAACGGCGCATTGCAGAGCGACGGCTGATGCGCGCATGCCGGATAACCTGCAACGGGTTTTGCCCGGCAGGTGATCTTATAAATCTGTGAATTCGCGATGTCAGGGGCGGGCCCGCTTGATATGCGATGGTTGAACGCAAGGGATGTCAGACCAAGCGTTGCAGGTTGCGCGATGGAAAACCATCTGTCCTGATCGTGCCACCCGGAAGGTTTCCGGGCAGCCTTGCACGTGCGAGAGGGTTTTTAGACCGTCGAAGTTGAAGCGGAGTTAGCGCAGCGTACGCTTCTTATGCCGCGTCAGGGCGCAGCATCTCGTCAACGATCTGTTCGGCTACATCATTAGGGCTGACATCAGCGCGGATGGCGCGAGTGTGGATACTGTCCATCGTGGCGTCCAACGCGGCAAGCTTGTCAGCGACAAATGCCTCGCGGGCTTTGATACGCAGGATTTCGGTCGCGACATTGATGATACCACCCCCATTGGCCACGAAGTCCGGTGCATAAAGGATACCCCGCGCATGCAAACGCGTCCCATCATCGGCCGTCGCAAGCTGGTTGTTGGCCCCGCCTGCGATCGCGTTGACTCTCAACTGAGGAATGGTCTGCTCATTGAGGATCCCACCGATGGCGCAGGGCGCCAAAATATCTGCCTGCGTGGTAAGAATGTCCGACGGCGCGACGGGATGGGCGTCAAAAGTGTCGACTGCCTCAGCAACGGAAGCGTTCACCATGTCTGTCACACTGAGCCGAACGCCTGCGCCGTGCAACAATGCACAAAGATGCATGCCTACATGGCCCAATCCCTGGACGGCCACATGCATGCCCGCCAGATTGTCCGCCCCAAACTGGTGCCTCGCGGTTGTCCGGATCGCGTTAAAAATCCCGCGCGCGGTTATCGGCGAAGGATCGCCGCTGGCATAAGGCCCATCGGCAAGACCGGCGACAAATCGGGTTTCTTGCGCCAGCACACCCATGTCAGCGGGCGTCATGCCCATGTCCTCTGCCGTCCAGTAGCGGCCGTCCAAAGCCTCCACCCCGCGGCCGAACGCCTGTAGTTGAGCTGGTGTTTTCTGACGCGGGTCCCCCATGATCACGGCTTTGCCGCCCCCCAAAGGCAACTCGGCTGCCGCGTTCTTGTAAGTCATACCGCGCGAGAGACGCAGGACGTCCTCTATCGCCTCGGCTTCGCTCTCATACGGACGCATGCGTAACCCGCCCGCCGCCGGACCAAGTTTGGTCGAATGAATGGCGATGAATCCGATCAACTCGGCTCGTGGGTCAGTCACTTTGACGAGTTGTTCATGCGTTGGGGTTGACATGGGCTTGATCTGCATAGCGTCCTCCTGCTGACTGCCCTGACTGTGGCATGCACGCGTTAGCGGTTTACGCCAAAGTTGATTAAACCCACGGCAAATGTTAGAGATTTTCACCAACAATTAGCTACAGTATAGTGATTTCCTCTATGGATGTGATTGATCGTAAGATTGTCCGTGTTTTGCAATCGGATGGACGTATCAAACTCGCAGACCTTGCGGAACGGGTTGGTTTGTCACCTACGCCGTGTATACGACGGTTGGATCGTTTGCAGGACACCGGGGTAATCACCGGTTACGCGGCACAGGTTGACGCAGAGAAACTGGGACTACCGGTCACCATCTTTGTGTCGGTCGAACTGGCCGCTCAGGACCGAAATGCCATAAACGAATTTGAACGCGCGATCTCGCGCTGCGAGGAGGTGATGGAGTGCTATCTGATGACCGGATCGCGCGACATCTTGTTGCGCGTGGTGGCCGCAGATCTGGGCGCCTTTGATGCGTTTCTAGAAAACAGGTTGATGCAGATCCCCGGCATTCGCAATCTGAGGTCAAATTTTGCCCTGCGCACAATGGTCAAGCGCGACGCGTTGCCTGTGAGGGATTAAGTGGAGGATTTGCCCCGCATTGCCTTATCGGTTCGCCAACCGTCGGCCTGGGCGATCATATATGGTGGCAAGGACATCGAGAATCGGAGCAAGGGGTCGATCCGCGCCGGTCGGATGACACCGGGTACGATCTGTATTCACGCCGCCATTGGTTTGAAAGAGGACGAATACCGCTACATCGCGTGGCGCATGCAGGAGATCGGTGTTCGCTGCCCGCCTCCCGCAGATCTACCGCGCGGCGCGATTATCGGCGTCGTTGATGTGGTCGAGATCATTGATCAAAGTGAAAGCCCTTGGTTTGGCCGAGATGCGGGTCTTCGTCTGGAAAACCCACGCGCGCTGGATCATCCGATACCGGCCAAAGGCGAACTTGGTTATTTTGAGTGGCATGAAGAAGGCGCTTTGACGCCTCCACTGCCTTGGATGCGGAAATATGAACCAAGCGGCCTCTTTGATGAACTGCCCTTGTCCTTTTCCGAACCGCCGCGCCGTCCGTGGCCCAAGCGAAACTCGTAGGGCATTGAAGGGCTTCACCGGATTACATGAACCGAGCATCTTGCGTGATGCACAACACGGTTGGCGGTCGAACCCAATAGCAGGTTTTGCAGCCCCGGCTGGTGCGAGGCCAGAATGATGCAATCGATCCCATTCGCATCGGCATATTCAACGATGCCGCGCCCTGCATGCCCACTGATCAGAACCGGTTTCGCACCGGGATATCCTGACGCAACCCTTTGAAGATCCTCCTGAAATTCGCGATGAGTTGCGGCGAGGATATCTTCTGGAATTTCAGCCGCGACGAAAGCCGGGATCGGCTCCCGGACATGAAGAACGGTGACTTGAGCGTCATCATCAGCCAATTGGCGTGCTGCGCTCAAAGAGGTTTCGTTGTCTTCGCCGTTCCCCAAAACAACCGGTACCAGAATGTTTTTGTACACAGCGGATCCTTTCCTTTCGGCAGGCGTTCTTCTGTTGCGGCCACACAAGCGGCTCGAGACCGCAACCCAACAATCGCAGCAACATAGCCATAAGACCGCGTGCCTATTACGTATCGGGGCAACAAACATACTGGCTGCGCGCACCAGCACCTTGATTCAGATCAGTCTGAGGTGACGGGTGCTCGACGCACAGCAAAAGGTCTGGACGGCTGACATATTCTTGGCCTAACGTCGCCGCGCAGGGAGGACGCGATCATGGCGGTTGGTACCAATATCAAAACCTATTTCGAGGGCACTTGGCACGACGATGATGCACCGATCATGCGGGCGGCCGATCATGGCGCGTGGCTGGGCAGCTCGGTCTTTGACGGCGCGCGCTACTTTGACGGGTTGAGCCCGGACTTGGAGCCGCATTGCGCGCGGGTGAACCGGTCAGCAGCGGCCCTGATGCTAACACCAACCGTATCGACAGACGACATGGTGCAGATCGTACATGAAGGGCTAAAGATGTTCGCGCCGGGCACCGCAGTTTACATCCGGCCGATGTACTGGGGCATTCACGGCGACCCTACGGCAATTGTCCCTTCGCCGGATGAAACTGGCTTTGCGGTCTGCCTCGAGGAAATCCCGATGGCGCCCGCAACGGCATCGGTCACGCTGACCCGCACGCGGTTCCGCCGCCCTGTACTGGAAGATGCCGTAGTGAATGCGAAAGCGGGCTGCCTTTACCCCAACAATGCCCGCATGCTGACCGAAGCGCGATCCAAAGGGTTCTCAAACGCCCTGGTTGCCGACGCGATGGGCAATGTCGCCGAAACTGCGACGGCAAACATCTTTATGGTCAAGGACGGAGAGGTCTTCACCCCGATCCCCAACGGTACGTTTCTGGCCGGGATCACACGGGCGCGGCATATCAAAAACATGACTTCAGACGGCATGAAGGTGCATGAAACCGTGCTCAGCTTTGCCGATTTCGAAGATGCGGACGAAGTGTTCATGTCCGGAAACATGTCCAAGGTGACACCCGTTTCGGCTTTTGACGACACGAACTATCAGATCGGCCCAGTGACGCGACGCGTGCGAGAAATGTATTGGGACTGGGCTGCATCCACCGGGTAAGTTATGGTAAAACCTATTGAATTTTGGTTTGAGCTTGCCTCGACTTATAGCTACCCAGCCGCGATGCAGGTCGAAGACGCGTGCAAAAAGGCTGGTGTGCCTTTGATCTGGCGTTCTTTCTTGTTGGGGCCTGTATTCGGCGCTCAAGGGCTGACAGACTCGCCATTCAACATGTTTCCAGTCAAAGGCGCCTATATGTGGCGGGATCTGGAACGGATTTGTGCGGATGCGGGCCTGCCCTATCAAAAGCCGTCATCTTTTCCCCGCGGATCACTGTTGGCAGCGCGGATCGCAGCGCGTCATGCAGAAGCCGATTGGATCGGCGGGTTTATTCGCGCTGTCTATTCCGCGAATTTTGCCGATGACCGGGACATAGCCGATGATCATGTCATAACCGACATTCTGGGCGAAATCGGGCAAGAACCGGAGGCCGTTCTTGCCGAAACGCTGACGCCGGACGGCAAGGCGATTTTGCGATCAGCAACAGAAGAAGCGCAGTCGCGCGGCGTTTTTGGTGCACCGACAATGACTGTGGGGAACGAGCTGTTCTGGGGGCACGATCGGCTGACCCAAGCAATTGCCTGGGCCACACGGGATTAGTTCGCTGTCCCGCTTCTGAACACGCGAGTTCTCAAACTTCCTGTTGCAGGTAGTCTTTAACAGACCGCGATTTCAGGCGCTGCCCTTTCGGAGCGTCCAGATCAACGGTGACGATTTTGCGAACGTCGGCGGAATTGTCCTCGAGCCGCAGATAGTTGAACTTTCTGTCGGGCAAACTCCCGTCTTTCTTGCCCCAGCGCACAATAAATGACGTCATGCCCCTGTAAGGTGCCAGCAGCCCGGCCACCCACACGCGATCTCCGCTGTTCCAATCGTCGTGAGACAGCGCCTCCCCCTTCAAAAAGCGCGCCTCTGCTTGCGGAGACATCTTGGCCCAAAGAATTGCGCCACGTGGCACATCGTCAAAGCGGAAAACCTGCAACTGCTTGTGATCAATGGCGGGTTCGAGCAGGTCACGAAAGCGAAACAGTGGAATTTTTGCGTAATCGCCACTTCGCATCGCTAGGAAAAGTAGTTCCCCCATGGCGCGTTGCTTTCCGGGGCTGGGAAACTCCACCGGGTTTGCGGGTTTGTTTCCCTCAGCCATGGTTCACCCTGCCGCCTTTGCGAGCGCGCCAGCGAGAAGCCGGGTTTCTTGCGCAGTCAACATGGGTGCTGCTACTGCATGGGAGTTTTCGTCTGACTGCAATTCGGGAAAAAGTTCAAACAGCTCTTTGTAAGCTTCTTGTCCCAAAGTCAGAATGGCTTGCTTTCCCGGATACAGGCTTTCGGTCCATACGCCATTGGATTTGATCAGTTCATGCTGGTCGAAAAGCACGTGATAGTACGTGACCGAACTTTGGTCACTGATCAGAACCGTCTCCCCATTCAAAAGCCCTTTTGCAGGCACCAGAGCTTCCTCAAACCCGAAGAGCAATTGCACTTCCGGAGAGGCGATGAAAACGCGGTGCTGGGGCGAGACCGTCAAACTCATCGATGGGTTGTCCGCACCAAGCGCTCCTGCGTGAATTTCGACTGGTCGTATATGCGGGTTTGCGCCAAGGTCGATGGCATCCAAGTGCCTCGACCCGATCCAGCGTATCGGTTTCACGCCGTGTGATTTGGTAGGGACCAGATCGTTCACGCGCAGGTCTTCGACCTTCTTGGGCCCGTTGACCGTGTCAATAATTGTACCCTCGGCGAAGCAAACGAACGAGATGACAACGGTATCATCGGCATCTCCCCGACCTGACACCTGGAAACTTGCCGTATCTGGTCCGAGAAAATCATCAGGGTCAAAAGTCAGCGTGAGGACGCCCGTGTCGGGGTCGATCACGAGGGTGTAGGAACTGAAGATGTCGTCCAAGTTGCCGGTATCGACGATGGCATAAGGATCGTCGGTGCCATCCGACAGGATATGAGCTTCGTCAAAATCCAGAACGATAGATACGCTTCCGGAAAAATCGGTGACGTTGACGTCGTCATCAAGCGTCCAGACGCCAACACCCAGCCCCCCGCTGCCCGTAAACGACACGTCGACGCCATCTACGCTGGCCGTTGCAAGGCTTATGTTTGGCGTACCCAAATCTACTCTCTACTTGCCGCTGTTTGTTTCAAATTGTCATTGTTCCACGCCGGAATACTGGCGGGACGCTATGTTTTTCGGCTTAATTCTTTGTGAAACTTATACCTGTTTCCCACATCTCAGGGAACAGGACGGGCAAGTATTCGCCGAGCCCTGTGTCATTTTCAACTGCGACAGCTTTCCATTGCGTGACGCGCGGGCTTAGGCCATCCTGCACCTCAGCTTGGGAGGAAGGGACGGCCATGCGCAAATTTCTCGTTGTGCTGGATGATAGCAAGGAGTGCCTGAACGCAATGCGCTTTGCGGCAATGCGGGCCGCGCATACCGGTGGAGGCGTCGAAGTTCTGTCGGTGATCCCGCCGGATGAATTCAATCACTGGATTGGTGTGGGCGAAGTGATGCGGGAGGAAGCGCGGGAGCGCATCCACGCGCATTTCGAAGTGTTTGCCAAATGGATGAGGGACCGTCAGGGCATCGATCCAGAACTGGTCATCCGAGAGGGTGAACCGGTGCCGGAGATCATCGCGCAGGTTAAAGAAGACCCCGAAATCGGGGTTCTGGTTCTGGGCGCTGGCGTCGACAAAAAGGGACCAGGTCCTTTGGTTACGCAGCTTAGCAAAAACGCGGGCGAATTGCCGATACCCCTCACAATCGTGCCCGGCAACTTAAGCAAAGAACAGTTGGAAGCGATTACCTAGCCGGAGCAGCTTCGACCGCATATCCGTGCACAGGGCGCGAAATGTTGTGCAACTGGACCTGTCCCAGATCGCGCACAAAGGCATCGTCGCCCACCACTTCCGCGCTTGCCACAACAGAGTGACCTTGGCGCTTGCCCAAGTCGCACAGGCGGGCCGCGAGGTTTGCAGCTTGGCCAATCACGGTGAAATCCAATCTCTCCAGCGATCCGACATTGCCATAAGTCACGCGACCAAAGGCAATGCCGATACTGCAGTCAAATGGCATATCGGACGCGGGGCTGTTGACGGCATCAGAGACCAATCGCGCTGCGGCCAATGCCTGCTCACAGGCAAGTTTGGCATCGTCGCCCGCAGGAAATACGGCAAGGACGGCGTCGCCAATGAATTTCAGAACCTCTCCGCCCTGCTCTTCAACGACGGTCGATGTCGTTTCAAAAAACTGATTCAGCATCTCGATGTATTCGTCCCGGCCCATTCGTTCGGCCAAGTGAGTCGAATTCCGCATATCGCAGAACATTATCGCGGCATCGATCTCATCCCCATCGCCACGCCGGATCTCACCCCCCAAAACGCGGGCACCGCTGCGTTTGCCGACATAGGTTTCCAGCAGCGCTTGCGCATTCTCGCGCTGCATAAAGACCTCGTAAAACCGGCTGATCACAGTGGCGCATTCGAACATCAGTCCAAGATCTGCAGTGGAGAAGCCGCCAGGATGCGCACTTGTTAGTGTGAGCACATTAATCCGCCCATCAGAAAACGGCAGCGGCATCGCCACATAATCGGTGGCACCCTCTGCACGCAGATCCTCCATAATCGGGAACCCCTCGGCCGGCTTGACGTCTGAAAGACGCTGACGAACACCGCCTAGCCCCTCGGATACAACACGCAAGGGACTGTTGAGAAAGGCAGGGTGATCATAGATCTCGTAGGACGGGGTGTAGGTCGTGACCATCCCGGTGCGTTCCAACCAAACATGGTTCTTCCCGGCGATCAGCGGATGGAGCGACCAGATCATAACGTTCAGACGCGAAACAGCGACGCCCTGAGCCCGCATCCTGTCGGCAAGGACTTTGGTGAACACTTCTGCGTTCGGCAACTTGGCGGCGTCGCGCAAAAGCCAGTCAATCAAAGGCCCGCTGAGATTGCCGTCATTTCCATCGTGTAACGTGTTCTCGCCAAGATCAATCTCGGCTTCTGCATCGGGCATAAAACCAACATGGCCTTGAATTTCTACGCTTTCGGGAAGCGCTTCTTCATAAGACCACACGCCATTGGGCACGGTACCATCTGCGGTTTCGATATTGCGATAGGTCGCCGTGCCTTTGAATGGACAGAAGGTCTGCAGCTCCGTCGGTGGACCAAGCGGCACCTGCACATCTTCTGCGGGAAAGTAGATGGCGGCTGGGAGCCGTGTCTCGTACATCACCTTGGCGCGCGTGGAGGACGCAAGAACCGCGCCATCGCGATAGGCCGTCACCCGCCCTTCTAGCGGTTCGACCGCAATGCGATAGGCATTACTGTCGTGGGTAAGAGGGATATTCATACGCCACCTCGTTCCTGTCAGTATTCCTAGACATGGCGCGTCACTCGGCGAATGCCAATCCCCAGCACAATCTTGTGACGCAGTGAGAGCCATTTCTAGGCTCGGGGCCGAAAGATGAGGTGGGACTACTCCGTTCGGATAACTGATCTGGCGAAATCGCGCTGATTTGCCCCTTTTCTGCCCTTTTGCTTAACACTTGCGGTGCCTATAACGCGTTGCATTCCGGGCGCGACTCGTGGAAGCTTCTCAAACATCAGGCAGGAACACCTTTTTCTTATGTCAATCTTCGGCAATCTTGGTGGTCTGTTTACCGCAGACATGGCAATTGATCTCGGCACGGCGAACACCTTGGTCTATGTGAAAGGCCGGGGGGTGATCCTGTCGGAACCCTCTGTGGTGGCGTACCATGTGAAAGATGGCGGCAAGAAGGTTTTGGCTGTCGGGGAAGATGCCAAGCTGATGCTAGGTCGAACCCCCGGAAGCATTGAGGCCATTCGTCCGATGCGCGAAGGTGTGATCGCGGATTTTGATACCGCCGAAGAGATGATCAAGCATTTCATCCGTAAGGTGCACAAACGGTCGACCTTTTCCAAACCCAAGGTCATCGTTTGCGTCCCACATGGTGCGACGCCTGTTGAAAAACGGGCTATCCGGCAGTCCGTTTTGTCTGCGGGCGCGCGGAAGGCTGGTCTGATCGCGGAACCAATTGCTGCGGCTATTGGCGCGGGCATGCCAATCACCGACCCAACCGGCAACATGGTGGTCGACATCGGCGGCGGGACAACCGAGGTTGCTGTTCTGTCGTTGGGTGACATTGTTTATGCCCGATCGATACGCGTCGGCGGCGACCGGATGGACGAAGCCATCATCAACTATCTACGCCGCCAGCAAAACCTACTGGTGGGGGAAAGCACGGCCGAGCGCATCAAAACGTCCATTGGGACTGCACGCATGCCCGATGACGGTCGCGGTCAATCCATGCAGATCCGCGGGCGTGACCTGCTAAACGGTGTGCCGAAAGAGATCGAGATCAGCCAAGCTCAAGTTGCTGAAGCTCTGGCAGAGCCGGTTCAGCAGATTTGCGAGGCGGTGATGACGGCCCTTGAAACAACGCCGCCCGATCTGGCCGCTGATATCGTGGATCGCGGGGTCATGTTGACCGGCGGTGGCGCGCTTTTGGGCGATTTGGATCTTGCGCTGCGAGAACAGACAGGTCTTGCCGTTTCCATCGCTGATGAAAGCCTGAATTGTGTGGCTTTGGGGACCGGCAAAGCTCTGGAATATGAAAAACAACTGCGCCACGCGATTGACTACGACAGCTGACACGCGCAGGCTTTTGCGAAAGACACCCCGATAAGGAGTGCCGTTGGCCAAAGACCGATCACCACGTGATGAATACACAGGCCCCGTCAGACGCCTTCTGATGGGGATTATTCTTTTGTGTTTGTTGGGTATTTTCCTGTTGTGGCGGATCGACAGCCCACGTGTGGAACGGTTTCGCGCGCAGGTGACCGACCAGATCATGCCGAATATGGAATGGTTGATGGCGCCTGTGACCGGTACGGTAAATCTGGTGCGCAACGTCCAGTC
This sequence comes from uncultured Aestuariivita sp., assembly GCA_964402685.1. Lineage (GTDB taxonomy): Bacteria > Pseudomonadota > Alphaproteobacteria > Rhodobacterales > Rhodobacteraceae > Aestuariivita. Next base: position 16,818 of record CAYODE010000022.1, on the reverse strand, counting down.
TTACCAACGGTTGGTCGAGCAGAACCGCGAACTGCGCAGCGAGCTGCGGCAAATGCAGGCGTGGAAAGAAGCGGCTCTGCAGTTAGAGCAGGAAAACGCGCGGCTTCTTGATTTGAATAACGTGCGGTTGGACCCGCGGCTTACCTATATCACTGGCGTCGTCATTGCAGACAGCGGGTCGCCTTTCCGGCAATCGGTTCTTTTGAACGTGGGGGCGCGAGACGGGATCGTTGATGGTTGGGCCGCTATGGACGGAATCGGACTTGTGGGCCGCGTGTCGGGTGTCGGAGACAACACGTCCCGTGTGCTACTTTTGACAGATGCGACGAGCGCCGTGCCAGCAGTCATTCAACCCTCGGGCCAGACCGCGCTTGTGGGCGGGGACAATAGCCCGGCGCCGCTTCTCGATTTCATCGAAAACGCGGAACTCGTGCGCCCAGGTGACCGGGTGGTGAGCTCAGGCGATGGGGGAGTTTTCCCAGCAGGTTTGCTGATCGGTCAAGTGGCCGAGGATCGCTCCGGGAAGTTGAGGGTTCGCTTGTCTGCCGACTTTCAAAGATTAGAATTCCTGCGATTGCTGCGCCATCACGGCACGGAGCGGGTGGAAGATCCCGGTAATCTCATCCTTCCGGAGGAAGATCTGAGCCGGTCGTCGTCGATCGAGGACACCGATGGTTAGTTCGGCGATTTGGTGGAAACGTGGTCTTTTCGTTTTACTGGCGCTGACGGTCCTTTTTGCGAACCTGCTGCCATTAAGCACGATGCCGGTAAGTTGGACTGGTCCCGATGTGTTGATTGCTTTGACCTTTGCCTGGGCGCTAAGGCGACCTGAATTCGTTCCGGTTCTCCTGATCGCCGTGATCATGCTTTTGGCCGATCTTTTGTTGCAACGCCCGCCCGGTTTGATGGCGTTCCTGATCGTGTTGGGGGCGGAACAGTTGAAAACGCGCGCAGTCGGATTGAGAGATGCGAGTTTCGCGGGCGAATGGGCGGCCGCTAGCTTGGTTGTGATCGGTGTTTTCCTACTGAATCGTGTGACATTGGCTGTTCTTATGGTAGATCAAGCGCCACTCGGGCTCACGTTGATCCAGATGATCGCGACCGTCTTGGTTTATCCGGTGGTTGTCTTAGTGTCTCATCTGTTTTTCGGCGTGCGGAGACTGGCCCCTGGCGACGATGATGCAGTAGGCTCGCGGATATGAGACGCAACCCGCGCGAATTGGAAAAAACACATCTTCACCTGACCCGGCGCGCAATGTTGCTGGGCGGTGTGCAATTGGCCTTTGTCGGCGCTTTGGGATTGCGCATGCGTCAGCTGCAGGTCGAAGAGGCGGACCAATTTCGACTTCTTGCCGAAGAAAACCGGATCAATATGCGTTTGATCGCGCCGGCACGTGGAGAAATATTTGACCGCGAAGGCCGCATCATTGCGCATAATACGCCGAGTTATCGTATTGTTATCGTCCCGGAAGACGCCGACGATGTTGAAGACGTCATCACCCGTTTGGGTCAGCTTATCGAACTTGATCCCGAGCAACTGAACCGTGCGATGACCGAGATAGAACGGTCGCCTCCGTTTCTGCCAATTACTGTGGCGGAGCAGGTTAGCTGGGAAGACGTGTCGACCGTCGCAGTGAATGCGCCCGCTTTGCCCGGCATCTCACCCGAGGTGGGACTGACGCGAACCTATCCGCGTGGATCGCATTTCGCCCATGCCGTCGGATATGTAGGACCGGTGTCGGACTTTGATCTGTCAAAGATCGAAAACCCGGATCAACTACTGCGAATTCCTCGGTTTCAGATCGGCAAAGTCGGGTTGGAAGCAAAGCAAGAAGACCTGTTGCGTGGCGAGGCCGGCACCAAGCGTGTAGAGGTCAACGCGGCCGGGCGCGTCATGCGGGAACTAGATCGGCGCGAAGGCGAAGCCGGGGCCGATCTACAGCTGACTTTGGACGCAGATCTGCAAAGCTATGTCCAAGCACGTCTGGGCGAAGAAAGCGCCAGCGCAGTGATCATTGATACAGAGCACGGGGATATTCTGGCGATCGCCTCCTCCCCCAGCTTTGATCCCAACAAGTTCGTGCGTGGGATTTCCGTCAGTGATTACAATGAGTTGCTAAACAATAAATACCGCCCGCTGGCATCAAAATCGGTGCAGGGCACCTACCCCCCTGGATCAACGTTCAAAATGATTACGGCCATGGCCGCGCTGGAAGAAGGTCTAATTGGACCGGACGATACAGCGTATTGCCCTGGCCATCTGACCGTCTCTGGACGGCGCTTTCACTGCTGGAAACGGGCAGGTCATGGCTGGGTGGACTTACAAAACTCGCTGAAGCAAAGCTGCGACGTCTACTATTACGACCTCGCGTTGAAGGTCGGCCAGGACAAGATTTCCGCCATGGCGAAACGCTTTGGGCTGGGCGTGCGGCACGATCTGCCAATGTCCGCCGTTGCCTCGGGGCTTGCGCCAGATCGCGCATGGAAACGTCGGGTTCATGGCGAGGATTGGCGCGTTGGTGACACCGTGAATGCGTCTATCGGACAGGGCTTTATGCTGGCATCCCCACTGCAGCTAGCAGTGATGACGGCGCGATTGGCCACGGGCCGCAGCGTCACGCCACGCCTCGTCAAATCGGTGAACGGTGTGGAACAGCCCAGCGGCGCGGGCACGGATATGGGCATGAACGAAAACAACCTGCGCAAGATGCGCCGGGCCATGTATGCCGTGTCCAATGATCGCCGTGGAACTGCCTATGGAAGCCGGGTCATCGACGATGCGGTCCGCATTGCCGGCAAAACCGGAACAAGCCAGGTTCGCAACATCACGGCAGAGGAACGCGCCCGCGGCGTGATCCGAAACGAAGACTTGCCGTGGGAGCGTCGGGACCACGCCCTTTTCGTGAACTATGCACCTGCGGATAATCCACGCATCGCTGTGGCGGTGATTGTCGAACATGGCGGCGGCGGTTCACGTGCAGCCGCTCCCATAGGCCGAGACATTACGCTTCAGGCGCTCTTTGGCGGCCCGCCCCCGCTTGAGGTGTATCCGCCCAAGGATCGCGACCGGATCAAAGCGCAACAAGAACGTCTGCGCGATATCCTACCTCTGGCTGACACGGACGGGCAGGATCGCGCGTGAGTTATCTTGAATATACCGTCAAATCGGTACCATCGGGTCCGCGTAAGATCCTCTATCTGAACTGGCCGCTTGTACTTTTGTTGATTGCAGTGGCCTGCATTGGGTTCCTGATGCTGTACTCTGTTGCGGGAGGGTCTTTGACCCCCTGGGCGGAACCGCAGATGAAGCGGTTTGCGATGGGGCTGGGTGTCATGCTCTTTGTGGCAATGGTCCCGATCTGGTTCTGGCGCAACATGGCTGTCGTGGCCTATTGCGTATCCATTGGACTGTTGCTGGCTGTAGAGTTCTTTGGCGTCGTCGGCATGGGGGCGCAGCGCTGGATCGATTTGGGTTTTATGCGCTTGCAACCGTCCGAGTTGATGAAAATCACCTTGGTGATGCTATTGGCCGCCTATTACGACTGGTTGCCCGCAAAAAGGACTTCCCATCCCTTTTGGGTGCTGGTCCCGGTTGTTGTGATCTTGTTCCCTACCTACCTTGTTTTACGTCAGCCTGATCTCGGGACGTCCATCCTGCTTTTGTCCGCAGGAGGTGGGTTGATATTCCTTGCAGGCGTTCATTGGGCTTATTTTGCGGCTGTGATTGCATCTGTCGTCGGTTTGATCACAGCTGTCTTCCAAAGTCGGGGAACAGACTGGCAGCTTTTGCAAAGCTATCAATACCGACGGATCGACACGTTTTTGGATCCGGCCAGTGATCCTTTGGGCGCGGGATACCATATCACGCAGTCAAAAATTGCTCTGGGATCGGGGGGCTGGACAGGCCGCGGATTTATGCAGGGCACGCAGTCCCGGTTGAACTTTCTGCCTGAAAAGCACACCGATTTCATCTTTACGACGCTGGCCGAAGAGTTTGGGTTCATCGGCGCCTTCTCGCTGCTGGGTCTGTACACCCTGATCATTGTGTTCTGCGTGGCCACGGCATTGGCAACACGGGACAGGTTTTCGTCCCTACTGACGCTGGGCATTGCATTGAACTTCTTCCTGTTCTTCGCGGTTAATATGTCGATGGTCATGGGTCTTGCGCCGGTGGTGGGTGTTCCGCTGCCAATGGTCAGCTTTGGTGGATCTGCGATGCTGGTCTTGATGGTGGCTTTTGGACTGGTACAAAGCGCCCATATTCACCGTCCCAGGTAAGGCTGTTTCCACATGCCAAACGTCCTTTTTGCCGCCCGCCCTGAACGCTGGGCGCAATATGAAGCACCGTTGCGTGCCGCCTTTGATGAGGTCGGTGTCACGGTGGATCTGCGATTGGATTTCCCGCCAGAGCAGGTGGATTACATCGTCTATGCCCCCAATAGCACCGTAAAAGACTTTACACCATTCACCCGCCTCAAGGCCGTACTGAACCTGTGGGCCGGTGTCGAAGCGGTGGTGGGAAATCCAACGCTGACCGTGCCTTTGGCGCGCATGGTCGATCCGGCTTTGACCCAAGGGATGGTGGAATGGGTCACCGGCCACACTCTGCGCCACCACTTGGGAATGGACGCGCATATTCATGCCAAACCTGGCGAGTGGAACAACGAGGCGCCATCCGTTTCTTGGGATCGGAAGGTAACAATCCTTGGCTTGGGAGAACTGGGGCGAGCCTGCGCCGAAAGCCTGGTTCGTCTTGGGTTTCAGGTCTCAGGTTGGTCGCAATCGCCCAAATCCATTGACGGGGTGGCGTGTCACCATGGTGTGGACGGGCTGCGCGCCGCCCTGAAGGGTGCCGAGATAGTGACACTCTTGTTGCCAGACACCGCAGCCACTGAAAACACGCTGAATGCCCAGACACTGAGCTATTTGGCCGAGGGCGCGGTGATCCTTAATCCGGGCCGTGGACCGCTCATCGAGGACGAGGCTCTGCTGGGCGCGCTCGATAAAGGCCAAATCGGGCATGCAACACTGGATACCTTTCGGGTCGAACCGCTGCCTGCCGATCACCCGTATTGGCATCACCCAAAGGTCACCGTGACGCCGCATATCGCGTCGGAAACGCGGGCCGCATGGTCCTCAAAGACAATCGCCGAAAACATCCGCCGCGGAGAAGCGGGCGAGCCGTTTCTCTATCTCGTGGATCGCGAGCGTGGATATTAAGCGTCACTTTCTGTATCAAGGCGAAAAAAGCGAGCGCCGCCCGCGTTCTTTGGGTTTCAAAATACTCCCGCCGGAGGCAGGGCGCGCAGCGCCCTTTAGGCCGCCAGGCCCCGCCCTTTGAGCAGGGCTTCGACGCCAGGCAAACGCCCGCGGAACGCGACATAGAGTTGATCGGCTTCCTGTGAGCCGCCGGTCGACAGAATGTTCTCTTCCAATGCTTTTGCGCGTTCCGCATCAAAGGCATCACCCGTCTCTTCGAAGGCAGCGAAGGCATCTGCATCCATCACCTCGGACCACATGTAGCTGTAATAGCCCGCACTATAGCCATCACCGGCAAAGACATGAGCAAAGTGCGGCGTGGCATGGCGCATACCGATGGCGCGCGGCATACCAAGCCGGTCAAGCGTCGCGGCTTGTGCTGCCATGGGGTCGCCGGGCGCGGCACCATCGTGAAAATCAAGATCCACGAGGGCAGACGCCACATATTCCACGGTCTGAAACCCCATGTCGAAGGTGGCAGCATCCAAGACCTTTTGCAGCATGTCCTTGGGCATTGGCTGACCCGTCTCTGCATGGGTCGCGAATTCAGCCAGAACTTCCGGCACTTCAAGCCAGTGTTCATAAAGCTGGCTGGGCAGCTCCACGAAATCGCGCGCGACAGAAGTGCCAGAGATGCTTTCGTAAGTCACGTTTGAAAGCATCTGATGCAGCGCGTGGCCGAATTCGTGAAAAAGGGTCCGCGCGTCGTCATAACTCAGAAGCGCGGGATCGCCTTTGGCGAAGTTGCAGACATTGATCACAATCGGGGCCTGTACCTCAGGATATTTGGCCTGAGAGCGCATGGCAGAACACCAAGCCCCAGACCGCTTGGACCCACGCGCGAAATAGTCGCCAATAAAAACGGCCACGTGATCGCCATTTCGCGTGACCTCCCACGCGCGGCAATCAGGATGATAAAGGGCCGGATCAATCGCGCGAAATTCTAGGCCAAAGAGGCGGTTCGCGCAGGCAAACGCTGCGTCGATCATCCGGTCCAATTGCAAATAAGGTTTCAGCGCCGCCTCGTCCAAATCATGTTCCGCCTTGCGCCGCTTTTCCGCATAATAGCGCCAATCCCATGCTTCGAGCGGGCCATTCACGCCATCGGCTTGCATCATGTTTTCTAGGACACTGGCATCCTCGTTTGCACGCGTTTTGGCGGGCTCCCAAACCGCCATGAGCAATTCGCGCACAGCGTCCGGCGTTTTGGCCATTTCGGTTTCCAGTTTGTACGCGGCGAAGCTGTCATATCCCAAAAGCTTCGCACGCTCTTCGCGCAGGCTCAGAATTTCGCCGGCGATGGCCCGGTTGTCGGTTTCGCCACCATTCGCACCGCGCGACGCCCAGGCTTTGTAGGCCACTTCACGCAGATCGCGCCGGGGTGAAAACTGCAGGAACGGCACAATCAGCGAGCGCGACAGCGTTACAACCGGCCCGTCGCTGCCTTTCTCCGATCCGGCTGCACGAGCGGCATCGACGACGAAATCGGGCAACCCTTCGAGGTCGTCTTCCTTCAGCTCCATAAACCAATCACGTTCATCTGCCAGAAGGTTCTGCGTGAAGGACGTGCCCAGGCTTGCGAGGCGGGACTTGATGTCTTTCATGCGTTCATCCGCGTCGCCTTCCAGCGCAGCGCCCGATCGCACAAATCCCCGCCGTGTCAACATCAAGACACGCGCCTGTTCATCGGTCAGATCCAGCGTTTCGCGGCTGTTCCACACTGCTTCCACTCGGGCGAAGAGCGCCTTGTTCGAAGTGATCTCGGAGAAATGGGCGGCCAGTTTGGGCGAAAACTGCCGTTGGAGATCTTCCCTTGCCGGATTGCTGTCGGCGCCGGCGACTGTGAAGAAGACAGACAGCACCTTATCAAGGTCACTCCCTGCGGCTTCCAGTGCTTCGATTGTGTTCGCAAAGTTGGGGTCTGCGTCCGACCCCGCAATCCCCGCGATCTCGGCCTTGTGGGTTTCGAGCGCGCGGTCCAAAGCTGGCGCGAAATCCTCGTCCGAAATCTGATCGAATGGGGCGATCTGAAAATCTGTGTCCCAGGCGGCGAGCAGCGGGTTTGTCATGTGGCAGAACTCCTTTGAAGAGCAAGCTAGGAGCGCTACTGGCCAGGGTCCAGAGCGCCAGAGAGAATTCTCATTGCAGCAGGCCAAAATCTGGGCCAGCGTGCCCGAAATCGACGAGGGGGAGAGGATCGCATGCAGGGATCGAACCGAAAGACAGGTCTGATGACCACGGCCATTCACGCTGGAGAGACGCCCGATCCTTCCACCGGCGCATCGGCACCACCAATCCACATGTCATCAACCTTTGTGTCAGAGGATGTTGCGGGATTTTCCGCCCATGATCTCACACCGGAGTCTCCCTACACCTACGCCCGTTGGTCCAATCCGACCGTCGCGATGCTGGAGGCAAAAATCGCCGCATTGCAAGGAGCCGAAGAGTGCCTGTGCACGGCGTCGGGTATGGCCGCAGCTTCGGCCATTTTTTTCACCTTCCTTCAGGAGGGTGATCATGTCGTGATCTCAGACGTGTCCTATGCGGGCGTGGCCGAATTGGCGCGTGATACCCTGCCTCGCATGGGCATTTCGGTCAGCCTTGTGGATCTGTCAACGCCCGAGAACCTTGCTGCCGCAATCCGCCCGAACACACGGCTGGTGCATTCTGAAAGCCCGGCAAATCCGATTGGACGCCTGACCGACCTCGCCGCGATTTCGCGGATCGCGCATCAAGCGGGTGCCCTCCATTCAACTGATGCGACGTTTGCGTCCCCCCTTGGTCAAGACGCGATTGGGCTAGGGGTCGATCTGGTGATGCATTCGACAACGAAATACATCGGCGGCCACGGGGATGCTGTCGGCGGTGCTGTCGCGGGTCGGGCCGAACTTATCCGAAAACTACGGTTCGAGGCGGCCATTCATCATGGGGGGATCTTGTCGCCGTTCAATGCCTGGCTGATCGCACGTGGTGCTGCCACGCTGCCGCTGCGCTTGAAAGCCCACCAAGCCGGTGCACAGGCCGTTGCGGAGTGGCTGGAGGATCAGCCAAGCGTCACGAGGGTGATCTATCCGGGTCTTCCTTCACACCCGCAATACGCGCTGGCGCAGTCGCAGATGAGCAATACGTCCGGAATGATCTCCTTCCAGGTCGGTGGCGTTGACACCGGCGAGCGGATTGCGCGGGATATGATCGAAAAGCTCCAGATCATCCATTACGCCGTTTCGCTGGGACACCACCGAAGCCTGATCTTCTGGATGGAAACAGCAGGGCTTATGGAAACATCGTTCCGCTTGGAGGGGGCACAAACCCAAAGCTATCGCGATTTTGCGGGGGACGGCATCTTCCGACTATCTGTTGGTCTGGAAGATGCAGAAGATCTCATCGCCGATCTGGATCAGGTGCTTTAAGCGGAGCGTTGGGCGGGCGCGGTACCGCAGATCGGGCAATCCGCCCGGCGCTCTAACGTGATCTTGCGCGTCTCCCCCCAGAGGGCGTCATAGATCAGCATCTCACCCCGCATGGGATGACCCGCTCCGGTGATCAGCTTGATCGTTTCCACTGCCATCATAGACCCGATCACACCGGGCAAAGGCCCTATGACACCGGCTTCGGCACAGGACGGCGCCAGCCCGTCCGCGGGCGCTTCAGGGAAAATGCACTGATAACAGGGGGCGTCGTGGTCCGGGTCAAAAACGCTAAGCTGCCCTTCCCACTGCGATAACGCGCCTGAAACCAAGGGCTTACGCATAAGTACAGCAGCCTCGTTGGCTATATAACGGGTTGTGAAATTGTCGGTGCCATCGAGGATCACGTCATATTGCTCAAACAGATCTGGCGCGATCTCCTTTTCCAACCGTCGGTTATAGGGTTTGACTTCGACAAACGGGTTCTGGGCTTTCATCGCCGCTTCGGCTGAAAAGACCTTGGGTATGCCAATATCGGCATCACGGTGGATCACCTGGCGTTGCAAATTGGCGTTGTCGACGACGTCATCGTCGATTACGCCAATTGTGCCGACACCAGCAGCTGCCAGATATTGCAGTGCTGGCGCGCCAAGCCCACCTGCCCCAATGACCAACACGCTGGCTTCTTTGAGTTTCTTCTGACCCGCGCCGCCCACTTCGCGCAGCACGATGTGGCGCGCATACCGATTGAGTTCAGTCTCCGAAAACGTCCCGGCCTTTTTCGGCGTATCAACCGCATCGGGCTGCGTGTTGCTGCTGGCCCGCGCGCGCAACCAGTTCAAACCCTGCCGATACACCAAGATGATCAGGACAAACCCACCGATCAACAGCCAGAGCGCTGGCGACTCTCCGGTCGCGACCCGCAATGGATGGCCGGTTGGCAAGAGGATCTGCAAGATCAGAACGCCAACATAAAGCACCCCGATCATTGTCAGGCGCGCGCTGCGCGGCGCCCCCATCATCGCGCCAATGCCCCAGAGCATTGCCGCCATCGCCAAGACCAAAAGCATCAGTTTGTCCCCGTTGATCCGAACCCACTGGCACCGCGGGCTGTGTCCGACAAACCGTCGACAACAGCGAAGGTAGCCTGCACAACCGGGGCGACCAGCATCTGAGCGATCCGTGCGCCATGCGCAACGGTGAAAGGCGCGGATCCCGCGTTCATCATGATCACGCCCAACGGTCCACGGTAATCACTGTCGATCGTGCCAGGGCTGTTGGGCAGTGTGATCCCATGTTTGAGCGCAAGCCCGGAGCGTGGTCGGATCTGCACCTCATACCCGTTCGGGATTTCGATTCTGAGACCGGTGGAGATCAATTTGCACTCACCCGGAGCCAGCGTGACATCGCCCTCAGGTAAATTGGCCCGCACATCTGCGCCTGCCGCGCCCGCTGTCTCATAGGACGGCAGCGGCACGTCCGGATCAAACCCCGCGTCGCGCGTCACACGGATCAGAACCGTCTCAACCATTGAGCTCTGCCGCAATCCGGTCCGCCAATTGCCGCGCGACGGCATCTTTTCCCATGCGCGGCCAAGCTTCAGACCCGTCTTCGGTGATGAGCGTCACGGCGTTTTCTGAGCCGCCCATGATACCCGTCGCAGGGCTCACATCGTTGGCCACGATCCAGTCACAACCCTTGCGGGCGCGTTTGGCTGTCGCGTGCGCTTCGACGTCATGTGTTTCGGCTGCAAATCCAACGACAAGGCGCGGTCGCCCTTCGGTCATTTGGGCAACACCAGCCAGAATGTCCGGGTTTTCGGTGAATTCGAGAGCGGGCAATCCGTCCTTGGATTTCTTGAGCTTGCGGTCCGATGCACCCGAGACACGCCAATCCGCGACCGCAGCGGCAAAGATCCCTGCGTCGACCGGTAGGGCAGCGCGTACGGCGTCCGCCATCTCTTGCGCGCTTTCCACTGCTATGACTTCTACCCCATCTGGCGGTGGAACCGAGGCCGGACCTGTGACAAACACGACCTCTGCTCCCAGATTGGCCAGAGCCTTCGCCAAGGCCGTCCCTTGAGCTCCGGAGGATCGGTTCGCGATGTAGCGGACCGGATCAATGGGTTCATGCGTCGGGCCAGAGGTCACCAGAATGCGCTTTCCGGTCAGTGTTCCCCGCACAAATTGTGCTTCGGCCGCCGCGACGATTTCCAGCGGTTCAGCCATTCGACCGGGCCCGTATTCACCGCAGGCCATGTCCCCTTCATTGGGCCCGACGACGATTACGCCATCAGATTTCAACGTCTTGAGATTGCGCTGCGTGGCGGGATGGTCCCACATGCGCACGTTCATTGCGGGCGCAATCAGAACTGGTGTGTCGGTGGCCAGCAGCAATGTCGACGCCAAATCATTGGCAAATCCTTGCGCCATCTTGGCCATCAGATCAGCCGTTGCCGGGGCCACGACGATCAGATCTGCCGAGCGGGAAAGCTGAATGTGCCCCATTTCAGCTTCATCCGTGAGATCAAAGAGATCGCGATATACCTTCTCCCCAGCAAGGGCAGAGACAGAGAGTGGTGTCACAAACTCTTCCCCAGCCTTGGTCAGAACCGGCCTAACCGATGCCCCGCGTTCGGCCAGCCGTCGGATCAAGTCCAACGATTTATACGCGGCAATCCCGCCGCCGATGATGAGCAAAATGCGTTTTCCAGAGAGCATACCGCCTCAGCGCGTTGTTCCACCGGCTTGACAATAGGCAAGGCGGCTCCTCTGGACCAGAGCGAAATGCGATTGGCCTGATAAGGGTTTAGCCGCGCTCAGTTGCGAAACGCATCGCAGGGATCGGGGCGTTCGACGATCGCCGCGTCGATCACCGCATCAAATGCGCCGGGCAAGACCTGTTTGCCTTCGGATTGCCCGAGTGTGAACAGCACAGCATCAGGTACGACCCGGCGCAGATAGCGTGGCACGCCCCAGTCGCCGCGCGCATGCCCATTTCCTGTGATGATCACCACCGGCCCACCGGTTTGCGCCAGCGCCGCTGCTGCAGCTTGCGCAAGACGCGCATCGCGTAAGCGCTGAATGTCGACCATGGCGGGCAAGAGCTCTTCTGGCAGTGCCTCGCAATGTGCTTCGAACTGCAGACGCTCGCGTTGGGTTTGTTCCGCTTCGTCGAGGGCCTGGTTCAGACCATAAAGCCCCGCCTCTTCGCCAAATGCGTCAGCCAAGCCGGTTTCCATAGCCGCCCGAGCTACTGGACGAGGCACAGCGGCGCCGAAGACTACGGCTGTGGGTGCCGCAGTAAAGATTGGATGATACATGGAAAAATCCGGCCATCCGCTGTCGGCCCAGTTCAACACGTTTGCCAGCGCATCTGCGTCCTCGCGCATCTGGGGGGTTACTGACTGGGCCTGTGCGTCCGTTAACATCTCGAATACAAGGGCCGCGGGTTGAAGCCGGGTCACCAGTTCAGTTTGTGTGACATGATGTGCAGGGTTGTCGTGAACCTCGCCCAACAGAACGATATCGACGGAGGCCATGCGCGCGATTGTCTCTTCAGACAAGGAAACCGCCCCAGAAGGGGCGGCAGAGCTCGCGTAAAAGGCGAGAAACAGGGGAAAGAATTTCCTCATACGAGGAAGTGTTGCACCTCGCGCGATTGCGCTTCAAGGCTTTTGCGCATTTTAGTGAAGGCCGCGGCCTCCAGCTGGCGTACCCGTTCCTTGGACAGCCCCAACTCATCGCCCAGGCTTTCTAGGGTGCGGGCATCCTCGCGCAATTTGCGCTCGCGGACGATGAACCGTTCACGCTCGTTCAGAGCATTCATTGCGATCAGCAACCATTCGCGCAGTTGGTCGTTGTCGTGATTTTCCTCGACCAACTCTGCGGCTTGCGTGCTTTCGTCTTCCAGCGCGTCAATCCATTCGCGGCCCTCTTCGTCAACCGACTGAGTGGCATTCAACGAATAGTCGGAGCCTGACAAGCGGCCTTCCATCATTTCGACGTCGTGCAATGGCACGCCAATCTCGGTCGAGATCATCTGGTGCATCTGATGTCGATCCAGCGTAACGCCTGCGGCGGCTGCCTCGCGCTCCAGACGGGCCTGCACACGGCGCATGTTGAAAAACAGCGATTTTTGCGAGGAGGTCGACCCAGTGCGCACCATCGACCAGTTGCGCATCACGTAATCCTGAATGGATGCCTTAATCCACCAAACCGCATATGTCGAAAAGCGTACACCACGATCCGGGTCAAACTTGTCGGCCGCTTTCATCAATCCCAATCCAGCTTCCTGAATGAGATCATTCATCGGCGCGCCGTAGCGTTTGAATTTCGATGCCATGGAAATTGCTAGCCGCATATACGCATTGATCAAGCGGTGAAGAGATTCTTCATCCCGTTCATCGCGCCATGCATAGGCAAGCTTCAGTTCAGTTTCAGCGTCCAGCAGCTCGGCCTTCATAGCCCGCCGCGACAACGACATGTCCGTCGAAGAGTCCAGTGCCATATCATCCCCCTGTAGATGACATATGGTGCACGTTAGAGGTGCACCTTGTTTTGCGCTCCTGAACTGAGTACGCAGCTCTAACCCAAACGGATCACTCGAGGGTTAAAAATTTGTTGCCAAAACTCACCTTCATTGTCGGCGGGGCTGCTTCTGGCAAATCGCGTCTCGCGGAAAGCCTAGCTGAAAAGCATGGATCCACAAAGATTTATCTGGCCAGCGCACATATCTATGATGAAGAAATGGCTGCGAAGGTCGATTTGCACAAAAAAAGGCGGCAAACCGGCTGGAAAACGCTCGAAACTCCCCTGAAAGTTGCTGAAGTTTTGAGCACAGTGCAGGGCGACGTGGTGCTCTTTGATTGCGCCACCCTGTGGTTGTCCAATCATATGCTGAGCGACTCAAGTGATCTTAATGCAGAACAAGACGCACTTCTTGCTGCCTTACGCACATGCCAGGTACCAGTGATCGTCGTGTCAAACGAAGTCGGCGAAGGCATTGTGCCCGAAAACGCGCTTGCCCGCCAATTTCGAGAGGCGCAAGGCAGGCTCAACATCGAATTGGCCGCCGCAGCCGATGTTGTCATCAAGGTGAGTGTTGGACTGCCACAAGTCTTGAAAGGGGTCTTGCCATGACGACTTGGCACTGGGTCCGCCACGGACCTACGCACCAAAAGAACTTTGTCGGATGGCGCGATGTACCTGCCGACCTGTCGGATACGGCCCATATCGCCCGTTTGAATGCTCATCTGCCAGATGCGGCGATTGTGATCGCCTCAGACTTGATCCGGGCATCCGCCACGGCGGACACCCTTTCGCACAGCCGTACACGACTTCCTGATCATGTGGATCTGCGCGAGTTTGATTTTGGAGTGTGGGACGGCAAACACTTTTCAGAAGTCGCCGAGAGCCATCCCGAGCTAAGCCGCGCGTATTGGGAGACCCCCGGAGATATCGCAGCGCCTGGCGGTGAAAGCTGGAACCAGGCTGCCGAACGTGTTGGACGCGTCGTCGATGACATCAACATGCGTCATTCAGGCAAGCACATCATAGCGGTCGCGCATTTCGGGGTGATCCTAACCCAGGTTCAGAGGGCCATGGGCGTCGACGCCGCTCAGGTTCTGGCACACAAAATTGACACCCTTTCGATCACTGATATGCGCTTTGACGGCGATAGGTGGCATTTGGGTCGGATCAATCACCTTCCGTGATCGCCCAGCGCACAAATTGTCGTTTCTTTGGGGTACCAAATTGCCGATAGGGTCACTCGCATGACCTATGATCTTTTTATTGGCGATAAAACATATTCCAGCTGGTCTTTGCGCGGCTGGCTGATGTTTCGGAAATTCGATCTTCCCATGCGGGAATATCTGGTGGGGCTCTACGCGGGGACAATGACGCAGGACCTTGCTCCCGTCGCACCTGCAAGGCTGGTTCCGGCCATGCGTACTCCGGACGGCATTGTTGTGGGCGAAAGCATGGCCATGGCCGAAACGCTGGCCGAACGACACCCGGATGCCGGGCTTTGGCCTTTAGATCCCGCGCTGCGCGCAACGGCCCGCTGGCTTGTTGCCGAGATGTGTGCAGGCTTCTCTGCGTTGCGTGGTGACTGTCCGATGCAGCTGAGACGCGCGTATCGCGGGTTTCAACCTTCTGACGCGGTGCAAGTGGATCTTGCACGGATTGAAACCTTGTTTGCCTATGCGAGAGGCCAATCCGGCGCGGCGAGTGGTCCGCTATTTGGCACGTATTGTTTGGCAGATGTGTTTTACACCCCCGTTGCGGCCCGGATCATCGGGTACGGTTTGCCTGTCTCTGAATCTGTCCACAGCTACGCCCTTCAGTTGTTGTCAGATCCCGTGGTGCAGGAGTGGCGCGCTGATGGGTTGACCGTCAGCTATGAGCCCGAGCCATATGTCTTGGATCTGCCGTCGGACGCATGGCCGGCGTAAAGTCCAAATGGCTGACCAGACGTCATTAACCAATCCGAAACCAATCCGTTCCTACCGTTAACCGATTTTGCGGAAAGGAACGGCCATGGTCGCGCGCGCCTATACTGTCGCTTTCCAGGGCGTGGATGCGCGCCCTGTGGAAGTGCAATGCGCGGTCAGTCCCGGTATGCCCGCCTTTTCGATTGTGGGTTTGCCGGACAAAGCGGTGAGTGAGGCCAAGGATCGCATCCGCTCTGCCCTGTCGTCGATGTCGATCGCGCTGCCGTCCAAACGTATCACGATTAACCTGTCCCCAGCCGATCTGCCCAAGGAAGGGAGTCATTTTGATCTGCCCATCGCCGTCGCACTTTTGACTGCGATGGAAGTGCTCCCTGCCGACGCCATCGAAGAAACGGTGGCTTTGGGGGAGCTATCTCTCGACGGCTCGCTTGTCCCTGTGCTGGGCGCTCTGCCAGCGGCAATGCGGGCTGCTGAAGATGGTCGTAAACTTCTCTGCCCGGCCGGATCAGGATCTGAGGCTGCGTGGGTCGACGCAACATGTGTGACCGCCGCGGCAAATTTGATTGAAGTGGTGCAGCACTACTCCGGACTTGCCCCATTGGCACCTGCATGCCCGGGCGAAGTTACATCGGGCCCTGGTTTGAAGGATCTACGCGACGTCAAAGGTCAGGAACGTGCCAAACGTGCGCTGGAGATTGCGGCGGCTGGTCGGCATCACGTAATCATGGTCGGCACGCCGGGATCCGGCAAATCGATGATGGCGGCGCGGCTCCCCAGTATCCTACCACCGCTGACCCCTTTTGAGGCGCTGGAGACCTCGATGATCCATTCGTTGGCAGGGCTGTTGGACGAAGGTGGGATCAATCGCACCCGACCCTTTCGGGAACCGCATCACACCGCGTCTATGGCCGCAATTGTTGGCGGCGGGCGCGGTGCAAAACCGGGTGAAATCAGCCTTGCCCATAATGGGGTGCTGTTTATGGACGAGTTTCCTGAGTTCACACGCACAGTGCTAGAGACCCTGCGCCAACCCATCGAAACGGGAGAGGTCATGGTCGCGCGGGCCAATGCACACATCAAATACCCTTGCCGCTTTATGTTGATGGCGGCGGCCAACCCCTGCAAATGCGGGTATCTGTCAGATCCTAATCGCGCCTGTTCCCGCGCGCCGGGGTGTGGAGAGGATTATCTGGGCCGTATCTCAGGCCCACTGATGGATCGGTTTGATTTGCGGATAGAAGTCCCGCCCGTTGCGTTTCGGGATCTTGAGCTACCCTCGGACGGCGAAAGCTCTGCCGCGGTTGCTGCGCGTGTGGCACAGGCGCGTTCGGTGCAAGAGGCGCGTTTTGTTGACAATAACGTTCAGCAAAACGCGGATCTGGAGGGGGAGCAATTGCACGAAGTGGCCAGCCCGGATGCAGAAGGCCAAGACTTGCTCAACAAAACGGCGGAACGCTTTAGTCTCACCGCGCGCGGGTATCATCGCGTTCTACGGGTCGCGCGGACGATTGCTGATTTGGACGAAAGCGAAAGCGTCCGGAAGCCTCATGTCGCTGAAGCTTTGAGTTATCGTTTAATGACCGCGAAAGCCCTTTGAATGGGCCAGCGCTGTCTCAGCCGATTTTGCTTTCAATCGCAGTCCAGACCTTTTCGGCGATGTTCACTCCGTCAAACCGCTCCAGCTCTTGAATACCG
>CAYODE010000021.1:0-33864 GCA_964402685.1 uncultured Aestuariivita sp. | reverse complement strand
GGGAGACGCCCCATTACACGACGGACCATACGGTCACCCCCAGCCCGCATCACCCGATCGGTGCCAAGGGAGTGGGCGAAAGCCCGAATGTCGGTGGCGTTCCGTGCTTCTCGAATGCCGTACATGATGCGTTCCGGGCATTTGGTCTGCGCCAAAGTCACATGCCTCATGATCACTGGCGGATCTGGAAAACCGCCAACGATCTGGGCCTGCACGGCTAACAGAAAAGGAGGAGGTGCGCGATCATGTGCACCTCTGCACCTGACATGACTTGGACTGATTTACAGGCTGCTCTAGCGCGGGAAGGCTACGTCGCTTCCGATGATCTAGCTGTGGCGCTTCATCTGGCTCTGACCCTGGGTCGGCCGCTTCTTCTGGAAGGCGCCGCTGGGGTGGGCAAAACCGAAGTGGCCCGCACTTTGGCTGCGTCGCGCGACACGCGGTTGATCCGGCTGCAGTGTTATGAAGGACTTGATGCGGCGCAGGCCATTTATGAATGGAATTACCAACGTCAACTGCTGAGCATTCGCGCTGCTGCAGAAGACGGCCAAACAGGCAAAGACGTAGAAGCACGCATCTTTTCACGAGATTTCTTGCTTGAACGGCCCTTGCTCGCAGCGCTCACCCAAGATGTGGCGCCTGTCTTGTTGATCGACGAGATCGACCGCGCCGATGAAGAATTCGAAGCTTACCTTTTGGAAATTCTTGCAGACTATCAGGTCTCAATCCCTGAACTGGGCACGATTACAGCGACGACACGACCGATCGTGATCCTGACTTCAAACGGAACTCGAGATCTGTCGGATGCGCTTCGCAGGCGGTGCCTTTACACGCATGTGGATTATCCGGATCGCGCAACCGAGCTGGCCATTTTGAAGGCGCGGTGTCCCGAGATCGAAGCACGCCTCGCAGAACAGATTGTAAGCTTTGTCCAAACCCTTCGGAAAGAAGAGTTGGAAAAGACCCCCGGCATTGCCGAAACACTGGATTTTGCTGCTGCGCTGATGGGGCTTGGCCTTGCTGATTTGACCGCGGATCCGGCAATTCTCCAATCAACGCTGACAACCCTACTGAAAACCCAAAGCGATCAAGCCAATGTCACCACCGAAGTGGCTCAGCGCATCGCGGGGCGGGCTGCGTGAGCCGGGTCACCAAATTCGCTGGGCGCGATCCCGGGCCAGCCGCCAGGGTCGCAGGTTTCATGGCGCATCTGCGCGAGAATGGTTTGCGCCTTGGTGTAGCTGAAGCTGACACGGCCCTTGCCGCACTGGGCGAGGTGGAGGCTGCGCAGCCTGATAATGCGCGACGCGCATTGAAAGCAGTCTGCACCGGATGCAAGGCAGATGTTGAGGCGTTTGACGCGCTGTTCGACAGCTACTGGATGGATGCGAACCGCGTCCGGACAAAGGTCATCCCGAAGCAATCGGCTCCATCAGGTGAAGGCGTTCATTCGTCTCGCGACGCGAAAGGGCAGGATGTGGGCAGCGCGGGATCCTCGACCGCGCCAGATGGCGGGCAAGGCGAAGCGGAAAGTGACGGCGAAGGGAAGTTGATTGCCACCGAGGTCCGAAACCTTATGCGAAAAGACCTGCGCGACATGGTGCGCCCGGAAGAGGTGGCCGAGGCTGAAGCAGTTGCACGACGTCTGGGTGCAGCGCTTCGTGATCGCAGGTCCCGGCGCCGGATCGCCGCACGTAAAGGCGACCGTCTGCACTTCCGAAAAACCATCCGCCGTAGTCTCTCCACAGGTGGCGAACCGTTGAAGCTTCTGCGCAAGCGTCGCCCAGATCGGACACGCAAGATCGTGGCCCTGTGCGATGTGTCGGGATCGATGACAGTCTATTCACAAGTGTTCCTGGCGTTCCTTGCGGGTTTAATGCGTGCCGATACCTCGGCTGATGCGTATCTCTTCCATACGCGGCTGGTGCGGATTACCGAGGCGCTGCGCGACAAGGACGCCATGCGTGCGATTGGCCGCATGTCCCTCATGGCCGACGGGTTTGGCGGTGGCTCAAAAATTGGACCATCGCTTGCGCGCTTTGCCGACACCTATGCGAAACGGTTCGTCGACGGGCGCAGCGTGGTGCTGATCCTCTCTGATGGCTACGACACAGCGCCGCCAGATCAGATTGACATGGCGTTGGCCAAGCTCAGGAAACGCGGCTGCAAGATTATCTGGCTCAATCCGCTCAAGGGCTGGGCGGACTATGCCCCCGTCGCCCAAGGAATGGCGGCGGCGCTGCCACATCTGGATCTGTTTGTCGCGGCGAACACGCTCGGTGATTTGGTTGCATTGGAAGGGGAGTTGACCCGCCTATGAGCCCGGCCGAAATCCTTCATGACGAACTGGCACAAACGGCACAGGAACTGCGTGATCGCCAACAACCGTTCGCCTTTGCCACGATCGTTCGCACTGCCGGGTCGACGGCTGCCAAACCCGGCGCTAAGGCGCTTTTGAGTGCCGATGGCACAATCGTACAAGGTTGGCTGGGCGGCGGCTGCACACGCGGCGCGGTAAAAAAGGCGGCGATAGAAGCACTGCGCAGCGGGACACCGCAGCTTGTATCGGTCGCGCCTGAAGATTTACTTGCTGAGAAAGGCGTTAGTTCCGGCGATACAATTGATGGCACACGGTTTGCCCGCAACGGCTGTCCCTCACGTGGCAGCATCGATATCTTCATCGAACCCTGCCTGCCGATGCCTTTGCTGACAGTGATTGGCGGGTCGCCTGTCGCCGAGGCGTTGTGCTCGTTGGCGCCAGAATTTCATTGGTCCGTGGGCTCAGACATTCCCGAAGATCCAGTCACAAGCCAAAACGTCATCATCATTGCCACACAAGGGCAGGGCGACCTCGCCGCGCTAGAACGCGCACTACTGGCGAAGCCAGATCACATTGCCTTTGTCGGAAGCAAGCGAAAGTACGGCGCGCTCGCCGATAAGCTCATCGCGAAAGGCATAGATGCGGGCGACATTGGTGCTGTCAAAGCACCGGCTGGCCTCGACATTGGCGCGGTCACACCGGAAGAGATTGCACTGTCGATCCTTGCAGAACTCGTCAAGGTGCGTCGGTCGAACATCAAGCGTGACGATGATGACTGAGACGACCACACTTTCAGCCGCGGGCCCGTTGCGGCGTTTGAACACCCTTCGTCGTTTTTGGGCCCGAATAACGCGAAAACTGACACTTACTCCCGAGCAGGCCGAGCACTTGGCCCGTATCAAATTTCCCTGCTGCTAAGAAAGACACCACATGGAACTTGCTGACGAAATCAAAATCGACGCCCCAAAGGCTCAGGTCTATGCCGCACTGAATGATCCGCAGATTCTGCAACAGTGCATTCCGGGTTGCGAGGAATTGATCAAGCATTCTGACACCGAACTTGAAGCCAAAGTTGTCCTGAAAGTCGGCCCGGTCAAAGCGCGGTTCAGCGGCAATGTCACGCTGAATACAGAGGGTGCTCCAGATGCATTTTCCCTCACGGGGCAAGGAAACGGGGGCGCGGCCGGACATGCCAAGGGCGGCGCAGACGTGACATTGGAAGACGATCGCGGAACCACCATTCTGAAGTACACCGCCAAGGCCAATGTCGGGGGCAAGTTGGCCCAATTGGGCAGTCGTTTGATCCAAAGTACGGCCAAGAAACTGGCCGCCAAGTTCTTTAAATCTTTTGCCGAAGTTATGGCCAAAGAGCATGTATGAGGCCTTCGGGCCGATGCCTTTTTGTCCATGCTCGAGTCTCTGCTGAGATGGTTCGATGGCGACGTGCATTGCTGAACCCGGGCTCAAGGAACGAGAAGTGTACCTAATCGGCCTGTTAAGTGTACCGCGATTTCGAACCCGATCAGTTCGTCAAAGCAGCCAACACGCGTGCCGCCAATGAATTGACGGCCTCGCCGTCAATCCAACGCACCACGACAACCATGTCGTTCTCTGGGTTCACCCAAACCAGATTTGTGCCAACGCCGACCCCAAAGAAACTGGATCGGCCTGCCGCAGGGTATGTCGGGTTGTCTGGCGAATTCAGCCACCAAAGCATTCCATAGGCCTGGTTCAGCGGGCATGGTTTTGTGAGCTCTTCTATCCAGCTTCCTGATAAGAGGCGCTGACCATTCCACAAACCTTTATTGAGCATCAATTGCCCGACGCGCGCGTGGTCCATCGTGCTGATCCAGAGGCCGCCGCCCCAATGTGCGCCACCTGGCACAGCCTGCATTTTACGACCGTTGATTTCGACCCACGAGTTTTCATAGCCGTGCCACTCCCACGTGTCAGAGGCGCCGATCGGATCCATGATCCGTTCCTTCAGAACGTCGGGCAAGGGTCGTTCGAGCACACGCATCAACGCAAGTGAGGCCACGTTCACGCGCACATCGTTGTATTCCCAGTATGTTCCGGGTGTTTGAAGTTTGCGTTTTTCACCCTTCTTGGCTCCATTCCCAGAGGACCCCATAACAACACGATTATGGTCAATTCAATCGGGTTTGTCCCAAAGGGTGCCTTCCCATTCGCTGGTCAATTGAAGAAGCTGGCGCCAGGTAATCGCGCTGTTCTGTTCGCTGTCAAATTGTCCGTCTTTTACAAGTTCGCGGACGGGAGCATCAATGTCAGGTATAAGACCATCATCCACGGCTATCCCCGCGCATAGCGCTAGATAGCTTTTGCTAATGCTAAATGTCATGTCGACGCGATCGACATCGCCCCAGAACGCGGCCACTTGTCCTCTCCGCAAAATAACACCAGATGGATCGGACCTGTCCTTTGTAGGGCCAACGGTTTTGCCAATTGGCCAAGGTTCTTCGAAATGACCTTCTGCCAAAGCCTTTCCGATGTCGCGGTCCATTTTGGACTCGTTCGCGAGGCAAAACTCGATCGCTTTGGATAGGGCGTCGACTTCAAAGCCCGCTTCAGTAGCGCCTGCCAAATCCCAGGCCGCAAGTGCTTTGTTGTCCCGCATCACCATCGTTTACTCTAGCCAAACCTCCGCGATCCCATATCTAACAACAGGTCGGCGTGTTTTAGGCCGCATTCGGCTTCAAGCTTGCCATAAGATGATGAAACTTCTCACCCTGGACTGCGACGTGATCTCGGATCACATCTGCCGCCGCCGAACCGTCGCCCGCTTCCAATGCCGTGACGATCGCCTCATGTTCGGACATAGATTGTTTTAGCCTTCCGCGCAGCCGGAGCTGTACTCTGCGGAACGGCTGCAGACGGCGATGCAGTCTTAGGCATTCCCTCTCAAGGAAGCTATTTCCCGATTGTCGATAAAGGATCGCATGAAAGCGTTCATTTTCCCGGTAATACTCGTCGCTGTCTTTCGCCTCCACCGCCGCATTGCATCGCTTGTTCGTCTGGTTGAGCTCTTGCAAAGCTTCCTCAGTGATGCGCGATGCGGCAAGCCGAGCGCAGGTGGCTTCTAGCTCAGCCATGACCTCAAACATCTCGATCAGTTCGACAGGTCCCGGCTGGCGTACAAAGACGCCGCGCCTTGGAAGCTGCTCCACCAGACCAGATTGTGCAAGGCGTTGGAACGCCTCTCGGATCGGAGTGCGAGAGACAGAAAACCGTTCTGCCAATTGGACCTCATCCAACCGCTCTCCATCGCCGAAGGTGCCGTCGAAAATCAGCCCTTCCAACGCGTCAGCTATTTCATCCGATCGTTTGCGTTCCATAGGCGCAATCTAGCATTGTAAGTGTAGGCATGCAATTATTTACTTCTTGTATACAAGATTGTTGACTTCGCATCCATACAGGCTATTCTCCCCTCAACCCCGATCGAGAGTCGGGTGTTGTTTTTGGGAGGATGACTATGAACTATAAACTCACTGCCGCTGTGTCCGCTGTAGCTCTTTTAGCTGGTGCGATGAGCGCTCATGCAACGGAACTTCGGCTGTCTCATCAGTGGTCCACTGCGGATGTGCGGCATCAAGTTGCACAGATTGTAGCGGATGAAGTAACTGCAGCCGGCGTCGACCTAGAAATCAAGATTTTCCCTTCGAAGTCCTTGTTCAAGCCACGTGAGCAATACAAGCCGTTAAGCCGTGGACAGCTCGATATGACAGTGTTTCCGCTCAGCTATGCAGGCGGTCAGCAACCCGCTTACAATCTGACGCTTATGCCCGGCCTTGTTAAAAACCACGATCATGCAGCGCGCCTGAACGAAAGTGAATTCATGGGCAAGATCGAAGAGATCATGGCCGATGACGACGTGATGGTTTTGGTACACGGTTATTTGGCCGGCGGATTTGTTGGCAAAGACAAGTGCATTACTGGACCTGAAGACGTGCAGGGGCTGCAAACCCGTGCGGCGGGTAAAGCGTTTGAACAGATGCTTTCAGGCGCGGGGGCATCGATTGCCTCGATGGCGTCATCTGAGATCTACAACGCTATGCAAACTGGTGTTCTCAACGCCGCCAACACGTCGTCCTCATCATTTGTCAGCTACCGCATTTACGAGCAGGTTGCGTGCTACACCCCGGCAAGCGATTTCGCGCTGTGGTTCATGTACCAACCGCTGCTGATGAATAAATCGACATTTGAGGGGCTGAACTCGGAGCAACAAGAAGCACTCATGGCAGCGGCGGAAAAGGCCGAAGCGTTCTACCTCGAAGAAGCTAAGAAACAAGATGCCAACTCTGCTCAGGTCTTTAAGGATAACGGTGTCGAGATCGCGAACATGTCTTTGGAAGAATTCGACGCCTGGCGCGCTCTGGCACAAGAAACCTCTTATAAGGCGTTCATCGAACAAACGCCTGGCGGGCAAGAACTTCTCGATCTCGCTCTGGCGGTTGAGTAACTGAATTGGCCGGGCGGCTCCGCGTCGCCCCGCCTAAAGAACAAGTCTTAGACAGCAGGAGGCCGCTATGGCAGGCCAAAGCTCGGCTGCGGTTGCGCAGGTCGGTAACAATCCCTTTTTGCGCGCGGTCGCGGCAATCTCCACAGTCGCGGGTTGGTGTTCAGCGGCAATGATCGTGGCTGCGGTCATGATCACCTGCCAGATGATCTTCATTCGGTTTGTGTTGAACGGATCGACGATCTGGCAGACTGAAGCCGTCATTTATCTGGTCATCGCGGCGACACTGATCGGACTGCCATATGTGCAGCGGTTGCGAGGCCATGTGAATGTTGACCTCATTCCCTTGGCTCTGCCAAAACGAGCCAGATTTGCTATGTGCCTTCTAACGCTTGGCTTGTCGATCGCCATCGTCGCCGTGATGTTGTTTTACGGCTACGAGTATTGGCATTTTGCCTGGGAGCGCGGCTGGCGTTCCGACACGGTCTGGGGTGTTCGGCTCTGGATCCCATACCTTGCTATTCCCATTGGTTTTGGCCTGTTGCTCTTGCAGCTCATAGCGGACCTCGTTGCCGTTCTGATCGGCGTCGACAAGCCCTTTGGTCTGGAGAACGTCTGATGGATCCGCTTTTACTTGGGGCCATCGTGGCCATCGCAACGATCGTCGTCCTGTTTTCCGGTGTCTCAGTGGCGCTTGGGCTTTTGATCGTCTCTGCGGGTTTCCTGATCATCTTTGATGGCATGCGGTCGTTGGAACTGATGCCCGAGATCCTCTTTGGAAAGCTCGACAATTTCGCCCTTCTCTCAATCCCGATGTTCATCATTATGGGGGCTTCCATTGCGTCGACCCGCGCAGGTGCCGACCTGTACGAGGCGCTGGAGCGTTGGCTGACGCGGGTTCCAGGTGGCTTGGTCGTATCCAACCTCGGCGCTTGCGCACTCTTCTCGGCCATGTCGGGCTCCAGCCCGGCGACTTGCGCAGCTATCGGTAAAATGGGCATCCCAGAGATGCGGAAACGTGGCTATCCGGACGCTATCGCTGCAGGCTCGATCGCAGCCGGCGGCACGCTCGGTATCCTGATCCCGCCTTCGGTCACGATGATCGTTTATGGCATTGCGACAGAAACATCGATCGGTCGGCTGTTTCTTGCGGGAGTTATCCCCGGATTGATGCTTGTGGGATTGTTTATGGCCTGGTCGCTTTACGCAACTTGGCGGTCCGGCGACTCCTCGGTGCTGTCTGCTGGTTCCTATACTTGGCGCCAGAAAATCGAGATCTTGCCGCGGGTTCTGCCCTTTATTGCGATCATTCTGGGTGTGCTCTACGCCATGTATGGCGGGATTGCGACGCCGTCTGAAACCGCTGCGGTTGGAGCGCTTATGTGCCTTCTGATTGCGATGATCATCTACAAGCTGTGGAACCCGCGCGATCTGTGGTCTGTGCTGCGCGACAGCACCAAGGAAAGCGTGATGATCCTATTCATTATCGCGGCCGCGGGCGTCTTCAGCTACATGCTGTCCTCGCTGTTTATCACCCAGGCCATCGCCGAGTGGATTGGAACGCTGGACGTGAACCGTTGGGTGCTGATGGGAGCAGTAAATGTCTTTCTACTGATCGCTGGCTTCTTTTTACCGCCAGTCGCTGTGATCCTGATGGCGGCACCCATCTTGCTGCCGATCATCACCACCGCTGGATTTGATCCGATCTGGTTTGCTGTTGTTCTGACTATCAACATGGAGATCGGTCTGATCTCTCCTCCGGTGGGTTTGAACCTTTACGTGATCAACGGCATCGCGCCGGATATTTCCCTTAAGACAATCCTGCGTGGCTCACTGCCATTTGTGGCATGCATGGTTATTGCGATCGTGCTGCTATGCCTTTTCCCCGGTCTTGCGACGTGGTTGCCGGATCAAGTGATGGGACCAATGAGATGACCTTGCTTGCCGATCTCCTCTCCACAGTCTTTGAGCGCCGGTACCGCCCCTCAGCTCCATCCGCTTCGGATGACAGGTCCATGGTCGAATTGGCGGCCGATCTGATCGGGGCCAAGGGTGAGGTCTCTGGGCTCTCAACTGCGCGGCAAATCCTTGGGCAGTATGCGGTGTCGGACGACGGAGAGAAACTTGCCTTCTTTCAGCATCTGGCGGACGGTCTTAGCATCGAACCGACGGCACTGCGAGAGGCTTTGGAACAGTACGCGCAGGGCCAGTCCAAACGGACCTATCGCGCATTGATGAATGCCGCAGAGCCACCCCGGCAGGAGTTGATACGCCGCCTTAATCAAGTACCTGGGGCAACCAAAGCGCTGGTGTCCATGCGCGCTGATCTTCTTCGGCTCGGTCGGGGCGACGACGCGCTAGAGGCGCTGGATCTCGATTTTCGACACCTTTTTGCAAGCTGGTTCAATAGGGGCTTTCTTGTTCTTCGTCCGATCAATTGGCAGAGCCCGGCTCATATTCTGGAAAAGATCATTGCCTATGAGGCTGTGCACGCCATCGATAGTTGGGAGGATTTGCGCCGGAGATTGGAACCCGCGGATCGACGATGTTTTGCGTTTTTTCACCCCGCTATGCCGGACGAGCCACTCATCTTTGTCGAAGTCGCGTTGACCCAAGGCGTTCCGGGTTCGATCCAAGCGCTTCTGTCGCCTGAGCGATCTGGGATCGAGGCCGAGGATGCGGACACGGCAGTGTTCTATTCGATTTCGAACTGCCAGGATGGGCTTGCCAGTATTTCGTTTGGCAACTCGTTGATCAAACAGGTTGCGGCTGATCTGTCTCTTGAATTGCCTCGGTTGTCGACCTTCGTGACACTGTCGCCGATCCCCGGGCTTGGTGCTTGGCTCGCGTCGGAAGGGCATGATGCCGGTTCGCTTGATCCGGTTGAACTGTTGGCTCTGTCTGCACGCTATCTTATCGACGCAAAGCGCAACGATGGTATGCCGCTTGATCCGGTCGCCCGGTTCCATCTTGGCAACGGAGCGCTGGTTCACAAGGTGCATCACCGCGCGGACTTGTCTGACAAAGGCATGCGCCAATCGGCGGGCGTCATGGTGAACTACCTCTATGATCTGGACCGTGTCTCGCAAAACCATGAAAGATTTTCTGCTGTACAAGAGGTGGCCGCTTCTGCCGAAATCCAGCAGTTAAGCACGGCCGCATCAAAGATCCCAGCATAGGAGCTAACCTGATGGCGAACCCTCTATACGAAGCTTTGTTTGGTATTCACGCCGGAAAGACGACGCCATTTCTCGTTTTGCAAGATGGCACGATCTGGAGCCATGCGGATTTTTTAAAAACCGCCTCTCAGATGGCGCAGGTTTTGGTTCAAATTGGGCTGCAGCCGGGTGACCGCCTTGCCGCGCAGGTTGCCAAATCACCCGAAGCGCTGGCGCTTTATGCCGCCTGTGTTCAAGCGGGTATTGTGTTTCTGCCACTCAACACGGCCTATACGGTCGATGAATTGAGTTACTTCATTGAAAACAGCGGCGCTTCAATGGTCGTTTGTGATGGTGTGGGCCGTGTTGCGCTGGCACCGGTTGCCGCCAGGCTGAAGGCGCGGGTAGAAACGCTGAACGGCGACGGAACCGGTTCACTGATAAATAAGGCAAATGGGATGTCGGGGCATTTCGAACCCGTTGACCGACAGCCTGAAGATCTCGCCGCCTTTCTTTACACATCAGGAACGACCGGACGCTCAAAAGGCGCGATGCTGACCCAAGGCAATTTGCTGTCGAACGCCTCAACTCTCGCTGAATTCTGGAAATTCAGTTCGGATGACGTCCTGCTGCACGCGCTTCCCATCTTTCACACGCATGGGCTTTTTGTAGCAACAAACGTCTCGCTGATTGCGGGTGGCTCGATCCTGTTCTTGCCAAAATTCGATCTGGATACAGTGCTTGATTTGCTACCGCAAGCAACCTGCATGATGGGCGTTCCAACATTCTATACCAGGCTACTGGGCAGCCGGCATTTCACCAAGGATCTGACGGATCACATGCGTTTGTTCGTGTCGGGCTCTGCGCCGCTCTTGGCCGAAACGCACAAAGAGTTCCAAGAGCGGACAGGCCATCGGATCCTCGAACGCTACGGCATGACGGAAACCAACATGAACACATCGAACCCTTATGACGGCGATCGTCGTGCGGGCACGGTTGGCATGCCGCTTCCTGGTGTTGAGCTCAAGATCACAGACCCGGAGTCAGGTGAGGCGTTGGACACAGGTACCATAGGCCAGATTGAGGTCCGGGGTCCGAACGTCTTCAAAGGTTATTGGCAGATGCCGGAAAAAACGGCTGCCGAGTTGCGTGCAAATGGCTTCTTTATCACAGGCGATCTCGGCAAAATCGACGAAGATGGCTACGTCCATATCGTCGGCCGAAACAAGGACCTGATTATCTCTGGTGGCTACAACATCTATCCAAAGGAAATTGAGCTGATCCTCAACGACCAGCCCGGTGTTTTGGAAAGCGCTGTGATCGGCGTCCCGCACGCAGATTTCGGCGAAACCGTCCTCGGCCTAATCGTGCCTGTGCCCGGAGAAACTCTCGACCTGGGCGCGATTTCGGAAGCCGCGGGCGCGTCCCTTGCCCGCTTCAAGCATCCTCGCAAACTCATGACGATTGAAAGCTTGCCGCGAAATACGATGGGTAAAGTCCAGAAGAATATTCTGAGAGATCGCTATCGGGATATCTTTGCACCGGTTTGAGGTATTAAGTTAACAGCGCCACGGGGCAGGGCATGCATGGGTTCCTAGTGCATGCCAGCATTTGGAAATGGAAGTGATCTGCGCAAATGCGCGCGCCGCGCTCTCCATCCTATCAAAAGACGTGATGACTATTCTTGCCGACGACGCAGCGGATATGCTCATATCAGCGCCTCTGATGCTGGGAAGGTTAACTATGACACTGGCGCAAAATCTTCGGTTTGGGTTGCTCGCGCTTGCGTTGGTGATTGGCCTTCTGGATCGTGCTCAGGCTTTACCCTCTGGAACCGAGCAATCGGTTGTCTCGGTCTTGCCTGTCTGGCCCGGTCGGGCGCAAGGCGGCACTGGCGCCGCGCCGGGCGTGGCACCAGAAGGCAGCGGTGTTGTTCTCAAAGATGGTGTGATCGCCACGGCCTGGCACGTCATTGAACCTGCCCGTCACATTGATGTTCGGCTCTTCGATGGCCGGATCCTACCTGCCCGTCTAATCGGGCATGATCCGGCTAGTGACATCGCGGTGTTGGCTGTTGATGCGCCCCTGCGCCCGTTTGAAGTGGCACCTGACCCCGCTCTTGCAGACCCCATCTGTTCAATCGGAAACGCATTTGGGCTGGGGCTCTCGGTCGCGTGTGGCGTCGTTTCTGCGCTGCACGTCTCGAATGCAGGGTTCAACCCGGTGGAGGACTTTGTACAAACGGACGCGGCGATCAACCCTGGCAGTTCCGGCGGGGCGCTCGTCGATGCTGACGGTCGATTAGTCGGAATGGTCTCGGCGATTTTTGCCTCACAAAGCGACACCAATACTGGGGTCAGCTTTGCCGTTTCGACGGAGCTTTTGATCCGCGTCACCGACGACCTTCTTGCGATGGGTGAGGTAAGGTACCCCGATCCCGGTTGGCAGCTCGCGTTCGGATCGCGCGAACAACTGACCAGGATTGCTGCGCCTGTGGTGAGGTCGGTCGCGGACGGAGGACCGGCAGACGTCGCAGGGATCAGACCTGGTGATTTGATCCTACAGATAGGCGCGCGTCGGGTTCAGGACCCGCGAGACGCAACGGCGGCCCTCGCTGTCTTGCCCGGGGACGCGGAACGTGTCGCACTCGTCATCGAAAGGGAGGGAAAGCGTGAAGACCGGATCATGTTGCTGCAACCGACCAGCACAGACACCGAGGACAAGGCAGCAAACCCACTAGGTGATTGCCCACACCCTCAACCGGTCTGCTTGATGCGACAGGCCGTCTTCCCGGTGTCCAGCTTTGATCCGCTTGGCAGCGCGACCCGCATAGGGCCTGATTTAGTAGTCACAAATCGCCATGTTGTCGGAGACCGCAACGACGCGGTGGTGCACACTCCCGGCGGTCCACGTGGCGCGCGCGTTGTTCCATCAACTTACACCGGTGACCTCGTCCTTCTTGAAGTAGACGGGTTGCCTGAGGCTGGCCACATCCCGGAATTGGAAGGCGGTGCGTTAACATCGTCCAGTTTCCTTGCGGTCGGCGCCGATATTGCACGCCAAGAGATCCGGGTCTTCGACTCGGGAGTTTTAATCGCCGCGCCCGCACCGGAAGCAGAACTGGGCCGCATACACGTCACCTCGCAGATGCAGCCTGGCGTCAGCGGTGGGGCCTTAGTGCAAGCGGATGGTCAACTCGTTGGCATCGCCGTCGGCGGTGGAGATGGTCGGTTCGAGGCAATCCCGCTAGTGGATGTACGCGCGCTCCTGGCTGGACGCACGGATGATGCAGCCGAACCGCTGACCAAGCGATTGGGGCGTGCGTATGCAGACTGTGCTGATGGCATCGACACCTCTGCGGCTGGCGGAACAGTCGCGTTCAATACGCTAATCGATACCTGTTCCATCGCGATGAACCACGGCCAGCTTTTAGAGGCTGGTCGAGTTCTGGCCCAAGCTGCGGAGTTTGACGGGGCTGCCCAGTTACATGGGCAAGCGGTGCAACAAGTCCCCAATTCGATCAACGCGCGCATCTCCCTTCTGGTGTCGCTGCAACTTGGCGCGCGTTTCGAAGAGATGACAGAGCATGCCCGTTTCCTGATGGAGATCGCGCCGGAGGACCCCGGTGCTCTCAGGTTTGCCATTCAGTCGGGAGTATGGGGTGGTGAGCCGGAGTTGGCCGAGCAAGCCTACCAGTTTCTGCTCTCTGCTGATCCGCGCCAGGCGCAAGCAGCGAGACGTTTCATCGACAATGCACCGCCCGCACCACCGCGGCGCAACTGATCAATCCACAAGAGGGTCTGGTATCCAACCTGCTGCCACGACACCATCTTCCTCAAAAGGCGAGGGCGCAGCCAAGCCAATCAACCGCGCCTTTAACTCCTCGGCCGTCAGCTCAGGGTTTCGCTCCAGAACCCGCGCGGCCATAGCTGCCAGGCGGGGTACCGCATAGCTTGACCCGGATGCCACGCCGGACGCCCCGCGAAAATCCGTCACGCTCAAGTTCTCGGCAGGCAGCATAATGTCGATACTCTGCGGTCCCCAGTTTGATCCCACCGCCAGGCGCCCAAAGCCGTCTGACGAGGTCACGGCGAGGATCTTGGGATGGTCGAACGCGGCAGGATAGACCGGCTCGATATCAATATTGCGCCCGTCATTGCCGGCAGAGACAACAGCAAGCAGATCATGGCGGTCCAAGGCGTCAAGGAAGGTTCGCCAATCTTCTGTTCGGTTGCTCCCAAGCGGCATCGCTAGAAGGCGGGCGCCGTCCTTTGCAGCCTGATCAACCAGATCGCCCATGCGAGTCATATCTGGCCGGGGAAAACGGTATGGGATCAAAGCGGCCGTCGGGGATTCCTCCACCAAGATCGAAGCGACCGCAGTGCCATGCCGGATCGGCAAGAAGGGTCCGCGACCTGTATCCCCGTCGTAAGGCCACGGATCGAGATCCCAGAAGTCATATCCCAGTGGTGCTCCGTCCGACCCGCGCGCCAACCGGTCGCGAAAGATGCTAAGGTCATAAGCCAAACCGGTATCTATCAATGCCACACGCACTCCACCGGGATCGACGCCTTCCGGCCAGGCCGTCTGAAGCGTTTCTGTCCACCTTACCGTGACCAAATCCGCGTCAAGCTGGTCAAGAAAGACTTCCGTCGGACCTTCACTGCGGATCGCTCGACCAGAGCGCACGACGCACGCTCCGTCTGCAATGGCCTGCATCGCCGGTGTCAATTCGTCCTGCAGTGGCATTGATACCGAAGCCCGAAACTGGCGAAGGACTTCGCCCGCCTGACGCCTCTCTAGTGTCAGCTCGCCGCCATCTGGAATTCCAAAGCGAATAACCAGCCGGTTAGGATTTTGGCTGTTGGGGAAAGCCTGCTCTTCCAGAAGCCAAACCCCAGGCAATGCCAGCTGCACATCAAACCCACTTGTAACCGGTTTAGGGCAAACTTCGACGACTGAGGCTTCAATCCAACGTCGTGCCTCATCGATGGGGTCCGCGACGGCCGCACCCGTTTGGGCCAGCATCACTGATACCAATGCTAACGAACGCTTTAAAATCACCGTACCGCCATTCCATCGCGATGTGTTTGGTCGCTGAATACACCAAACCGCAGCCAAAAACGACGATAGACGTTTCGAAAAGTGATCAGACGTGCGCAACGCTCGGGGCCTCACCAGTGTTGCCGCATGTGATTTAGGGGCAAAGCGACGACTTAAGACAAATCAGTCATACAACTATTGGGTGATACCGCTATGGTGGTTTCACGTGGGTGGGGGCGCGCAAATTCAACAGGAGAACGATCATGTATCTAAGTGGAATAATGCGTACAACTCTTCAAGCAGGAGCCGCTCTTCTTGCTTCTGTATCAATGGCTTGGGCCTGCACAGGCATCATGCTAACGGGGCTTGACGGAAGTATCATTCGCGCACGGACGGCGGAATGGGGGCCGTTCGATCTTCAAACCAAAATCAATATCGTCCCCAGAAACTTTGAATACTCCGCCGGCGAAATGCCCGATGGACAAGATGGCGCAACCTGGACCGGCCGGTTTGGTGTGGTTGGTATCAGCATGCTTGACCACGGAGCGCCCGCAGATGGCATCAACGAAGCGGGGCTGACAGCGGGGCTCTTCTACCTTCCCGGGTACACCGAGTATCAAGAGTATCTGCCAGATTCCGCCGATAACTCTATCCCCGGTGATTTGCTAGCGGGTTATGTCTTGTCAAAATTTGAAACTGTTGACGAAGCAGTGGCAGGTCTTGAGAACATTCGGGTCGTCGGTGTTGTGGATGACACGCTTGGGTTTCCATTCCCACTTCATATGCTCATCGCGGATCGTTTCGGCGGTCGCGTTGTCGTGGAATACATAGATGGTGAGCTCACAGTTTTTGACGCGCCGCTAGGGGTGATCACAAACTCGCCCAATTACGACTGGCATATGACCAATCTGAACAACTACGTGAACCTGTCTGCCCTAGGTCTGCCCGAAGTAGAGGCGAACGGAGTAACCTTTGCGCCCCTTGGCGCTGGCAGTGGGATGATTGGTCTTCCTGGTGACTTCACGCCGCCTTCTCGTTTTGTGCGCGCTGTGGCCTTTTCGCAAACGGCCCGAGAAACAGAGGGTGGGTATGACACGGTGCGAGAAGCGTTCAGAATTCTGGATAACTTCAACATTCCCGCTGATGCGGCTGAAGGCGCACAAGACGATGTACAGTTGGACGATCAGATCTATAGCGCGACCCAAGTCACGGCGGCCAGCGACTCCCAAAACCTTGTGTATTACTACCACACAATGTTCGACCGGACGGTACATATGGTCGATATGAAACGTATCGATTTTGAAAAGTTGGACGGCGAGAAAATAGTCTTTGAAACAGCCGGTGATAGGCAACCAACATTGGTGGACCTGACGCCGACGAATTAAGACGATTCAGATGAGATAGTGGCCGAAGCTTTGCATGGCTTCGGCCTGCCAACCCCGAACGTTTAGGAAGCAAGTTTGATTTGAGCCAGATCCGCCAACT
This sequence comes from uncultured Aestuariivita sp., assembly GCA_964402685.1. Classification (GTDB taxonomy): domain Bacteria; phylum Pseudomonadota; class Alphaproteobacteria; order Rhodobacterales; family Rhodobacteraceae; genus Aestuariivita. The sequence continues at coordinate 17,384 of CAYODE010000021.1, read as the reverse complement.
TCAAACTGCCATGTCGCGAAGACCATCAACTCATCGTTTTGGACATTCGGGGCAAATACTCTAAGTCTCACCGCATGTTACAGGTCCCAGGTGTCTCAGTTTCACCTCTGCTACCCAGGGTGCCAGCGTATCTGTTTGGAGTTTGTTATGTCGCGGTCTTCTTCGGTGCAAATCGGTGATGCAAATCAGACTGGTTCGCTGAAAGACATATGTGCCGCCATTGCAAAGGACCTCGAACACGATTGGCGTTTAGCTTGGCGCACGGCAGGGCGAGCTGGACTGTTGAAGCTTTTGATGCCGCTAGAATTTGGCGGGGCGGCACAAAGCACGGAACAATTTGTTCGGACCATGCGGGACTTTGGTGAGTTGTGCTCAGACAACGGGTTCACCATGGGATTGAACTCGCATGTTTGGACCGTGCAACAACCGATAGCACGGTTTGGGACCGTGGATCAGAAAACGCGATACCTGCCTGATCTGTGTCACGGGCGATCAATTGGCGCTTTTGCATTGACCGAGCAAAGCTCGGGATCTGACGCTCTCTCTTTATCCACTCAAGCGGACAAAAGGGACGACGGCTATGTCTTGAATGGGACAAAGACCTATATCGGCATGGCGCCGATTTGCGACCTGGTTATTGTTTTTGCGACAACGGCTCCTGCGAAGAAATCTTGGGGCATTTCCGCATTCATCGTGGAGGCAAATGACAGAGGCTTTGTTAGAGGAGACGAACAGCAAAAGGCAGGCCTGAAAACGTTACCTATGGGAACGCTGACCTTTGACGATTGCTGGATCCCTGAGGATCGTCGGATTGGTCCGGAGGGAAGCGGTGCACAATTGTTTCAAGCCGTTTTGGACTGGGAACGCGCGTTTATCCTCGCGCCTCACGTGGGGGCCATGAACCGTCAGTTAAACGACTGTGTCGCTTTTGCCCGCAAACGGCAGTCGTTCGGAAAACCCATCATTGAACATCAGTCCGTTGCCAATCGTATTGCAGATATGTCTGTGCGTCTTGAAACCTCCCGTCTGCTCTTGGAACAGACGGCGCGAACATATGACGCGGACGCACCGCTGACGTCCCTGGCTGCGATTTGCAACCTGCATTTGTCCGAAGCTTTTCTGGCGTCCAGCATCGACGCAATCCGTACATTCGGAGGTGCAGGCTACTTGAGCACGTCGCAAACCGGTATTGATGTGAACGATGCCTTAGGCGGAGTGATCTATTCCGGTACGTCGGACGTACAACGACAAATAATATCAAAGCTGGCGGGACGGCGGCGGGGGTAAGGCGGATGAAAGCCCAGGCAATGAAGAGCACGCATCTCGCGTGGATAACATCCTTTTTCCTCGCGGTTTGGCTTGCGTTTTCAGCGAATGCAGCAGCCGCACACAGCTTCAATGAAAGTTACGTGTATTTTGACGTGACTGAGACAACTCTCAGCGGGCGGGTTGAGGTTCGATTGACTGAATTGGCGAAGGTCGTCTCACCCGGTGGCCAGGCGGAAGGGCCGCTAACGGTTGAAGAGGTCGCCGCTAAATTTCCTGAAATCGCGGCCTATTTCGAAGAAAGGTTGCAGCTCTTTTCCGATGGCCGCGCGTATGATGTTGCCTTTGATGGCGTCGAGTATCTGGTTACCGAAGCTGGTACGTTCGCACAGTTGCAATTCGATGTTCTTGGTATCGAACAAACGCCGGTTACGATCGAGATGTCTTATGATGCTTTGTTTTCAGACATCGATCCCGATCACCGGGGATACGCGTTGATCGGGTCGAACACGCGCAACGGCATGGACGAAAACGAGGCTTACATCTCGCTGGCGTTTTTACCGGGTGACGGACCTAAGACGCTTTTCCTGAATGACGAGCGGTCGGCGGATGTCACAAAAACATTCATACAACATGGGATTTGGCATATCTGGCTGGGGTTCGATCACGTTCTATTCCTGATCGCGCTTTTGATACCGTCTGTGATGATCATTCGACACGGGCGCTGGGAACCGTCCGAAGCTTTGCGTGAAAGTCTCAGATCAACCGTGGTCATAGTGACTGTCTTCACGCTTGCGCACACCGTCACGTTAAGCCTTGCAACGTTTGATATTTTGACTTTGCCTGTGGTCTTCGTCGAAGCAGTGATCGCTATCTCGATTGCTGTCGTTGCCTTGGGGAACATCTTTCCCCGGTTCCATACGCATTCCTGGATCGTTGTCTTCGTCTTTGGTCTCTTTCATGGGTTTGGCTTTGCGAATGTCCTTGAACCCCTTGGTCTGGATCCTGCGCGCAAGGCGCTGGGTCTTGCGGCCTTCAACATCGGCGTTGAATTGGGTCAGATTGCCATCGTTCTGGCCGTCTTCCCCATCCTTTTTGCGATGCGCCACCTAGCGGCCTATCGCGTTGTGGCTTTGCAGGCAGGGTCCGTTGCGCTTATCGCAGTGGCCATTTTCTGGTTCGTTGAAAGAACACAACATCTCTTGTTTCCTGCTGCGCTTGCGGCGTCAGGAGGGGGGTAGTGGAGTTCGCGTTGCTAGATAGCGCGGCTCAGCATTGGGCCGAACGGCGACCTGATGCGACCGCAATTCGTTTTGCTGGTGAGGCATACAGCTATGCCGAGTTGGAAAAAGCCTCGTCCGCAATCGCAGGCCATCTTTCCACGCGCGGCGTGGGTGTCGGCGACCGGATCGGATTGTGCGCTGCAAAATCTTTTGAAGCGATCGCGGCGATCCTAGGTATTTTGAGAGCTGGAGCGGCCTATGTCCCGATCGATCCATCGGCGCCGGAAAGGCGCATAGTTTCAATTTTGGATGATTGCACGCTCAGATATGTACTGACAGATAAGAAGAGCGCACAACGTATCCCCTCCGCACACACTGCAATTCCGATTTCGGTCGCGGTCAGTGGGGGATTGACCGCACCTGTGTTGGATCGAACGGAAGACGATCTTGCGTACATTCTTTACACCTCCGGATCGACGGGAACGCCGAAAGGGATTTGTCATACGCACAAAAGCGGCAATGCCTATGCAAGGATGGCTGCAAAGCGCTGCGACCTGAAGCAAACGGATCGGGTCAGCCACTTGACGCCATTCCATTTTGACATGTCGATCTTCGACATTTTTTCCACGCTTTCGGTAGGTGCAACGATCGTGGCTATACCAGAGATCTACACGAAAATACCCGCCAGCCTGTCACAGTTGGTTCAGGAGGAAGCTGTCACCGTTTGGTACTCGGTTCCCCATGCGATGGCGCAGTTGGCCCATCGCGGGGTTCTGGAAGACCGTGACCTGTCCAGTTTGCGGGTGGTTATGTTTGCTGGTGAAGTCATGCCGCCGTCGGTCCTGCAGGCTTTTGCGAGTTTTGTCCCGCAAGCGACATACTTGAACGCCTATGGACCCACGGAAACAAATCATTGCACGACCGCGGCGATCCCGACTGGGGCGATCGACGGCAAAACAGCATGTCCGATCGGGTTCCCTGACCAAGGCGTGACAGCGGTGGTAAGCGATACTGGAGAGTTGCTGATTGCCTCTGACCAAGTCATGCAAGGCTATTGGAACGACACGGAGCGTACGGCCGAGGTGATCGTAACGCACGAGCATGACGGGGTGCCTATGCGGTTTTACCGAACGGGCGATCTGGTCACTCAGACTGAGAGTGGTGAGCTCATGCTGATTGGTCGCGCAGATCGTCAGGTCAAGCTGCGTGGTTTTCGTGTCGAACTGGACGAGGTCGAACTGGTTTTGAACCAATGCGATGGTGTGCGTGAAGTTGCAGTCGTCATGGCTGAAGACGGGGAACGCCTGCTCGCTTTTGTGTCCGGAGAATTCGAAACCTCAGACCTTGCAGCCCATGCAAAAGCATCCCTCCCATCATATTGCGTCCCGTCCCGGATTTTCCGGGTTGAGGATTTGTTACGCACATCAACAGGAAAAATTGACCGCAAAGCGCACACAAAAAAATTGAATGACCGAACTGCTGCCTGAAATTAAGATCGCACCTCTCCGTGTTTTCATCTGCGAGACACTTCTTGCGGGTGAACACGTGAGTGACACAGAAGAGCTGTTGATAAGCGGACTTTTGGATTCGCTCGACGTGATGACGTTGGTCAGTTTTGTCGAGGAGACTTATGATCTGAACATACCATTCTCTGATGTACTCATCGAGAATTTTGAGACGATAAATGCCATTAGCGGCTACTTGCAGGGGCGGCTTGCGAATGACTGAGGCCGTAAATGGTACCCCACTGACGCAAAGCCAACTTTTGTTCTGGCACGGGACGAAGCTCAGGCCAGACGATCCCAGCTACACGATGGTGTGGCGCTTTGATCTGTTCCAACGAATTGAACCGCGACGCTTTGCCGATGCTTTGGAATTCGTTGTGAACACCTCTGATGCCATGAGCGCGGTTTTCGAAGAACGTGAGGGGGCCGTCACACAGCGTGTTGGTGCGGCCAACTTTGAACTGCCCAGTATTCTGGATTTCAGTGCTTGCTCAAATCCGGAGTCCAAGTTGCAAGGCTATCTGAAAGACTGGGTCGACAAGCCATTTGATCTTGCAAAGGGCAGTTACCGCGCCGCGCTGGTCAAGTACGCAGAGGACCACTGGGTCTGGCTGTCCGCACAGCACCATATAGCTTGCGATGCACAGTCCGGCGCACTTCTGTTTCAGGCGGTGTCAGACCGCTACATGACTGCCAAAGCAGAAGCCGCAAAAAGCCGCTCTTTCTTTGACGCCGCTAAACGGATCGATGCAGCGTTTCAAGCGTCGGCCCCTACAGCGGATGGGCAAACGCCGATCCATCAAGCCCAGACACTTCCGTACGGAGCCACTCGGGGGCGCACCCCTTGGTCTACACGCGTGTCCATTGATCCTGAAAAGGCGCATATAAAGGGTTTTCTGGCGCTGGCAGAGATCGGAAAGTTCAGGCTTTTTACCCCGGACCTCACGCGCCTTGCACTCTTTCTCACAGCCTATGTAGCTTTTTTGCACCGGGTCACGGGTGACGAGCGTGTCGTGATCGGTATCCCGTCTCACAATCGCCTTTCTGCGGCCGACCGGGAGACCATGGGGCTTTTTGTCGAGGTGTTGCCATTGTCCGTTGGCGTCAGCGGCGGTGATAATTTTGAGTCTCTCTTTGCGCGGGTCAAAGAGGGCTTGGGCGATTTCTTGAAACGTGCCCGGCCGAATGCGGTCGCCCATCAGAATACACGCGGCGGGGCGAACGTTTTGAACTTCGTCCATGCCCAGTTCGGCACCTTTGCGGGTGGACCGGCGAGTGTCGACTGGATCCATAGCGGCGCCCACGATGCGCACCATCCATTGCGGCTGCACGTGACCGATTTCGACGGAACCGGTTTGAAGATCTCGTTGGACGTGAATGATACCGTGCTAGCGATCGTTCAGGCCGAAGACGTGGTTAATCATTTTGAACAGTTGCTGAGCACTTTGGCCGACAATACCGCACTTGCATTATCGCAAATCCCCCTGTGCTCAGAAGATGAAACCGCCCGCCTGACGCAGCTTATCCACGGGCCTTCTGAGACTGCCGTATCGGACCAAACAGTTCTGGAGACCATCCAGAGACAAGTTCAACGCGACCCCAACGCAGTTGCATTGCGTGAGGGTGACAGGACGCTTAGCTACAGCGATCTTTGGCTACGAAGCGGCGGTGCTGCAGCCGATATCGCAGATCAGGCTCTGCCGGCTGGCCCAATCGCTGTTCACATGTGCCGGTCACTTGATTGCATTGTTGCAATCCTGGGAATTATGCGCGCTGGTCGTTCCTTTGTGCCGGTGTCCGCGAATACGCCCGCGCACCGCTTGCGCGTGATTCTAGAGGCGGCCTCGGCCCCAGCTGCTTTTGTCGATAGCGAAACCCTGACAGCAGTTCAGAGCGCCGGAGTGCAACCCCTTCGTATAACGGAAAGCACCGCAGATCCCGAACCAATTGTCCCCTCCAAGTCGGCCTATGTCCTGTTTACGTCTGGCTCAACAGGCGTGCCCAAAGGGGTCGTTGTCACCCAAAGTGGTCTGTCGCGCTACATCGTTTGGGCCGCCAAAGAGTTTGGGGGCGAAGGGCCTGCGGATTATGCGTTCTTTTCGTCTCTCTCCTTTGACCTGACCATCACATCCATTTTCGCACCGCTGACGTCCGGCGGTACGCTCGTCGTTTATCCCGAGACGGGAGAGACGGATCTGGCCGTGCTGGATGTCCTTTCAGAAGACGCAGTGGATGTCGTAAAGCTCACGCCATCGCATTTGTCGCTGGTTTGCGAAGCAGGCAAGCATGTCAATCGGATACGGACGTTGGTTTTGGGCGGAGAAAACCTGTCCCGAAGCTTGTGCCAAAAAGCCCGGCATATTTTGTCACCGACGATCGAGATTATTAATGAATACGGTCCGACCGAAGCCGTTGTCGGATGTATGATCCACCGCTACGACCCGGATACTGATACATCGCCATCGGTCCCAATCGGACGTCCGGCTGACGGTGTATCGCTTTCGATGCGTGATGACGCTTTGGCGCTGGTTCCTTTTGGGGTCAAAGGCGAAATCTGTATTGGTGGCAGGTTGGCTGAAGGCTATTTGGGGCAACCGGATCTGACAGCGGAACGTTTCGTTCACACCGAAGGCGGGCAGCGCTTATATCGGAGCGGCGACATTGGTCGTATGAAGTCTGATGGCGTGGTCGAGTATTTGGGTCGCGCGGATCAACAACTCAAGGTCGGCGGTGTCCGCATTGAAACAGCCGAGATTCAAAACACCCTCCTGTCCGTAGCGGGTGTAAAGGCCGCTCATGTCGCTCTACCCAAGGCGAAAGAGGTTCGAGAACCTTCTCATTTTTGCACACAGTGTGGATTGCCGGATACGTATCCTGGCGCCACGTTCAATGCTGACGGGCTCTGCATGATTTGCGAAGGCTTCAGCAGCTATCAGGATCGCGCTCAAGCCTATTTCCGCCCGGAGCCTGAGTTGGAGGAGATCGTGCGCAAAGCGTCCGCGAAATCTCGTGGAGAGTACGATGCGGTCATGCTTTTGAGCGGCGGGAAAGACAGCACCTATGCTGCCTATCGCCTCGCGGCGCTCACGTCGCGCGTGTTGGCTGTGACGTTGGACAACGGCTACATTTCGGACGGCGCCAAGGCGAACATAAAGCGTGTGTCAGAGCACTTGGGTTGGGACCACAGATTCCTCACAACCGACAAGATGAATGAGATCTTCGTCGACAGCCTTAAGACCCATTCGAATGTGTGTCAGGGATGTTTCAAGGCGGTCTACACTCTTGGAATCCGCACCGCGCGGGCAGAGGGTGCGCCGATCATCGTCACTGGTTTGTCGCGTGGCCAGTTTTTTGAGACGCGTTTGACGCCCGAGCTCTTTTCCAACGCCGCGCCGACATGCGCTCAACTTGAAAACATGGTGATCGAAGCCCGGCGCAGGTATCACGGAGAAGATGATGCAGTGGCGCGCTTGCTGGATACCGCTGACCTGTCGGATGGCGGTTTTTTGGACGAGGTCGAAGTTGTGGATCTGTACCGTTACGTCGATGTGCCGGTGTCCGAAATTTACAGTTTCCTTGAGCAGCAAGGTACTTGGCACAGGCCGGGAGATACCGGGCGGTCGACCAACTGCCTGATTAATGATGTGGGCATATACGTTCACAAAACCCGCGAAGGCTTTCACAACTATGCACTGCCATACAGTTGGGACGTGCGGATGGGTCACAAAACCCGCCAAGAAGCTTTGGACGAACTGAACGACGACATCGATCAAACCGTTGTGTCCGACATTCTGAATGAAATTGGCTTCGGAGGATCCATTGCAAAAGAGCCTGATGCAGAAGGGATCGTGGCCTATGTTTCCACAGACGGGACAGTAACCGACGACGCATTGTGGGCGGCGATACGTGAAAGGCTGCCACTTGAAACCCATCCAGCACATATTGTCGTGGTTGACGACTTCGCCCTCACGCCGAATGGCAAGATAGATACCTTGCAGTTGCCGGAACCCGCGGTTGCGAAAGCGGTCGTTGTGACGCCTCCGGAAACCCCTATGGAACACCGTTTGGCGCATATATTGGCCCAGGTCATCGGAGCGTCAGAGGTGGATCGCAATGCCGACGTCTTCGATCTTGGAATTGACTCACTATCTGCCATCAAAATCGCAATGAAAGCCAACGAAGATGGCATCGCCCTTCCTGCCACCGCTGTGTTTGAGCACCGCACGCTGATGAAGCTGGCGGTCGCTGCCGAGGCTCTTCCCGCCACCGAAGATGTGAATGGCGTCACCGACGACGCGGTTGATTTTGGCCTTGATGACGATGATTTTGCCTCGATCGCTCGGGCCCTATCCTAACCCTATGCGACCCGCAGACGTTGACGACATTCTCCCGCTGTTGCCTGCGCAGTCAGGAATGCTTTTCCATGTGTTGGAAAATCCCGAGATCACCGGTCGATACGTCGCGGTTCTGTCTTGCCATATAGAAGGGCCGCTGGACCCGGATCGACTATCGCAGGTCATGCAAGAGGCTATCTCTGACCGGGATGCCTATCGTGCAGCCTTTGTATGGGAAGGCGTGAAGCAACCTGTGCAAGTCATCAAGTCAGAGGTGACACTGCCTTGGGAGATGTTGGATTGGTCACTGAAGCCCGAACAGGAAGTGGACACTACGCTGGGCGACCTGATCCTTCTGGAGCAATCCCGACAGTTCGATTTGGCGCAAGCGCCTCTCATGGCGGTAAAACTGATCCGTCGGTCTGCTACGCACCACATTCTGGTCTGGACTATTCATCACCTGATCAGTGATGGATGGTCAACGTCCGTGGTGTTTCGCGATGTCTTTCGCAGATACCTCTCCGAACCCGCTCCGCAACAAAAACCGGCCAGTCTTCGCGATGTCCTGGTCTGGTCTCGCAAAGGTGGGCGCGCAGAGATTGATGACGCCTACTGGGCCGATCATCTGAAGGGTCTTGAAGAGCCTTCGCAGTTGGATTTTGCGCCTGTTGATGCGGCGCGCCGTGGCCATGGCCACATCCAACTGGAGATCGGAGAAGACCTTACCAAGCAACTATTGGACATGGCCCGCGCATGTAGGGTGACGCCAAATACCGTCTTGTCGGCAGCTTGGGCGCTGATGCTTCGACATCTTATGAGCCGTGATGACGTTGTCTTTGGTCAAACATCCGCGGGCCGGCCGCCAGAAATCCCTGGTATTGCGGAGGCCGCTGGCGCCTTCATCAATACGCTCCCACTCAGACTGTCCTTGGATGCGCATGAGGACACAGAGGCATTTCTGACCCGTCTCCAAGCGCTACAACAGACTCACGCGCGCCACGATCACGTGCCGCTTGCCAAAGTCCAAGCGCTGGCCCCCTTGCCGCAAGGCACCGCGCTTTTTAACACGCTCTTTGTAAACGAGGGGGTCGCAGAAACCCAGCATCAGTTCGGCGCAATAAAGTTGCGAGATTTGAAGACCATTCAGTCGAGCAACTATACACTGGCAATGCTTGTCACGCCCCGGGCCGCAATCGGGTGCGAGCTCTATTTCGATAGAACCAAGTTGTCCGGCGCCACCGCTCAGCAGATCTTGGAGCGCTACGCAGCCGTGGTGCGCGCGCTTGTCTCCAATCGATCAGGAACCATTCAAGACGTCATGCAAAACGCGCTGCCTGCGATGCGCGTACCCACGTCTCAGCAGTACCCGCTTGTCCTTGATCGTTTCCTTGAGCAAGTGGACCAAAACCCGGATGCGCCAGCGGTGAGTGACGGTGAAACAACCCTCACCTACCGACAACTTTTGGACCGCGCCTCTGGTATCGCGTCAATGCTGGCCAGGGCAGGCGTCGCGTCCGATGAAATTGTTCCAGTTGCGCTTGATCGCGGCGCCGAGTCTTTGGCCGCGTTCCTCGGCGTCTGGATGGTCGGTGCCGCATATGTGCCATTGGACATGACCTATCCGGAAGAGCGTTTGCGTCAGATCGTGGAAATTGTGAAACCACGCCGCGTGCTCTCATCTGAACGAATGGCCGAGAAACTCCCGCCCCATGCCGCCGATACCCTCCTGATTGAAACAGCGCCCAGAACCGCCGAGTTCTCGCCAAGACCAGGAAAGCTGGCATACGTGATTTTCACCTCTGGTTCACAAGGTCAGCCCAAAGGAGTTTTGATTTCACAAGATGCGTTGGCTCGATCAACGGGCGCTCGGGACGAAGTCTACGGTGAAACACCCGACGCCTATCTAATGGTATCTTCTCTTGCGTTCGACAGTTCTGTTCCGGGTCTCTACTGGCCCCTTGCAACTGGCGGGCATGTGGTGATCTCCCCGTTCAGGGCCGAGCAATCACCCGAGCAATTGGGTGCGCTCATCGCCAGACATCGAGTCTCTCATATTCTGTGCTTGCCGAGTCTGGCACGGGCTTTGCTGACGACCATCGCCCCAAGCGATCTTGCGCATTTAAAGACGATTATCCCCGCAGGTGAGGCGCTGACCGCAGAGGTGTGCGACACAGTCAGCCGTACGTTGCCCGGTGTCCGGGTCGTCAATGAATACGGTCCGACAGAGGCGACCGTTTGGGCCACGGCTTATGATGCAACTAAACATTCGGAAGGGCCTGTCCCCATCGGAAAACCGGTGCCAGGTCTGTCGGTGGCAGTTTGTGACAAGGACGGCATTCCCAAACCCACCGGTGTTATCGGAGAAATTCTCATCGCCGGACCTACGTTGGCCGAAGGTTACTTGAACGCATCCGACCAGACAGCGGCCAGCTTTCAGGAACGACCAGGCGAATTGGGGCGCGTTTATAAGACCGGGGACCTCGGCCGCGTCGATGACGCCGGGGACATCACCTTTATCGGACGCGCTGACAGGCAGATCAAAGTACGTGGTCATCGCGTCGAGCTGGGTGAGGTCGAAGCAGCCGCGCAAGACGTTTTAGGTAGCACGCCATCGGTTGCCATGGCAGTATCGGGCGCGGTCTGCTTGTGCATTGAGGGTCATGGTGACGACGGTCGGTCTGACCATCTGCGAACCAGTTTGGCCGACCGCCTGCCAGCCCCTTTCTTGCCAGCAAAAATCCACTGGATGGAAATGTTTCCGCGTCTTCCAAACGGAAAGATCGACCAAACCGCGCTGTCGTTGCAAATTGGTCTTTTGAACGACGGAGCTCCTATTCACCAGACACCTACGACTGATCTGGAAACCCAGATTTCCGAGATTTTTTCCGAAGTCTTCGGTCAGGACCACGTTCCACCGGATGGAAACTTCTTTGATTTAGGCGGTGATAGCCTGATGACGTTGAAAGCCTACGCGCTTGCCAAGAAACGCGGGCTTGGATTTGCCCCGACGGACATTTTTGAACATCCGACCGTTCGGTCGCTGGCGCAGTACGTGATCCGACAAAGCCAGAAACCTGTGGTGCATGAAGGTGTCAGGAATGTTTGTTTCACCCATACCGATGGCGAAAAAGACGTGGTTTTTCTTGTCCACGGAACCATGCAGCTTTTTCACCAGTTGGCTCGTGGACTTGGTAACAGACACCCAACAGGTGTTCTCTTCTCCCACTATCTGTTCGGCCTGAACGTGAAGTTGAACGTGCGCGTCGAAGATCTCGCGGATGAGGCCATAGCAGACATGCGCGCTCTTCGCCCATCAGGTCCCTACATACTGTGCGCCTATTCAGCCGGGGCCCCGATTGCGTTGGAAATGGCGCGGAAACTGGGGGATGAAGTTTCCCAACTGTTCCTGATTGACCCTCCGTATCGCATCATGGGCGCTGATCCCGAATTAACTGCCACACCGGATGCGCGTCGTCACCAAAAAGAGGTCCGCCTAGCGCTTGCGCTGCGAGTGGTGCGCCACGCGATACGTGTCGCAGCACTAACTGCGCTTGCTCCGGTGATGTCAGGTTCAGAATGGCGGCGAAAAAAGCTTGTGCGCTCTGCCTATGTGTTTGCTCTGTCCAGATATCGCATGCATCGACACGATGGTCCTGCGCATGTGTTCATTACCAAGGGTAACCCTGCACTCGACCCAGGATCTGCTATGGACACACATCTGCCGCACAAAACAGTCGAAGTCCTTGACCTCACCCACAACGATGTCACCTCCAAACCGGAAGGCGTCATGGCGGTTACAACACGCATCGTTCGTTGGATTAAAGAAAAGTAGATTGGATTGATGCGGCAAATAGCGTGGCTTTGAAACGCCAGACTTTAAGCCGCTAGGATGGAAACCGTTTGGGCTCAAATAACGCTAAGCCCCAAAGCGCCTTAGATTCCTATGAAAGGGAAGACGCATCACAAAGATACTCATCACATGCACCGGACCGCTGAGTAATCTAAGCGCCAGCATCGCGCTGGCTCAGCGGTTGAAAGCGAATGGCTTTGACGTCGTGTTTGCCGCCCCGGGCAATTGTGAAACGGATATTCAGCATGCGGAGTTCGACCTTTTTCTTATCGACGCCCCGCATTTGAGCATCCGATCGAGTTATCTTCCACGCGTGGGTGTCGCCCGTTCATTTTCCAACCGCCGCGCACGCAGCCGTCAGGCAGCCGAAACAATCCGCAACGGTGTGTTCGCGTCCGTGCTGGAAACGGTTGAGCCAGATCTTGTATTGGCAGATTGTGAACACCACAGCGCAATCATTCAAAGCGCGGCTGCGGGGTACAAGACGGCTTTATTGTCTTTCATGTATTTCACCCCACCCGGTGATCAATCACCGCCGCTCACCACATCCATTGTGCCGGGGCGCGGGTGGCTTGGAACCCCCATGGGTGTTCGTTTGGCTTGGGCTTTGTTGCAAACGCGCAAGAGAGTTTCCTTGGCGTCGGCCGCGTTGAAGGGCGGGGGTGCCGAGCTTGCGCCCGCGCATCGCGAATTGGCCAATCTGCTTGGCTTCGACTTAAACGCGCATACGACGAAAAGCGCCTTCCAGACGCCATGGAGCTACACATTGCCGACGCTTCTTTTGCTGTCGGCTGCCCATGACTTTCCGGTCAAACCGGGCCCCTACCAACACTTTGTGGGGCCGATGGTTTTGCGGTCGCGACGGCCCCGTCCGCAAGAAGCGGATGTCAAAGCTTTTCTAGAAGACTCAAGTGCTGCCCGGAAGATCTATGTTGGATTTGGCTCGATGCGGCACCCTCCGAAAGCCTTCTTCGACCATTTGATGGACGTGGCCCAGCGCAACCCGCATTGGAAATTCCTCATGTCCAGCATCGACCCCACGATCCGGTCCAATCTGACGCCCCCAGACAACGTTGTGCTGACCGCCTGGGCACCTCAGCTGGATGCGCTTGAGGTCAGTGATTGTGCGATTTTCCATGGCGGTGTTGGCACGTTGAACGAGTGTCTTGCCACTAAGACGCCTATGCTGGTGTTTCCAAGGTCGCTGGACGAAAAGGGCAACGGCGCGCGCGCCGTTTACCACGGAACCGGCTTGGTCGGCTCCTTCCGGGACAGTGTCGAAGCGATTGAAGAGAAAATGGAATTCCTGTGTAGCGCGAAGACCGTCCGGGATAGCCTTCAACACCATCACGACACGGCATTCGGGACCAACTCCGGCCAGGACGAAACGCGGCGCCTAGCCATGGTTTTGCAGCACATCATGGGCACTTCCAACTGATATGCAGCCACTCAGCGCCACACTCATGAACAGCTTGTTCAGCTGGAATGCGTAATGGTTGCGAATGACCGCGCCTTCCCTGTTTTTCACAAGGGTCCAACCTAGGCGTCTCGATGCGGCACTAAAGAGGCGTTTCATTTTGACCCCGTTCTTCGGTTCACGGACTACCGCGGCCCTATGTTCACCTTTGAGCCCGTGCCCGAGCTCTTTGAGTCTCTGTCCAAAAAAGGCTTCAGGTTTTCCCAACTGGACGATCATGCGCATTGCACTTGGAGCATCGGACACAGAGAAGCAATTGAATGTAATGGCGTCTGACGATTTCTCTTCATTCCTTTCCCCAGCGAACTCCAGGGGCTGGATCCAGGGATCAAACACGGTCAAGAAAACGGTCTCTGTTCCCGTGAAGCGGTTGGATAGTATCTTTGACGATATCGCCCCAAAGGGCAGCACGGAGCGCGTCTTCCTGAAGCTTGATACACAAGGGTTCGACCTGAAGGTATTTGAGGGCGCGAAAGGCGTTCTACCAAATATTGTCGCTATGCAGTCTGAAGTCGCCATGCAGCCAATCTATGAAGGTATGCCTGACGGAATAGAGTCTCTGAACGCATTTCGCGCGGCAGGCTTTGGCGTGACAGCTTTTCAAAGGTGGCCGAGCTAAATGATGCGACCGTTGAATTCGATTGCCTCATGGTGAATCTGACCCGGTCGTACGAGCGCGGATCACACTAACTCAAGGAAGACGGTTTCATACGCATGGCTGTTCGATGGCCAGTGGGAAATTCTACGCACAACTGAAGCTTTATACGTCTCAAAACTTGTCCCAAACCACTAAAGAAAACCCTCGGCAGTAAGACCTCACAGGCTTTGATATCCGATAACACAGCCATGTCATTGCTTGTCCAGCCGTGCGCCCCCCATGTTCCTGATACACCACAAGGGCGGTTTTCGTCGCCCTTCTGAAGGAGACCTAACATGGCGACACTTGTCTCGACCACGTTCCGCATGGCTCGCATCGGTACCACAACGGCGCGTAGCCAGAGCACTAACCTCGCCCACGCCATGTCTCTCCACAGTGCAAGACTGAGCAGTTGTTGAATAACAAGTATTGTGGGTATCAAGTCCGCTTATGCGGCAGGGGGCCGTCCTGGCTTGGGATGGCCCCCAATCGCGTACACCGTCAAATCATCTTGATGACGTCTTTTTCAATAGCCAGCATGTAACCACGCCGCGCGATATTCTTGACCAGCAATTCGCTTACGATCTGGTTACCTAGCGTATCGCGCAAACGTTTGATCCGCGTTGCTCCTGCGGCTTCATCACAATCAGCGGCACTCTTCCCTGACACGACGGCCTCTATCTCTGCACCAGACAAAACATCATCATCCATCCGCGCTTCCGCCAGCACTGAAAGCGTTTCCATCGCAGCATCAGTGAGTTTGAAGCCGAGGTTGTTGAGATATACGGTGTTTTCTTCCCGACTGATCAGCAGCGAGTTCACTTGGATGCCGGCCCGTTCAACCTGCGCCATACGGCGGTTCAAGGCGGCTAACATGACCAAAAGAACGAGGGCGGCAAGGAGCATTGCTGTCGCTGAAACCAGCAGGACGAAAATCACCAAACGATAACTGCGCAACGTGTCGGAAAAGGCAGTCCCCGACTGGGCCAAGATCTCCAAAAGTTTGACCTCGGCCTGGCTATTCAGGTCGTCATTTTCGATAAAGATCTGTTCCACCTTCATATTGAACGCGTTTGCGTCTGGTAGTGTCAGAAACAAAACGGTGGCTGCCGCAGCCAGGATCAGAACGATCGCCGCAATGCCGAATGGGACAATCCGTCCACTATGGCGCACCGGTTCAGAACCGGAGGAAATAGGGTCCAGCACTGTCCCTCCTCTCGTTCAACCCTTCCGGGCCAAAGACAGACATTACGTTCAACAGGGTCCAGCCACCGCGCGCGATGCGGTTGGCGACTTCGGACCTGGCCGCATTTGCAGAGCAAGACCCCTGAAGCTGGATCACACCGTAGTGTAGTCGTAGCGGATTGTCCTGCTTGGCCTTGTAGTCGGCATAACACTGCGCGGACGCAGGAGAGGCGAGAGCTAGAAAGCCAAAAGCCAGAGCGGAAAAAGCGATCTGTTTCATATCGTCAGATTGCGCTCAGTTTCGCAGATATACAATAACTTCCGCGCTTTAGCCTTGTGATATCCAATAACCTGCCACCGATATTGTTTGTCTCAGTCTCATACCCGCACTCTTGAGCTAAGCCGGTGCGCATATCGTGCCGGCACCTCGTCTGACCTGATCAAAGGAGTGTACAGATGCACCGCTATTTTATTGCTGCTGTCGTAACGTGTACGGTCATCATAACTGCGGCTTTTGCTGCGCCCGCACGCGCCGAGAACAATGACCTTGCAAAAGTACTGGCCGGCATCGCCGCCTTGGCGATTGTTGGAAAAGTAATACATGACCGTAACGACAAGGATCACGTGACTCACAATTACAACACGCATAAACCGCAAAATCACAACGTCCATCGGCAACACAATCACAAAACTCACAAGCCGCACGTCATCAAACCCAAACCACTGCCGCATCGCGTATCCCGCAGAACCCTGCCTGCGCACTGCATCCGCCATGTCGAAACCCGCCATGGCAAATCGCGTCGTGTCTTCGGCGCACGCTGCCTGGATCGCAACTATCGGTTCGCACATCAGTTGCCGCGTAACTGTGCCCGCCAGATTGATACCCACCGCGGCTGGCGCTGGGTCTACGGCGCGCGGTGTCTGCGCAACAACGGCTACGAGATCGCCCGTTATTAAAGACGGGGAGAGCGGCCCGGGCCGCACCTTTAAGGGAAACGCTAATCCCCGGCGTTTCCCTTTTTACTTGCGCAGCCGTACGCTCTGCGATTTGTCCAGAGTATGTCAGGCCCAGACTTCGTCCTCGAAACAGAATTGATTGCCCAGGGCTATGCACGCATCGCGGGCGTCGACGAAGTGGGCCGTGGTCCACTTGCGGGTCCAGTAACAGCGGCTGCTGTCATCTTGAACCCGGAGAGCATTCCGTTGGGCCTTAACGATTCCAAAAAATTGACTGCAAAAGCGCGTGCGGCGCTTACCGCTGAAATCGAAGATCGCGCACACGTCAGCATCGCACACGCCACTGTGGCCGAGATCGACAGTCTCAATATCCTACGGGCCAGCCATCTGGCGATGGAACGCGCTGTGCAAGGGTTGGTTGAACCACCAGACTTTCTCCTCATTGATGGTAATCTGATCCCGAACGGCCTGACAGTACCCGCATGTGCTGTCGTCAAGGGCGATGCGCGATCTTTGTCGATTTCGGCGGCTTCAATTGTGGCAAAAGAATGTCGTGATCAGATCATGGTGGGATTGGCGCAACAGCATCCCGGATACGGGTGGGAGGCAAACGCCGGATACCCAACAAAAAGCCACAAGCAGGCCCTTCAAAATCTTGGGGTGACCCCACACCATAGACGGTCGTTCAAACCTATCCACAACATATTGTATCAAGAGAAAATCTAAACCCTTGATTCAAAAAAAGAAATTGACGGCGAATCGGGTTTGACTCATCTTTGTCCACAACCAACGAGCGTGAAACACGCCGGGACAGAGGCAGACAATGACCAAGACCAAGACAAAGAGCGCGACCGCGCTCCCGCTAAACACGATTCTGGATGGTGACTGCATCGAGGTGATGAACAGTCTGCCTGAGGCGTCTGTTGATCTGATCTTCGCAGATCCCCCTT
>CAYODE010000020.1:0-34327 GCA_964402685.1 uncultured Aestuariivita sp. | reverse complement strand
GACACGTTTGCAGGTATCTTTCCGGCGCATATCCCTATGTTTATATTGGCACAAATTGCCGCAGTGGCATTGGCACACATCGCTTTGCGACCGCTCTTTCGTAAACAATCTGCTTGATTTTTGTGCATGCCGCTCCAAGTAGCGAGGTCGAAGAACACGCGAACACGTCCGGGCCTTAGCCACGTCACGGATCGGGAGCCATAGGGAGAGATACTATGACCTGGTCTGATTTGACATCAAACTGGAGCGACCTGCGCGCTCGCATCACGCACCGCTTTCCAAATCTTGACGATTCAGCAATTCCATTTGCAAAGACGGATCGTGAACGCTTTGAGGCATATATTGCCGACACGCATGATCTGACATTGTCTGAAGCGCGCGAAGAGCTGAGTGATTTCTTGTTTGTCGAACAGCTCGCCCGCGAGGCCTTTGATTATCGCGCTCAGGCTGAGGGCTAACGTCTAGGTCAGGGATGTGACCCAAAGGATGGTCGCATCTTCGTCGCTCAAAGACACCACATTGTGGCCCATAGTGGCGTCGTAATAAGCGCTGTCACCGCGGCGCATCTCGACCGGTTCATAGAACTCGGTAAACAGAGAGATTACGCCGGTTAGGACATAGAGGAACTCCTCGCCGTCATGGCGCACCCAGCCATCAAACTCGTCCATAGACCGTGCGCGCACGCGAGCGCGATAAGGTAGCATCTGCTTTTTTGTCAGAGAATCCGCCAACAATTCGTGCTCGTAGGTGGCCGTCACATGTGCCGATCCCTCGCCGGACTTGGTCAACGCCATCCGCCCATTCACTTTTTCCGCCTGCGGAGGTGTGAAAAGCTGTGGCACCGATATCTCAAGGCCGACCGCTAGCTTTTTCAGGGCTTCATATGTTGGCGACATCTGTCCGTTTTCAATTTTGGACAAGGTCGATCTGGCCAGACCGGCTTGATTGGCGGCTTGTTCCAAAGTCCAGTCACGCGCCTTGCGCAGTTCACGCACCCGGGCACCCAGGTCGAGCGGTTCGGCTAGCGCGTCTTCGCCCGTCGCGCGGGCAATTCGGATCAATGCACGGGGATCTTTTGTTGTCATGATCGTTCTATAGGCGGCACAGGTCGGCCTTGCAACGTTGCGCGCGGCTCGCTAGCGGTGAGCCATGTTATCCGTTTTCGACCAAGGTTCGCCCGCTCCCTGCCCCGTGCCCTTCAATATGGCAGCGCATGTGTTGGCAAAGGCGGCGACTCAACCAGAAAAGACAGCTCTCAGCGTTATCGGCACCACAGAGGCGTGCAATTGGAGTTATGGCGAGATCGAAGCGTCCGTGCGGGGCATAGCCTCGGGCCTTTTGGCATTTGGTTTAACTCCGGGCGATATTGTTTTGCTGCGTCTGGGAAACACGCCAGAGTTCCCACTGGCGTATTTGGGGGCAATTGCTGCCGGGCTGTTACCTGTTCCCACTTCTGCTCAACTGACCGAAGTCGAGACGGCCAAAATAATCTCGCACCTGCAACCTGCTTTGATCTTACATGAACCCGGCATTGCGTGCCCTGACCATCCGTCTCGTGTCGATGTTTCGGAGCTGGAACCGATGCACAGGTTACCACCTGCCAGTTATTATATCGGTGATCCAAACCGGCCTGCTTACATCGTCTACACATCGGGTACATCTGGTCAGCCGCGCGCGGTTTTACACGCCCATCGGGCCATTTGGGCGCGCCAGATGATGGTTGATGGCTGGTACGGCCTGACGTCCGAAGATCGGTTGCTGCATGCGGGTGCCTTTAACTGGACGTACACTCTGGGCACCGGAGTGATGGATCCTTGGACTATTGGCGCGACTGCGTTGATCCCCGAGCCCGGAACCATGCCCGCAGATTTGCCTGAGTTGCTCAGGCGGCACAATGCAACGATTTTCGCTGCTGCACCGGGCGTTTACCGCCAAATCTTGAAAGATGGAAAGACAGTTAGTCTGCCGGACTTGCGCCACGGTCTTGCGGCGGGCGAAAAGCTGTCGACGACTTTGAAGTCAGCTTGGACAGTGGCGACAGGTAAGCCTGTTTACGAAGCTTACGGCATGTCCGAATGCTCTACCTTTATTTCCGCTTCCCCAGAGCATCCTGCGCTTGAGAATGCGTTGGGTCGGCCCCAACAAGGTCGCAGGGTGGCGATTTTGGGTGACGCGGAGCCCGTCGCCCGTGGAACTCCGGGCGTGATCGCCGTTCACAAAGACGATCCCGGTCTGATGCTGGAATATTTGGGCGCACCGTCTGACACCGCGGCCAAGTTTCAAGGCGATTGGTTCCTGACCGGAGATCAGGGCATCATGACCGAGGATGGTCAGATCCTGTATCTGGGGCGCGCCGACGACATGATGAACGCAGGCGGTTATCGCGTCTCTCCTATCGAAGTGGAACATGCGCTTGCAAGCCATCCGGGTATCAATGCGGTCGGGTGTGCAGAGATCGAAGTCAAGGCAGATACGCGTGTCATTGCCGCGTTTTATACCGGTCCGGCCACCCTACCCGAGGACGAATTGGCGGCATTTGCAGCCCAGCGTCTGGCCCGTTACAAACAACCCCGGATGTATGTACATCTAAACGAATTGCCCACCGGCCCCAATGGCAAGCTGTTGCGCCGGTCCCTGAAATCATTCGCTCCGGACGCTTCCAATGGCTGAAACTGAAACCATCAAACTTGACATCATTTCCGACCCGATTTGCCCGTGGTGCTATATTGGGAAAACACACCTCGACAAGGCTTTGGCCGAGGTGCCGGATCATCCGTTCGTCATGGAATGGCACCCGTTTCAGCTTAATCCGGATATGCCCGACGGCGGAATGGACCGTCGCGCGTATCTCGAGGGCAAATTCGGTGGGAAAGACGGCGCTGTCAGAGCGTATGCGCCGGTTGTCGAGAATGCGGAGAAGGCTGGTCTGAACATCAACTTCGACAAGATGATGCGCACCCCCAACACGCTGGATGCGCACCGATTGATCCACTGGGCCGGGATTGAAGGTCGGCAGACCGCGGCAGTGTCGGCCCTGTTCAAAGCCTATTTTGAAGAAGGACGCGACATCGGACAACACGATGTTCTGGCTGATATCGCCGATGCGATCGAAATGGATGCATCGGTTGTCTTGCGGTTGCTGGCCTCTGACAGTGATCGTGAGGATATCCGCGCGCGCGACACCCATAGTCGACAGATGGGTGTGAATTCTGTGCCAACGTTCATCGTTGCGGGCAAACATGCGGTCCCCGGTGCGCAGCCTCCGGACCTTTGGGTCAAAGTGATCAATGAACTCAAGGAACAGATCAGCGCATGATCCCACCCAAGGTTTTTACCTTAATTCTCAGCCTGTTGCTGATTGTAGCATCCGGGACAGTCTTTTTCCGAGTTGTAGAAGGCTGGAGTTGGTTGGACGCCTATTTCTTTACGGTCGTGACGCTTTCGACCGTCGGCTACGGATCGTTGGTACCCGCGACTGCGATGGGAAAGATCGGAACCACGGTCTTTATTTTCGTTGGGCTTGGCGTGTTTGCCGTCGCGATCCAACAGTTTGGCCTTTATACAATGCGTAAACGGGAAGAGCACACCGAATGGCTGGTTGGTCGGCTGGACCGGTCGCGTGCCGCCAACCGTGACCGGGAACCAGATGCCGAAAGTTGAGCTGCGCGCATAAACGCCCTTGTCGTGGTCCCTCGATTAAGCCACAGGTGAGCGCATGAGCCAACGAATGTCTCGCGCCGAATTCATCGCAATGATCGCGATGATGTTCGCCGTGATCGCCTTTTCCATCGACTCGATGCTGCCCGCGTTACCAGAGATCGGCCGCGAGCTGAGCCCGAATGCGCTCAACAATGCCCAACTGATCTTAACGTCTTTTGTTCTGGGCATTGGCATTGGGACGTTTTTTACTGGCCCTTTGTCGGATGCATTTGGCCGCAAGTCGGTGATCGTGGCAGGCTCAGCACTTTACGTGGTGGGCGCGGCTGTGGCCTATTTTAGCACGTCTTTGGAAGTCGTTCTTGCTGCGCGTGTCGTTCAAGGATTGGGGGCTGCGGCCCCACGCATCGTCTCGCTGGCGATTGTACGCGACCTTTATTCCGGGCGCGACATGGCGCGGATTGTATCTATTGCGATGATGATCTTTACGATCTTCCCTGCTGTCGCCCCTTTGATCGGTGCGGGTATCATCGCGGTGGCCGGTTGGCGGTCCATCTTTTTGGCCTTCATCCTGTTCGCGATTGTGTATGTCAGCTGGATGTGGGTGCGTTTGCCGGAGTCGCTCGCTGTAGAGAACAGACGCCCATTCAAAGCACATCTGCTGATAGCAGCGGTGAAAGAGATGTTCGCACACCCTGCCGTGCGCATGTCGATCCTGGTTCAGTGCCTGTGCCTGGCGATTTTGTTTTCGATGCTTTCCATGGTGCACCCGATTTATGAGGTGGTGTTCGATCGGGAAGAGAGCTTTCCCTACTGGTTTGGCGCTGTCGCGGCGGTGTCAGCTACGGGCAGTCTTGTGAATGCGGCGCTTGTCGTCCGGGTGGGCATGCGCCGAATGGTGACTTGGTCCCTGGGCCTGCAGATTATCCTTGCAGGTGCCATGATCCCCATCGGTATCAGCGGCATGGATTTGAACCTGCTCTTTGGTCTGTTCCTTGTTTGGCAGGCATATGTGTTCTTTATGGCAGGCACCACGATGGGCAATGTGAATGCTATCGCGATGGAGCCTATGGGTCACATAGCGGGCATGGCGGCCTCAACCATCTCAGGCATTGCGACGGTCGCCGCTGCGGCCATTGCCGCCCCGATTGGACTCACGTTCAACGGATCCCTTTTCCCACTAACCTTGGGCATATTCTGCTTGTCAGGCCTTGGGTTTCTTTTGATGCTGAATATGGGACGGATTGAACGCAGATTGACGGTGTGAAGCGGGGGACATGGCATGCAGGACTACTATGATCTGGGCACCTATACCTGCCCCGTCACAACCAAATCGGCAGAGGCGCAGTTGTGGTTCGATCGCGGTCTGCTTTGGACCTACGGTTATAACCATCAGGAAGCGGTTGAGTGTTTTCGCAAAGCGGTTGAGGCTGATCCAACCTGCGCGATGGCGTGGTGGGGCGTCGCGTATGCCTCGGGGCCGAATTACAACATGCCCTGGCACCTCTTTGATGACAAAGGCCGGGCCGAGGCATTGGCCACCTCTTATGCCGCGACCCAGGACGCGTTGGCGCACTTGGATAACGTGACTGAACCAGAAGCGGCGATGATCCGCGCCCTGCACGCGCGCTATCCGCAGTCTGAGATCATCGATGACATGCATCCGTGGAACCACGATTTTGCGGATACGATGCGCGCGGCATTCGCGGAACATCCAACGCATCTTGACCTGCGGACAATCTACGCCGAGGCGCTTTTGAACCTGACGCCCTGGAACATGTGGGATTTGGCGGCAGGACAACCGACCGAAGGCTCGGCCACACTTGAATGCCAGAAAGTATTGGAAGAGGCGCTGGACGGCGTGGACGGTGCTATGGTGCATCCAGGCTTGTTGCACCTTTATGTCCATTTGATGGAGATGTCACCGACACCGGAAAAAGCGTTGAAAGCGGGTGATGTGCTGCGGACGCTATGTCCCGACGCCGGGCATCTTGTGCACATGCCCACGCATATCGACGTGCTGTGTGGACAGTATCGCGATGTGGTCTATTGGAACCAGAAGGCGGTCGAAGCTGACCTGAAATACTATGCGCGTGAGGGGGCCTTTAACCTCTATACCGGGTACAGGCAGCATAACTATCATTTCATCATGTACGGCGCGATGTTTCTGGGGCAGATGGAACCGGCGCTGGAAGCGGTGCGCGGCATGGCTGAGACAACGCCAGAAGCTATGTTGCGCGTTCAGTCGCCTCCAATGGCAGACTACTTTGAAAGCTATTTGGCCATGGAACCGCACATTCTCGTGCGATTTGGCCGATGGGATGATCTGATCGCGATGGAGCCGCCCGAGGATCAAACGCTCTATGCGACGCTCACGGCTAACGTCCATTATGCGCGTGCCGTCGCCTTTGCAGCGTTGGGGCGCGTTGAAGAGGCAGAGGCCGAAGAGCAGGTGTTTCTGGCTGCCAAAGCGCGCGTGCCGGATACTCGGCTTTTGCATAACAACACCGTACAGGACCTGTTGGGCATCGCGGTAGAAATGCTGCGGGGCGAAATTGAATATCGCAAAGGCAATTTCGACGCCGCCTTCGCCCATCTCCGCCGGTCGGTCGAGATTGATGACACCCTGCCCTATGACGAGCCTTGGGGATGGATGCAGCCGACGCGCCACGCCTTAGGCGCGTTGCTTTTTGAACAGGGACACGTCGCAGAGGCTGAGGCGGTGTATCGCGAGGATCTGGGCCTTGGTGGTCAGTTGAGCCGCGCAACAGTGCATCCCGACAACCTCTGGTCGCTGCGGGGTCTGCATGATTGCTTGAACGCACGCTGTGAAACGGTGGAAATCGTGCAGATCAAACAACGCCTCGATATGGCGCTAGCGCGGGCTGATCGGGCTGTTCGCGCTTCGTGTTTTTGCGCTCAGGCCGCGATGCGTGCGGCTGAGTGAAAGAGGTCCTTATCGTTGGGCGATGGACTTAAGGCTTAAAAGTATCGCGGCGCCAATCATGAACCCGCCACCGATCCGCTCAATCCAGACCTTCGCAGTACCTTTGAAGCGCTTCGCAATCCAACTGGCGCTGAGCCCGTAGGCGGACAGAAACAGACCATCCATCACAATATAGGTTGCAGACAGGATCAAGAACTGCGTCCAAAACGGTCCGTCGGCTGAAATGAACTGCGGGAAAAGGGCTGCAAAAAAGACAACGGCTTTGGGGTTTGCTGCCGACGTTACAAAGCCCTGTAACCAAAGGTTTTTGAGGGGTACGGCGGGTTGCGATTCAGTTAATCTCGGATCGTCTGGTTTGGCTCGCAGGATCATACGAAGGCCCAGCCAAAGTAGATAGGCGACGCCGAGCCATTTAATGACCGCGAGCGCCGCACCCGACGCGGCAATAATTGCAGCCAAGCCCAGCCCCGCGGCCAGCATTTGCAATGCATTCGCGGTCAGATCGCCGGCAGCCGTAAACACAGCGCGGTGAAATCCATGCGTCCCGCTGTTTGACAGCATCAAAAGCTGGCTGGGTCCCGGGGTGCTCATCAGCGCCAGGACAGTCGCGACATAAAGGGTCCAGATTTCGAAAGCCATCGTGTCACCTCGTGTTGTCGTTTGAGTCTATCATTGGCGGATTTAGAAGCCAGTGCCGATTATAGGGTCAGGTCTCAACCGCCCTCGCCTTCTTCTTCTTCGCGATGACCTTCTCGGCGAGATCGCGGGCAATGGCAAAGGCCCCTTTGATCTTGTCCGCGTCGTTCTTCCAATCGCGGCGCACGACAATCTTGTTGTCCTTGACCTTGGCCAGGCCGCGCTGATCCTGGATGAACTCAACCAAGCCTTCCGGCGACGCGAATTTATCGTTGTGGAACTGGATGGTTGCGCCCTTGGGTCCACCATCCAGTTTGGCAATCCCGGCCCTTTTGCACATCGCTTTGATGCGCACGACCAGCATCAGTGTGTTCACCTCGCGGGGCAGCTTGCCAAAGCGGTCGATGAGTTCGGCTGCGAACCCTTCCAGTTCAACTTTGGTCGACAAACTACTGAGACGTCGATACAAACCCAGCCGCACATCCAGATCAGGAACGTATTCTTCGGGGATCAGAACGGGGACGCCGAGGTTAATCTGCGGTGCCCATTGATCATCCGCATCACTGAGGCCCTCCATCTCTCCGGCTTTGATCTTGGCGATCGCTTCTTCCAGCATGGATTGATAAAGCTCGTACCCCACATCGCGCATCTGACCTGACTGTTCTTCACCCAGAAGATTGCCCGCGCCGCGGATGTCGAGGTCTTGCGAAGCCAAGGTAAACCCTGCTCCCAATGTATCTAGCGACCCGAGAACCCGCAGACGCTTCTCCGCCGCTGGGGTCAGTTTTGCGCGGGGTTTCGTAGTCAAATATGCATAGGCCCGCGTCTTGGATCGTCCCACCCGGCCGCGGATCTGATAGAGTTGCGCAAGGCCGAACATATCTGCGCGATGCACGATCATTGTGTTGGCGGTTGGAATATCCAGGCCGGATTCCACAATAGTAGTCGCGAGCAGTACGTCATATTTGCCGTCGTAGAACGCATTCATGCGTTCATCCAACTCACCCGCTGCCATTTGACCATGGGCGGTAATGACGCTGACCTCCGGCACCTGTTCCCGCAAAAATTCTTCGATTTCTGGCAGATCCGAGATGCGTGGGACCACATAGAAGCTTTGCCCGCCGCGATAGTGTTCGCGCAACAAAGCTTCGCGCAGGGTGACCGCATCAAACTGGCTCACATAGGTGCGGATGGCCAGGCGGTCTATTGGAGGAGTTCCAATGATCGACAGATCGCGTACCCCTGTCAGGCTCAATTGCAGGGTTCGCGGGATAGGCGTCGCAGTCAGTGTCAAAACGTGAACGTCTGAACGGAGTTGTTTCAGACGTTCTTTATGCGCCACGCCGAAATGCTGCTCTTCGTCAATGATCAGCAGACCCAGCGATTTGAATGAGATGCCTTTGGCAAGCAGCGCATGCGTGCCGATGACAATATCGACGGTCCCATCGGCCATGCCTTTTCGCGTAAGTGCAGCGTCTTTGGATGAGACAAAGCGGCTAAGTTGCCGGACTGTAACGGGAAATCCACGGAAACGATCAGCGAAACTGGCATAGTGTTGTCTGGCCAAAAGGGTCGTAGGCGCGATAACAGCCACTTGCATGCCGGACATGGCAGCAACAAAAGCCGCACGCATGGCAACTTCGGTCTTGCCGAAGCCCACATCCCCGCAGATGAGCCTGTCCATTGGTTGGCCCGCCGACATATCCCCCATGACGTCGCTGATCGCGCGCAGCTGGTCGTCGGTTTCCTGATAGGGGAAGCGGGCGGCAAAAGCCTCCCACGCGTGATGTTCCGGCTCCAATACAGGGGCCCGCCGAAGGGCACGTTCGGCAGCGATCCGGATCAACCGGTCCGCCATTTCACGAATACGCTCTTTCAGCTTGGCTTTCTTGGCCTGCCATGCGCCGCCGCCGAGACGATCGAGGAGCCCCTCCTCGTGACCGTATTTGGAGAGTAGTTCGATGTTCTCCACCGGTAGATAGAGTTTTGCCTTCTCGGCATACTCCAACAGCAAACACTCATGCGCGGCACCCGCCGCGGTCACGACTTCCATACCCATGTACCGCCCGATCCCGTGATCGACATGGACGACAAGGTCACCGGGTGTCAGCGACTGGGTTTCGGTCAGGAAATTCTCGGCCTTGCGGCGTTTCTTGGGCGCACGGATCAGCCGGTCACCCAACACGTCCTGTTCACTAATAACCGTAAGCTCAGCTGTTTCGAACCCGTGTTCCAACGCCCAAACGGCCAAGTGCAATCCCCGTTTGCCAATCCGGGTTCCATTTGCGATCGGGATCGCTTCTGCCAGTCCTTCGTCTTCGATCAGGCCCGTCAGACGTTCGCGCGCGCCCTCCGAATAACTGGCAACAACAACTGGTCCGTTTTCAAGGCGGGCTTTCACATGGTCGGCCAAAGCACCAAAAAGACTGATGTTTTCCTGTTGGCGCTCTGGGGCAAAGCTTCGCCCGATCCGGCCGCCTGCGTCGATGACCCCGGGGCCGCTGGCTTGCGGCAGGGCCGAGAAATGCAAGACCCGCAAATTGCCAAGCGCGGTCTGCCATGCGCCATCATCCAAATACAGAAGCTCGGCCGGAGCTGGCTTGTATACCGTGTCGAGGCGCGATTTGCTTTCTAATGCGAGTTTCCGGGTTTCGTATTGGTCGGCGATGCTGTCCCAACGCGCGACGCGG
The DNA here is from genome assembly GCA_964402685.1 of uncultured Aestuariivita sp. Lineage (GTDB taxonomy): Bacteria > Pseudomonadota > Alphaproteobacteria > Rhodobacterales > Rhodobacteraceae > Aestuariivita. Next base: position 24,397 of record CAYODE010000020.1, on the reverse strand, counting down.
GATGGATCAAACTGGTCATCCAACGTGATGCTTGCCGAAGGCAGATAATCAAACAGCGTTTCCAGGCGCTCATGAAAGAACGGGAGCCAATGCTCCATCCCTTGGTGTTTCCGCCCTGCACTGACCGCTTCGTAAAGCGGATCGTCTGAACCTGCCGCGCCGAACTCCAGACGGTAGTTCTGTCGGAACCGGGTGATGGCCGCTTCATCCAGAATGATCTCGCTCACTGGGGCGAGCTCAACCACCTCAAGTTTTTCTGTCGTGCGCTGTGTGCTTGGATCAAATCGCCGCGCGCCATCCAGCACGTCGCCAAAGAAATCGAGCCGGACGGGTCCACCCTCGCCCGGCGGATAGATATCCATAATCCCGCCGCGGATCGCATAGTCGCCCGGCTCCATTACGGTCGGGCTTTGGGAAAAGCCCATGCGCACCAGAAATTGACGAAGCGCGTCTTCATTCACCCGATTGCCTACGCGCGCGGTGAAAGCCGCCTCGCGCAGCACATCGCGTGCCGGTACATATTGTGTGGCGGCATTCAAGGTCGTGAGGACGATGATCTTTTCAGGCAGGGCTTCATGCGCGAGCGCGGCCAATGCGGCCATACGCATTGCCGATATATCGGCGTTCGGCGACACACGATCATAGGGCAAACAATCCCAAGCAGGGAACGTCACCAAGGGCACGTCCGGGGCAAAGAAGGCCAATGCCTCGGCCATCGCGGCCATACGTTTGTCATCCCGTGCGATATGCAGGACGGGGCCACCCGACGTCTCCAACTCTTTCAGGACCAGCTGGGCGTCAAAGCCTTCGGGCGCGCCACCGACGCGGATATGATGAGGATTGGTCATTTGCTGCCACACATGGGGTGGGTGCGTATTGCGTCAACCACCCAGGACTCCAAGCGCTAGGTTTTGGTACATGCCCCAGATCGATGTGACGAAAATCGATATCATCCCGATGACCTGCGTGCCTAATCTGAGGCGCGACATGATTTGACAGAGTTCCTTGGCGGTGGGGGACGCTTCAACGATTTTGTGCGCTGTTCTAAGGCTCATCAACGCGATGATGCAAATCGGAAAGACGAGCAGGAAGACGGCCTGCGCAAACTCCACCGCATAAATCCAACCCAGAAGAAACAGGCCAGTCAACGTGAAGCATACAAGCCCGAAAATCCAAAGACCTGAGACACGGACGATCAAGAGAAGTCGATTGATATTCACGCGTACGATCGCTTCCAGATCCGCTTCGGCCTGACCCCCGCTATCGCGCCGGGCGCGGCTGACCATGTCGTAAGGCACACCAAGTATCCAGTGGCTTGCGGAAGACCACACCACCGCTAACACGATCCAAAACCAGAGATTGGAAAAGGATCGCATATCAATCACTTCAAAGATTTCTTGATACCAATCCACGAAGATGACCTGAATTAAACTGACGGTGGAGATGGCCGGGTTGAACCGGCCCTTGTGACGGGGGTCAATCCATGCCACCCAATAGAGAAATGTGCAAGGAGCTCATGCGATGAAACCGACAGTCGCCCCCTTCCCCCTCGCCCGCCTGCGTCGCGCGCGTCAAAGCGAAGCTATTCGTGGTCTTGTGCGTGAGAACACGTTGACAACGGACGATCTGATCTGGCCGGTTTTCGTCCGCGATGGTGAGGGTATCGAAGAACCTGTTCCTTCCATGCCCGGCGTGATACGTCGTTCGGTGGACAAGATCGTTGAAGCCGCAAAAGAAGCCCGTGACCTGGGCATTCCCGTGATTTGCCTGTTTCCGTATACCGACCCTTCGCTAAAGACCGAGGACTGCGCGGAGGCCTGGAACCCTGATAACCTGTCCAACCGTGCGACGCGCGCAATCAAAGCCGAGGTTCCCGGCATAGCAGTGATGACCGATGTTGCGTTGGACCCCTACAATATCAACGGCCATGATGGTTTCGTCGAAGGTGGAGAGATAGTAAACGATCGGTCTGTCGAGGCCTTGGTCAAACAAACCCTGAGCCAAGCCGAAGCAGGGGCTGATATCATCGGACCTAGTGACATGATGGACGGCCGCATTGGGGCGATGCGACGCGCTTTGGAAGAAGCTGGGCATGAAAAGGTGATGATCCTGTCTTATGCCGCCAAATACGCCAGTGCGTTTTATGGCCCGTTCCGTGACGCCGTGGGCGCATCAGGTGCTTTGAAGGGGGACAAGAAAACTTATCAAATGGATCCTGCGAATTCTGATGAGGCCGTGCGCTTGATCGAGCGTGACCTGCAAGAAGGCGCAGACATGGTAATGATCAAGCCGGGTATGCCCTATCTGGACATTTGTCGGCGCGTGAAAGACGGCTTTGGCGTACCGACATTTGCCTACCAGGTTTCGGGCGAATACGCGATGATCCAAGCGGCGGCACAAAATGGCTGGATCGATGGCGAAAAGGCGATGGTGGAAAGTTTGATGGCGTTCAAGCGCGCAGGCTGTGATGGTATCTTGACCTATTTTGCCCCCGCCGTTGCGAAATTGATGCGTGGCGCGTAACCGGCTCTGCCACGGCGAAAATCTGCCTGCGACACACCAGATATAGGTGACACAGGGCGCTATTCGGCGTATATTTGCCACTAAGACCGTTCGAGCAGACGGCGAATAACGATAAATCAGGCAAAAAATCAGGCAGACATATCATGAATACCCCTTTCCTTTCCCGGCGCGCCTTTACGCTGACTGCGTTGGCCGGTGTCACAGTGACCGCAGCTTGCGGAAACGGCGTTGGTTCCTCAGGCGCGGCGACAATCGATGCGCGCGTAGATGCCACCCTGGCAGAGATGTACAGGGTGTATCCGAACACGGTGGAGCTTTCGAACAAGGCAGCCGGTCTTTTGGTGATGCCGCTAGTCACGGAAGCCGGGCTTGGCCTGGGTGGTGCCTACGGGCGTGGAGCGCTGCGTGTGAATGATGTGACGGTTGACTATTACTCGGTCGTCAAAGGATCGGGCGGCCTGCAGATTGGCGCCCAGCAATATGCTCATGTTCTTTTCTTCATGACGCAAGACGCCTTGATGGAGTTCCGTCGGTCTTCTGGCTGGGCGGCAGGTGCAGATCTGGAATACGTCATCAGCGATGAGGGTGCGAGCGTGGCTGCAGATACCACGACCGTGTTGTCCCCGGTTCTGGCTGCCGTCTTTGGTCAGGCCGGACTGCGCATTGGCGCGACGCTGGAAGGTAGTAAGTACACCCGCATCATTCCGTAACGCGCGGATCACCTGGTTGACCGAGGGCTTTGCGGGCAATACCGGCCCGTGGGTTTCTGTGATGCGATGCTCGCAGCTTTTGAAGTGCGTCATGCAGCGCAAATGGGTATCCTTACCAGGGAACAGCAAATGTTGAGGGCTTTGCGGTGGAAGCTGGTGCACCTGTAAACACGTCATCCGATACGTCAGCAGACCAACAAATCGCGTTGGTCCGCAGATACTTCGCAGCTGTGGATGCCGAAAACCTACCTGGAGTTCTGGAAACACTCACCGATACTTGCCGATTTACGGTAGAGACGCATGGCGTCACGTTGAATGGGGTTGAAGACATCACCGCCATGTTCGAGCGTCTGTGGAGCAATCATAAAGCCGTAAAGCACCACCAATTTCGATTTGTTACCGATCCGCTGGGCAGCAGGATCACGGCCCAGTTTCAAGTGGTCAACACGGAACACGACAGGTCGCTGACTTACAAGTCGAACTGCAACGTGTTTGATATCAGAGACGGGCGGTTTTCGCAGATCTCGGTTTATATGGCAGGCCCGAACACGCTGGACCGAGAATAGGCTTGAAACCGCCCTGAATTTGCTGATCAGTGGATTGCGGCACTTGATATTCATGAGGGGACGATATGCACTACCATTCACCTACGACAGTGGACGACGCAGTGGCGCTATTGGCCGCTCAAAACGGTGATTGCCGTGTGTTGGCCGGCGGGACTGACCTCCTCGTGCGGATGCGCTCGGGCTTCGCTGAACCGGACGCGGTACTGGATATCAAACGCATCGAGGGGATGCGTGACATCGTTCGCGAGCATGGAGGGTTTCGCATCGGCGCTGCCGTTTCTGGTGCTGAAATGGCAGAGAATGCGGATCTGGTCGCCGCGTGGCCAGGCGTTGTCGAAGCGGCAGGGTTGATTGGGTCCACGCAGATTCAGGGTCGCGCGACGATGGCTGGCAACCTGTGTAATGCGTCTCCTGCAGCCGATTCAGTGCCTGCAATGGTTGCAGCCGGAGCCCTGGTCCGCATCGCCGGTCCGAACGGCCCTCGGGACGTACCTGTGGCTGACGTGCCTACTGGCCCAGGAACAACCTCCCTTGCCGACGGCGAGTTTGTGACTTCCATTTTCCTCCCAGCACGACCTGAACGGGCGTCGGACGCTTATCTACGTTTCATTCCGCGCACCGAAATGGATATTGCTGTTGTTGGCTGCGGCGTATCGGTGACTTTGGACGCCAATGGGACTTGCACGGATGCGCGCGTTGCATTGGGCGCGGTTGCACCGACGGTTATCGAAGTGCCCGAGGCTGCAGAAGCGCTGATCGGCACAACGTTAGATGACGCGGCCATGGAGGCAGTCGCCGCTGCGTGCAGCAGCGCGGCGACCCCGATTTCAGACAAACGCGGAACGGTTGAGTTCCGCACGCATGTTGCGGGTGTACTTGCCCGTCGCGCGACCCAGATCGCCAAATCCCGCGCAGGAGGCAGTCAATGAGCAAGGTTCACGTTACAACGTCCATCAACGGCGACCCGACAGAGTTTTTGTGTGAGCCGGACGAAACCCTGCTGGATGTGTTGCGCGATCGTCTTGGCCTGACGGGATCCAAGGAAGGGTGCGGGACAGGCGATTGCGGCGCGTGTTCCGTCACATTGAATGGGCGATTGGTCTGTTCCTGCCTCGTGCTAGGTGCCGAAGCAGAGGGTCAAGAGATTGGCACGATCGAGGGCATGGCGCAGGGCGAAAACCTGCACGTCTTGCAGAAAAAGTTTATCGAACACGCGGCGCTGCAATGCGGGATCTGCACGCCCGGTCTGTTGGTGGCGGCAAAATCCCTGCTTGAGAGGAACCCTGACCCGACCGAAGAAGAAACGCGGTATTGGTTGGCTGGCAACCTGTGCCGCTGCACGGGGTACGACAAAATCATTCGGGCCGTTTTGGATGCGGCCAAAGAAATGCGGGAGGCAGCATAATGGCGCTCGACAGCAAATCGGAACTGCAACAGTTCAAAGTCGTGGGCACCCGCCCTGCTCGCCCAGATGGGATTGACAAGGTTACTGGCCGCGCTCGGTTCGGCGCGGATATGTCTGCTCCGGGGATGCTAACCGGGTTGATCTTGCGCAGTCCGCACGCACATGCCCGGATCACGGCAATCGATACCTCTCGGGCCGAGGCGCTAGCCGGTGTCCATGCTATCGTGACACGCGCTGATTTTCGCGAGATCACCGATGATGATTTCACCGCAGACATCCTCGATAACTGCATGGCGGGCGAAAAGGCGCTTTACGACGGGCACGCGATTGCTGCCGTGGCTGCATCCTCGACAAAGATCGCACGCGCAGCGCTGAAGCTGATCGATGTAACATATCAAAAGCTCGCACATGTCACCGATGTGGACGACGCGATTAAGGATGATGCGCCAGTTCTGCATGAGGGTCGGACTGATGAAACGGTACCCAATGGTCTGTCAGCCAACATTTTGTCGCGGTTTGAGTTTGGGCATGGTGATCCTGAACTTGGGTTTAAGAACGCCGATTATGTGGTTGAACGCACATATAAAACCGAAGCGACGCACCAGGGGTACATCGAACCCCATGCCTGCCTCGCGCAGATGGGTCCAGACGGTCAGGCCGACCTCTGGGTGTGCACCCAAGGACATTACATGGTGCGCAATACCTGCGCTGCGATATTTGGGATTGAACAAGGCCAACTGCGTGTGACCGCGTCAGAGATCGGTGGCGGGTTTGGCGGAAAAACCACGTTGTTCCTCGAACCTGTGGCCCTGATGTTGGCCAAAAAATCAGGGCGTCCGGTTAAGATGGTCATGACAAGATCCGAAGTTCTGCGTGCCACCGGGCCGACGGCATCTACATCGATCGACGTGAAAATCGGCATGACACAGGATGGCACCATCACTGGCGGTCTGGCTGACATGCGCTATCAAGGTGGCGCATATCCGGGATCACCTGTTGAATTCGGCGCCATGTCTGCCTTTGCACCCTACGACCTCGACCACGTCAAAACGATTGGCTGGGACATTGTCACCAATCGGCCAAAAGCGGCGGCGTATCGCGCACCTGGCGCGCCGATGGCGGCCTTTGCGGTGGAAAGCGCAATTGACGAACTGGCGCGTCATTTTGGTCTGGACCCGCTTGAAGTGCGCCTGAAGAATGCAGCGCGCGAGGGCACCCGCGCCTCTTATGGTCCCACCTACCCGGCTATTGGGCTGGAAGCGACGTTGCGCACAGCCAAGGATCACCCGCATTGGACAGCGCCTTTGGGCAAAAACCAGGGCCGTGGGGTTGCCTGCGGGTTCTGGTTCAACTTCGGCGGCGATACCTGCGTGACGCTGAACATCACCCCGGATGGAACCGTCACAGTGTCCGAAGGCAATCCGGATATCGGCGGATCGCGGGCGTCTATGTCCATGATGGCGGCGGAAGAGCTGGGCATTCCCTATGAAAAAGTGCGCACCATTGTGGCCGACACAGGATCACTAGGACAAAACGAGGTCACTGATGGCTCTCGTGTGACCTTTGCTGTCGGATTGGCCACCATCGAAGCGGCGCGCGCAGCCAAACGCGAGATGTGCAAACGTGCGGCGATGATCTGGGACATCGACGACGAGGCGGTGGAATGGGTTGACGGCGCAGCGCAGCCTGCAGGACCCAATGCCGGGAAGTTCCCACCCATGACGCTGGCGGAAATTGCTGAAACGGCGTCAAACACCGGCGGTCCGATTGCCGGTCACCATGAGGCCAATCCCGAAGGCGCTGGTGTGAGCTTTGCCACGCATATGTGTGATGTGGAGATCGATCCCGATACTGGTGCAGCCAAAATCTTGAGATACACGGTGTTTCAAGACGCCGGTAAAGCGATCCACCCCTCTTATGTCGAGGGCCAGTTCCAAGGCGGTGCTGTACAGGGCATTGGATGGGCGTTGAACGAAGAGTACATCTATGGCGAGGATGGTATCCTGCAAAACGCCGGTTTCCTGGACTATCGTGTGCCCGTCGCCTCGGACCTGCCTATGATCGACGCTGTGATCCTTGAGATCCCGAACCCCGGTCACCCCTATGGTGTGCGGGGCGTGGGTGAGACATCGATTGTGCCGCCGCTTGCCGCTGTCGCGAACGCGGTGTCGGCCGCGAGCGGTGTCCGTATGACAGAATTGCCGATGTCCCCGCCCAAATTGCTGGCGGCGTTACACGCCAAGGCATGACACATGGTCAAAGTGCGGGTTTGGGGATCACTGACGGCGGCGACAGACGATCAGTCCGAAGTTGAGATCCCCGCAAAGAACCTACGCGAGCTTCTGGATGGATTGGCAGAGGCCTACCCTGCCCTGACGCCACAATTGGATCGCGGCATTTCGGTGGCGATCGATGGAAAGGTCTACAATGACAGCTGGTTTACGCCGATCCGCGAAGACAGCGAAGTTGTCCTGCTGGCCAGGTTGAAAGGCGGATAGTCCAGCTTTCGCAAGCGCTATTGATTGTGGGTCGTGGCGGAGCGACAGGGATTCGAACCCTGGAGACGGTCTCCCGCCTACACACTTTCCAGGCGTGCGCCTTCGACCACTCGGCCACCGCTCCGTGCGGCTGACTTTTGCAAGATCGTGCGCAGCAATGCAAGGCGCAAAACGCTCGCAAAGATCAGTAAAGCCTTAGCCGTCGACGTGCAGATAGACGCGGCGGTTCTGGCGTCCCTTTTTCTCGGTCTTGCCGATACGCATTGGTCCTATTTCAGCGGTGGATTTGACATGAGTTCCGCCACAAGGCTGCAAATCAACCTGCGCATCCCCTGAACCGATGCGGACCAATCGGACACGCCCTGCGCCTCGGGGTGGCGCGACGGACATGGTTTTGACGAGGTCGGGTTGCGCGTCAAGTTCGGCGTCGGTGATCCAGTCTTCGCTAACCGCCAGATCGCGCGATGCGATGTCGTTCAATTCAGCTGCCAAAGCGTCCTTGTCGATGACTGCGTCGGGCATATCGAAGTCCAACCGGCCCTTGCCAATGGAAATGGACCCGCCGGTCACGGGCAAAGGTACAACGACCGACAGCAAGTGAAGGGCGGTGTGGACGCGCATGTGGCTATAGCGCCGCTCCCAGTCGATGTGTTGCTCCACCTCAGCGTCGATGGGCGGCAATGCCTGTGCCGCGCCAGGGACTAGGACGATCGCGCCAGCGTCTCCCTTTGCCGTTGACGCGACGGGCATCTCGTCCCCATCCCAGCGCAGATACCCGCTGTCACCAGGTTGGCCACCTGATGTCGGGTAAAACAAGCTCTGGTCCAAAATGATACCGCCTTCCGGTGTGTGGGCGACGACGCGGCTGATGGCCGTCGTTTGATAGGCGTCTTGAAGGTAAAGAGGGGCTGTCATCAACTTTGTTCCTCGCCGCCGCCAGGCAGGGCTTCGGGGTTGCGGATCCAGATATCGCGCTGCGCATAGGGGATTTCGATCCCCTCCTCGACAAAGCGTTTGGCGATCTCATGGTTCATGTCAGATTTCACCGAAAGCACCCAATTCACATCTCGTAGGATGGCGCGGATCTCAAAATCCAATGAGTCAGCGCCAAACCCCTGAAACACGATGGACGGTGCTGGCCTTGCCAAGACCATAGGATGCGCTTCTGCGATTTCTCTCAGGATGCTTTCGACCTTGTGCGTATCGGTTCCATAGGCCACGCCGACAGGGACGATCACCCGTCCAACCGTATTGCCGCGCGTATAGTTGGTCACGGTTCCACTAACGAAATCGGCATTTGGAACGATGACATCCGTGCGGTCGAAGGTTTCGATCCGGGTTGAGCGCACAGAGATATTGCGCACGTACCCCATATTGCCGTTCACCTCGATCCAGTCACCTTCAGCGATAGGGCGCTCGATCAGTAGGATGATGCCAGAGACAAAGTTCTGCACGATGTTCTGTAAACCGAAGCCGATCCCGACGCTGAGCGCACCAGCCAACAACGCAAGGCCGCTCAGGTCGATCCCCGCGCCGGTAATAGCCGCGAGGGCGGCAAGAAAGATACCAAGATAGCCGACGCCAGATACAACAGCGTTCTGTCCTCCGGTATCCAAACTCGTCTTTGGCAACAGAGAGGTTTTCAACGCGCTCTGGAACAGCCGCGTCAGCATGTAGAGCGCGACAAAGATGATGATGAACGCCAGGAAGTTCGTAGGAGAGATTTGGGTCCCACCAACGGAGAACCCTTCGTTGAAAAGTGTCCAAACCTCCAACAGTTCCGCGGGGCGCGCGCCCCAAACCAATGCAAGGAACGGCAGCTGCACAATGGCAAGAATGAACCCAAGAAGTGCGGATATCAGGCTGTCGCGTGCATCCGCGCCTTTGCCCGAAATCAGGCCGTAAAAGTCGGTCAGGAAACGCTGTAGCACCACCATCAGACCGAACAGTGCCAGCGATTTGATCGTTGGGTACAAAACAGCTGTCGCAAGGTTGGTGAACCCAAATGCGGCGACCACTGGGCTGACCACCGCAACGACAACTGACAGCTGACCAAAGAGTTTGACAAAGCGTATGAACGTCGTTGTGTGCGGGGCTTCGTCCTCTTCTGGCTCTGGCAGTTGAGGTCCGCGGGCCAGAATCTGGCCCAATCGGAACAAGATGACTGCCGCGACGACTAATACCGGGAAAGCGATCGTTTGCTTTTCCAGTTCGCTGCTATTGGCGATATCCATCAAGGTCGTGTGGATGTCGTTGATGACGTAAAGCACCGCCAGCAGCGTGCCATAGAACCGTAATTCCGCTCGACGCTCCGCCACAAAAGGAATGAGCGCGTCGTCTTCGTTCTTTGAAAAAAGCCGATCGCAGAGCCACTTAAGAACAAGCAAAACCGCGCCCCAGACCGGAAGGCTGTCTAGTACGCGAATACCCCTAAGGCCAACCAATCCGGTCGCAAAGATCGCTTCGGTGACAAAGACAATCCCCAACACGGGAAGCGCTATCCGACCCAACGAGATGATCACACTCCAGACGCCGGCACCGGTCCCTCCGAACCGCCTAAGATATGTCACGACCCTTAGAACCCAGCGGCGACTGCGTGCAATGAGCACAACGCCAAGGACAAAGAGAATAAGCGTCAATGGAAGATGATCGCGGAACTCTTGACGGGATTGGTCGCTTTGCCATGCGCGGCCGACCTCCGCGATCACCTCGCCCCAAGCTTCGGCAAGTTCCTCAATTGCTGGCGGCCACAAAACGGGATTTATTGGCGACGGCGAGCGCCGCAATAGCGTATCAGCACGTCTTTCGGCCAAAACCCTATCGATTTCCCGGATTAATCCGTCCGCTTGGTTATAGGCTTCCTCGGCCGCCAAAATGGGTGCGCGCGCAGTCTGCAATTGTCGATTGAGTTCCGCCCTTCGGGTGGCGATCTCTGGCGGCTCTTCGCCGCTTTCCGGTAGCGGGCCCAACGCATCGATCTGCGACTGCAGGGTCACAATGCGATCGGTGTTGCCTTGACTGGCTTCTAAAAAGTCTTGCCGGTAGCGGGCCAACTCTGTCCGAACGGCTTCGAAGGTGGCGTCGGACGCCCGGCCGGCATCAATCGCCCCTTCCGCACGTTGCGCAATCGATTGCCACTGATCAAAATCTAAGTCGTTAACCGAAGTGGATTGAGCCCATACGGCCGAAGCGGCCAACCCAATAAAGACTGTCCAGACAAGGGCAAACCGGCGCAGTGTGGGCAACATTACACCTCCTCAAATACACCAGGGATCGAAGCAGGCGCTTTGATCATCCAGTCCGGAACGGGAAGTTCCTTTTCTTTGAGAAAGTCGGGGTTGAACAATTTTGACTGATAGCGCGTGCCATAGTCGCATAGGATGGTCACGATGGTATGGCCCGGGCCCAGTTCCTGCGCCAGCCGGACAGCGCCAGCGATGTTGATGCCGGACGAACCCCCGAGGACGAGCCCTTCTTCGCGCAACAAATCAAACACGTACGGCAACGCCTCGGCATCATGGATCTGATAGTTGAAATCAGGTGTAAGGCCTTCGAGGTTTTTGGTGATGCGCACTTGGCCAATGCCTTCGGCGATCGATCCGCCCTCCATCGCGATTTCGCCGGTTGTGTAATAGGAATAAAGCCCAGCCCCCATCGGATCAGCCAGACCGATCTTTACACCCTTGTGCTGCAACGCCTCAGCAACGCCAGACAGCGTTCCACCGGACCCGCAGGCACAGATGAACCCATCCACTTTGCCGTCCGTCTGTTCCCAGATTTCAGGGCCCGTGGTTTCGATATGCGCCTGGCGATTGGCCACATTGTCGAACTGATTGGCCCAGATCGCCCCATTGGGTTCGGATTTATTCAATTCATGCGCAAGACGTTCCGAGTAGCGGACAAAGTTGTTCGGGTTGCGGTAGGGCGCGGCCGGTACCTGAACCAATTCGGCCCCAGCAAGGCGCAACATGTCCTTTTTTTCTTCGGACTGCGTTTCGGGGATCACAATGACGGTCTTGAACCCCATAGACGCGCCAACCAGCGCGAGGCCAATCCCAGTGTTGCCTGCCGTGCCTTCGACGATCGTGCCACCGGGCTTCAAATCGCCCCGCGCGATAGCGTCTTTGATAATGTAAAGCGCGGCGCGATCTTTTACGGATTGCCCAGGGTTGAGAAATTCCGCCTTGCCAAGAATATCACATCCCGTTTCTGCGCTGACTTTCCGCAGTTTGATCAATGGCGTGTTGCCAACGGCGTCGGCTAAATCCTGTGCGATGCGCATAGCACGCTCCCCAATCTTTCTGTTGTGTTCAGGTGTATAGACCGCGTCCTGCGACCTCAAGCCGAACTGCGCAACCGATCACGATTGAGCATCAACCAAAACCCAAGGCTGACGAGAGGAGCATCGCGATAGCGATGCGTTTGAAGGCCTTCGGCGAACTCGGAAAACGGCAAGATAATCCGCCGAATGTCTTCCCCCTCGCTCATCAGGCCCCCTCCCTCGCCCAGGCTACCGAAATCCGCCAGCGCAACATAGCTGATCAGAAATTCCGTATTCGACCCAGTGCTTGAATACGCGGCGCTGACTTGTTCCACGCCCTCCAGATGAAGCCCGGCTTCTTCCTGTGCTTCGCGCACCGCCGCGGTCTCAGGTGCCTCTCCGGGATCGACAAGGCCCGCTATGGCCTCGATCACCCACGGCTGTGGGTCGCCCAAGGCGAACATGTTTGCGCGGAACTGTTCAATAAGGATCACCTCGTCGCGGACAGGGTCGTAGGGCAATATGACCACCGCATGACCCGCATAGACAATCTCCCGATCAAGAGGTGGGGTGAACGAACCGTCATATCGTTCATGGCGCAAAAGCATCCGGTCCAGTGCAAAGAAATGGCTGTGCACTCGTGTGTTAGACAAGACTTGGACATTGTGGGCGCCGAGCCGAGAATTGTCTGATGCGCGTCGTTGTTGCGCCGTGCGGCTTACATCCGCTCTACGTCGCATCATGGGCAGTTTGACGGCTAGTTCCTCTGCGCTCCAATGCCCGAAATTGTCCATAGCTTCGCGCGCCACAATCAGGCTGATATCTGACCAATCTCTTACCCAGTCTTCTAAGGACCAGAGGTCGCCTTTTGGGAGAGCGCCGGTTCTGGGAAAGTAAACGGAGGCTGTGACCTCCTGTTCGCTTTGGTCCAACGTCACAACATCTTTCAGATCGTACGCAAATCCGCCTTCATAATAATCCAGTCGAGCGACATCGTCGGGTGTCGGATCGCGCAGGAGCAGTCCGGGCGCAGAGTGTCCCGGCGCATCAGAGATCATCGGAAAAGGTTGATCCTGAACCCAATATTGGGCGTGTTCAGGCAGACGCGCCTCGGACAGGTCCATCTGGTCGACAGATCGACCCAAGGCCAGCTCCAGCAGGGGCAGATGACGCAGTGTTCCGTAAAAAAAGAGCGGTTTCAACGCCATATGCGCGAAACATACTCGGTCACAAGCCCACCGCAGATTGCCCCGACTATCAACGCACCGATGATGTTGGGTACCGCAATCAGCAATGCATATTCGTAGCCGATCTCGAATATGGCCAAGATGGCTTCAAAGGGACCGTCATATCGATTGCGCATGGCCAATCGGACCATCTCGTAGCAGCCTTGGACAAACAGTCCCCAGAAGACCATCACCGCAACGCCCGTCAGCCCGTTGTTGATCCCCGGTGTAAAACCCCGTCCCGCGCGCGGGCCCATCACCTTCCAGCCGACCAGGATGCCGATGATCATATTGACGATTGTGAAGTAGCCAAAGTCCTTCCCTTCCGGGAACAAGGGCATGATTTGCCCCGAGACGACGAAGGCAATTACCGCAAGACTAACTGCTGCAAACAAGCTTGCAGCGTTTGGCATGATGGTCTGCACCGATCTTCCCTCATGTTTGTCGGGAAATCGTAATCTGGGTGACGTCGCAATTTCCACTCTGAAAAGTCGACGCGCAAGAAGTGAGGTAAAAATTCCACATCCGGCGGAACCGGTCGTCAAACCCCAACTCGGCCACCTGATCCCATCTTTCGTTGAACGTTTCATGCCACCGGCGCAGTGTCAGGTCGTAGCTGGCGCCAAATTCAACGGATTTGACCACGGACAAGCCTGCGGATTCGACCTGTGCCCGCAGGGCGCTTGGGCTGGGCAGCATTCCACCCGGAAAGATGTATTTTTGGATGAAGTCGACGCCACGTTTATACACGTTCCAGCGTCGATCAGCGACAGTGATGATTTGCAGTGTCGCATTTCGGCCGGGCTTTAACCGGTCGCGCACCGTGTCAAAGTAGGTCGGCCAGTATTTCTCACCGACAGCTTCGAACATCTCAATAGATGCAATGCCGTCATAAGTGCCACGCTCGTCGCGGTAGTCTTGAAGCTTGAGCTCTACCTGGCTGGAAAGACCTGCTTTTTCAATCCGTTCCCTGGCATACTTGAACTGTTCTTCACTGATCGTCAGACCAGTGACCTTCATACCCCGCTCCTTTGCTGCGTATTCTGCAAAGCCACCCCAGCCGCACCCAATCTCTAAAATGTGGTCCCCGGGCTGAGCCCCCATCTCATCCAGCATGGACGCGTATTTGGCGGTCTGTGCTTTCTCGGTGCTTTCCTGACCGGTGTCAAAAAGGGCCGAGGAATACGTCATCGTGTCGTCGAGCCACAGACGATAAAAGTCATTCCCCAAATCATAGTGATAGCTTATGTTTTTCTTGGCCTGGCTCTTGTGATTGCGTTGCAGCCAGAACCGCAGTTTCTCGAACACGCGCACCAGCCCCATACCGGGAAATCCGTCGTAAACGCCTTCATTATCTGCATGCATCAGATCCATGAACGCTTGCAGATCTGGCGTTGACCAATCGCCGTCAAGATACGCGTCGCAAAACCCGAGGTCACCTTCCCGGATCAATCGCGCAAAGACATCGTCGCTGTGTATGTGCATTTCTGCGACCGGTCCGGGGTTTTTGCCTTCAGCACGGAACACACGCCCATCGGGCAGGACCATATCCAATCGACCATGATGCAAATGCTCGGCCATATCGAAGACCTGTTTAAAGTAACGAGGCAGGTTTGATTGACCATCGGTCGAAGTAAAGATCATGGAGAGGTCTCGGCTGTGTCGTTATGTGTCAAGTTAAAGTGACAGTCCTGCTTCAGCAAGGCATGTAGTTCATTTTGATCAGAAATTCCGGTTTTCATAGGCGTCCAACGCCCGTTTTCGCCCCACATCAGCGGCAACAATCGGCTCCGGATAGGGATCTGTTGGCATCATTCCCCAACTGCGTGGGATCGCGTCGTAGTAAGACAATGCCGCGTCAGATGGGTTGGACATTCCCTCGGCGATCCAATGGCGGACATAGGCGCGCTGCGGGTCGAACTTGTCCAACTGCGTGACGGGATTGAACACCCGGAAATAGGGTGTCGCGTCTGGGCCTGATCCGGCAGACCATTGCCAACCCATCGCATTGCTGGCTGGATCCCAGTCGATCAGACACTCCTCAAACCACTTGAGCCCAATCTGCCAATGACTGAGCAAGTGTTTCGTCAAGTAGCTTGCGACGATCATGCGGCCACGATTGTGCATCCTACCCGTAACATACATTTCCCGCATGGCCGCATCGACAAACCGGATACCAGTCCGTCCGCGTATCCATGCCTGAACTTCGGGTGTCGAGTCGTCCGTGTTCCAAGAGAATGCGTCCCAGTCTTCTTTCCAATTTGCGCTTAAAATGCGCGGTGTGTGATGCATGAGATGGTAAGCAAACTCGCGCCAGACCAATTCCTTCAGGAACGTCTCAGCCCCTGCCTTTCCTTCCTCAAGCGAGTGCCGTCCGGCATGCCAGCATTGATGGGGGCTGATTTCACCCAAAGCCAGGTTTTCCGACAGGTTGGATGTGCCGTCCTTGTCCGGTCGGTCTCGCGACGTATCGTATCCGCCCACGATGCGTTCGACAAAATGACCAAGCCGATCCTGAGCCGCGCGTTCGCCCAAGCGTACATAAGGGCGAACGCTATCTGCCCCACGGTTCATGCCCGTCTCCAAACCCCAAGTGCTCAAAGCATCCGAGGTCGGCCATGTTTCCGGAGCCGTGATTTTTCCCGGGGCGGGCAATGGCGCTTCGACATCACGCGTGCGCACCATTTTCCAAAAGGGAGTGTAAACTTTGTAGAATCCGCCCGTCTTGGTCTCTACCGTCCACGGCTCAAACATCAAATGGCCGCCAAACGATCGTGCCTCGAGCCCCATCTCTTTCAGCGCGGCTTTGACGGTCGTGTCACGGTTTACACTGTCCGGGTCATACAGCCGAGACCAATACACCGCCCCTGCCCCCGTTTCAGAAATCAGATCCTTCAAAACCTTCAGAGCTGGTCCGCGTCGTAATATCAGCTGACTGCCTAATGACGCGAGCGTGTCGGCCAATGCGCCCAGACCCAAACCCAGCCGCCATTTAGGTGCCGCGCCCAATCCATCCACCAAATCATCGCAAACAAATACCGGGATAACGGGCCGTCCGGTTTTGCAGGCTGCGTCTAAAGCAGGGTGATCTGAAAGGCGTAGGTCCCGCCGATACCAGAGAATGATGGGTGATTGACCGCTCAACGCTTCTGCCCTTGGTGTTTTGTTAACAGAATACGATGTGAGGCGGGTCGCGGATCACTCAGCCCTGCTTCAAAATCACTGATGTGACCGAACGTTACCTAAAGCACATCATCCAAAGCGTTCAGCAGTTGGTCGATTTCAGCTTGGGTGGTGTAGTGTGTGAAGCTCAGCCGTAACACGCCCTGCTCTGGATCAATGCCCATCGCTTTAAGTGGTCGATGCGCATAGAAGTCGCCGCCACCGCAGTTAATCCCAAAGGACGCGAGCTGTGCCGCAACGGGTTCCGCGGGACAGTTCAAGGCCAGCGCAACCGTCGGTGCGCGCATGTTGGCCTCATGAGGTCCCAAAAGCCTGACGGCATTGCGGGACTTTACCGCATCCAACAGCGGTTGTAACAAGGTAGTCTCATGCGCGCGCATCAAGTCATGAGAAAGCTCCGCCCGACCGGTGGCGTCAAGATCCGCTCCGCCATGATGCGTTGCCAAACTGTCCAAGTAATCCGCCATGCCTGCGCATGCCGCAATCTGCGCATGATCGGGCCCCGCCGGCGTAAAACGCTTGTAAAGCGTCTCACCGTTGAAATGGTGCCCCTGGTTCGGCAGCAACGCGCCCAAAGCCCGGCGGATCACCATGATCCCCTGATGCGGCCCATAGGTCTTGTAGCTGGAGAAGAGGTAAATGTCGGGGCCAAGATTGCCCACATTCGGGAACCCATGTGGCGCGTAAGATACGCCGTCCACACAGACAAATGCGCCCGCGGCGTGGGCGATCGCGGTGATTTCGATCACCGGGTTGATCTCTCCCACCACGTTCGAACAATGCGGAAAGCAGACGAGCCGCACTTTTTCGTCGAGTAGCTCTTCAAGATCTTCAGGGTTCAACCGTCCTGTATCTGGATCTATCTGCCATTCGCGGATCTCAATCCCCTCAGTAGCCAGCCTGCGCCAAGGACCGGAATTCGCCTCATGGTCCTGATTTGTCACGATAATGGCCTCGCCGGGTGACATCCATTGCCGAAAGGCTTGCGCCAGAACATATGTGTTTTGCGTTGTCGACGGACCAAAGGACAACTCTTCAGGATTGACACCTAGCATTGCTGAAAGTCGTTTGCGCGCTTCGTCCATTTCTTCGCCTGCCAACCGGCTGGGTTCGTAGGCCGAATAGGGTTGTACTTTGCGTTCGCGATAGAACCGGGTAAGCCGGTCAATTACCGCGGCGCATGTATAGGAACCGCCTGCATTTTCAAAAAACGCTTGGCCTTCAAGCGCGGGTTCTGAAAAGGCGGGAAACTGGGATCTTACGAAATCTATGTCGAGTGTCATGCGACATCTGAATGCGATTTGCGCGCCTGTTTCAAGAGCGTGGGCGCCGAAAATGCAGGTTGAGAAAAGAAGTTAAGTTGCGTTTCGTTCCGGTGCCGTCTTGTTGGCTTCATAACCGTCCTACTGACGTTTCTTGTCAGGTGCAGTCATTAAGTTTGTCTCATGGTGTTTAGCACAAGGAACGGACCATGACTTTCTCACCGAAAAACTGCCTCGTCTGGGCGGAAATCCCAGTGACCGACATGGACAAGGCTATTGAGTTTTACCAGACCGTCACCGGAGGCTCGTTGACGTATATCGAGGATGGACCTAACCCGATGGCGTCTTTCCAGACTGCAGATCCTTCAACCGGTGTCGCGTTGCATCTGTACCCGGGCAAACCGGCCGGAGATGGCTCTGGCCCAACTGTCCATCTGGCCGCAGAGGGCAAATTGGAAAGCGTCATGGAACGGGTATCAAAGGCCGGTGGTTCCGTGCTTTACGGTCCCATCGCTATCCCTGCGGGGCGGTTTTTCTATGCGACCGACCCTGACGGCAATTCGATTGGCTTTTTCGAAACTGCTGCGTGAGCGAGTTGCGGGGCAGCATTGGCCACCCCGCCCTGCCATTTACGCGTTCACGTCGACGACAACGCGGCCTTTGACCTGGCCTTTCAGAATATCTGCGCCAAGTTGGGGCAAATCTGAAAGGGTCGCCGGGTGGACCATGTCTTCAAGCTTATCCATGGGCAGATCTTTGGCGATGCGCTGCCACGCACGGACGCGGTTGTCATAGGGTTGCATCACACTATCGATGCCCAGCAGGTTCACTCCGCGTAACAGGAACGGAATGACTGTCGCAGGCAACGCCGCGCCACCCGCAAGGCCAACAGCCGAGACGGATCCGCCATACTTCATTTGACCCAAAACACGGGCCAGCATCGCGCCGCCGACAGCATCCACACATCCGGCCCAGGTTTCGGCCTCGAGAGGGCGTTTCGTTGTTTCATTGATCTCTTCCCGCGCAACAATTTGCGTCGCGCCCAAGGATGTCAGGTAATCGGATGTCTCTGGCCGTCCGGTCACTGCGGCAACCTCGTAACCCAGATTGGCCAGAATTGCCGTCGCGACCGATCCAACGCCACCGGCCGCACCAGTGACAAGAACGGGGCCCTGATCGGTGCTCAGGCCATGATCCTCCAAGGCCATGACCGAAAGCATCGCCGTAAAGCCGGCTGTACCCACAGCCATCGCTTGACGGCTGTCCAAGCCATCGGGAAGCGGCACAAGCCAATCTGCATTAACCCGTGCTTTCTGAGCGTAGCCACCCCAATGCATTTCGCCAACGCGCCAGCCCGTCAGAACGACCTTGTCGCCAGGTTTGTAACGATCGTCCGAACTGTCTTCGACGGTCCCGGCAAAGTCGATGCCTGGCACATGCGGGTAGGTTCGAACCAATCCTCCACCCGGGCCGATGCAAAGACCGTCTTTATAGTTCACAGTCGAGTATTCGACCGCGACCGTCACATTGCCTTCAGGCAGATCCGCGAGGGTGAGATCTTCGACCGCAGCGGAAGTTTTTCCGCTCTCTTCATCTTTTCTTACTACAAGCGCTTTCATCACACTCTCCTGATTATTCTTTGCTTTTAGTGGCCCGGCGTGAAACCGCGTCTCAGGCCCAGAACTTTTCATGCACTGTGGCTGTGCGCATGCCATCCTGCGTTTCGACGTCGACCCGCGCGCCTTCGTCCCAATGGGTCATGCGCACCATGCCGATGGCCACGTTTGTCTGGAAATCTGGCGACCAGGCCGCCGAAGTGACCTGACCAACCGTTTTCCCGTTCGCGGAAAGGCGCCATGCGCGATCACATGTTGGGACCTTGTCGCCGTCGATCGCAATGGCACGAATTTGTTGCACCGGGCCTTCTTTGGAAACGCGCAGCAAAGCGTCTCGACCGATGCAGCCAATGGCTGTCTGAGTGTCGCAGAACCGTTGCAAACCGCATTCATGCGGCGTGTTGTCGTCGGTCATGTCGTTGCCATAACTTAGCAACCCGCCCTCGATGCGTTCGATCCCGTTTGGGCACCCCGCCCGAACATTCAGATCCTTACCCGCCTCAAACAGCGCGTTCCACAGCGGCATCCCCAGATCCGACCCTTCAACGTAGATTTCAAATCCGCCCTGCTTGGAATAGCCGGAGCGTGCAATGGCCAGATCGCGCCCCATGAACTGGAACATGTCAAAGCGGAAAAACCGAATATCGCGGACACGGTCGCCAAAGACGTGAGCCATCAGGTCATCGGATTTGGGGCCTTGAACTGCTAGCGGGCTTACGTCGGGCTCGTCCACCAACACGTCCAAACGATATCCGTTGGCGATACCTTTGACCCAGAGCAGAAGGTCACTGTCGGCGATCGAAATCCACCAGCGATCTTCTGACAGTTTGATGGCCACCGGGTCGTTCAACATGCCGCCGGTTTCATCTACAATCGGCACGTAGTAGCACTGCCCGGGAAGCATGCTGCGTAGATCACGTGGTGTGAGCATCTGCATCAAACGGCCCGCGTCTGGTCCACGCAGTTCGACTTGGCGTTCGACCGCGACATCCCAAACCTGAACGTGGTCTTTCAGATGGCGATAATCCGCCTCCACGCTTTCGAACACAGTCGGCAAGAGCATGCGGTTATAGACTGTGTAGGCCGACACGCCAGCGGCCTCGACCCCTTCAGAAAATGGTGTTCTGCGCAACCGACGCGAGGGGGAAACCAAGGCCATTATGCGTCCTCGGGTAAGAAGAAGAGGTCACTAACCGGTGTTTTTGCGCCGGCCTCAGTGATCATCCCGTGCACTTGCCCGCGATGGTGGGTTTGGTGATTGAACATGTGCGCGATACAGATCGCCGCCGGGCGGGTGACGTTCGCGCCGACCGAGCCGGAGTAAAAGCTCAAGTCGCCCTGCAGTTCGATGTTCGACACCTTGTTCGCCCAAAGTCTGATGCGACCGTCCACGCGAAAGCGCTCTGCGCTCCATGCGGCGAGCGTCGGATGAAGATCGGTGCTTTCTGGGATCCCACCGCCTGGCGTGGCGTCATCACTGATACGCGACATCCACATCATGTCCGCCCATAAAATGTGATTGAGAGTATTAAGGATAGAACCAAAAAACGACTTTCGCTTTTTGGTAATCTCGCTCGCATCAAGTGTTTCAAGAACATCCAGTAACAGGTTGTTTTGCCACGCATTATAGCGCGCCATCATCACGCAATAATCGCGGTCGATCATTACTTGGGTCCCTTCCAGTCTATCGGGCAAATCTCGGCTGATTTGCCACCGAAATCCCAGATCCGACCATAATCACGGACCTTCGATTTAGTGCCGCGCGCCGCAATGATGTCTGGACCCATCCAGTATTTGGAGTTGGTGACCATCACGGGATGATCATCGTCCTTGCCGTCGATCATTTCGATCTCGCCTTGGATTTTACGACCGATATACAGACCACGTTTCTTTCCATCGCGGACAATCTCAACCTTTTCACGTTCGGCGCCCACGATATCGCTGACCAACATGGTGAATAGGCCTGTCGTGCCGCCTGCCGCGCCCGAAAAGATCTGTAAAATCCCGTTATAGGCTTTGCCGGATGCGCGATCGTCGACATATGCAGCCACTTTCCAACCGCCTTCACCCATGCGGCCGGGGATTTCCACCATCAACCCGACATTCAGTCCTGACAGGTCTTCGCCTTCGAAATGGCCCTCATCGATCGCAATAGCCATCCAGGCATAGCAGTGCCCCTCGGTCGGAGGATGCGCGCCCAGGCTCACGACACACGGACAGAACACCGTACAGGAACAGTTCAGAAACAACTCACCCTTGATGACCCATTCAGTCGGGCGCATCTGGCGTCTTTTTGGATTTTCCATACGCTGGTCAATCCGCTGGCTGACAGGCAACCTATCTGCATCGGGGCGTTTCTTAACGGCCATGTTATCCTCCCATGACTGTTGGGAACGCGATCACGCCAAGTCCGGCAAAGATCAAAGCGAAACCCATTGGTTTTACGACATAATGTCCGACTTGCGGTAGCTTTTCCAGCACCATGAACAGCGTAGCAAGGCCCATCCACAAAAGGCTCATCATCCCGCCGACAAAGCCAAGCGCCATAAAACCCCAGCAGCAGCCGACACAATACGCGCCTAGCCCAAGTCCCATGCGCGCACCGCCTATAGCATCGGTCTGCCAATTGGCCAGAAAATAGCTCATGGGTGAATGACAGACGCCGTGGCAAACTTCCTTGGCGCGTGTGAATTGAAAGGCGCCCACGGCGATCAGAAGGCCGCCCGCGACCAAAGGCGATTTGGCGATGCCAAGCATGTCAATGACGCCTGAGAACAGCAGTCCCAACTGGACGGCGGTTATGATTGCTGCAAACGCAACCCACACCACGGAATAGCCGAACAAAACACCCACCCAGCCCGCACGTGTGCCGTTGGCACTGACCATCAGATCTTCGTAGGTGCGTAGAGTTGGGACCATGGTTGGCAGCATCATGGCCGCCATCATCACGGCCCACATCGCGAACAGCGGGCTGAACTCGGCCATAGGCATATACATGTCCATGCGGGGATCCATCGCCGCCATAGCCTGTCCCATGGGGCCGGGCCGACCGATCAGGTCCAGGTCCATGTCCATCGCCATGGAGTAAAGCCACCACCATGCCACAAGAATACCGCCGAAGAAGCTCAGCCATAAAATACTGCGCAACATGGGATGTGACACCTGAGCCCTCCCCGACTCGAAACTTGCAAAGTAAATGTCAGACTTTTAAATGTCTGACAAATGAAAATTGGTTCGGACAAACGCACAGATCTTTCGGCACAAATTGCCGATGCTATTCGTGATGCGATCATCAGTGGTCAGTTGATCGTGGATGAACGGCTGCCGTCGGAAGCGGAACTTGCCGATCAGTTCGCTGTGTCGCGATCAACCGTGCGAGAAGCGTTGAAACGGTTGGCCGCGCAATCGTTAATCAGAACGCAAAGAGGTGCGACAGGCGGTGCATTCGTCAATCGCCTGAGTTTTGAGGACGCGTATACCCAGCAGATCACAACGTCGACGCTGTTGCTGAGCATGAACGCTGTGAGCTTTGATACAGCTTGCGAAGCCCGCTATGCGTTGGAACGCGCCTGCGCGCCGCTGTCTGCCGACA
Organism: uncultured Aestuariivita sp.; assembly: GCA_964402685.1. Taxonomy (GTDB): domain Bacteria; phylum Pseudomonadota; class Alphaproteobacteria; order Rhodobacterales; family Rhodobacteraceae; genus Aestuariivita. The sequence continues at coordinate 1,555 of CAYODE010000020.1, read as the reverse complement.
GGCGAAGCCCGGATCACCTCGCCACCATGCGCGCAGAAATTCATAGGCAATCACAGCCCGGGCTTACAGATGAAGCGTTTTGCGCATCGGATGTGGCGTTTCATCGTGCGCTGGTCGATGGCGCGGACAATCCGGTCATGTCGTACCAGCTCGCCGGCGCTGTCGAAGCAATGCAGCCGCTCATGAACATGATCACCTTTACGGCCAGAGATCGGGCCGCAATCGTCAAACTGCACACCGCAATCGCAGATGCAATTGAAGCCAAAGACGCAGGTGCGGCCGATACGGAACTGGCGGAACTAGAACGTTATACGCGACAGCTTGCCCGTGATGTTCTGGCTGCACGGGCGGCGCGATCTAGCGGCACTTGACGGGATAAGTTGTCCGGAACTCCCCTTCAGGGACGTCGATATCGGGCTCAAAGCAGGTGACCTTTCCTGGGCCACGCACCCAAAACAGCTGCGGATCCTTTTGTTCCGTATCTTTTGGTCCGGACCCTTCGTGCACTTCGAAATGCAAATGCACGAACATCCCCATCACGCCAGTTGCGCCCATGGTTGCGATCTGTTCGCCCCGGACCACGCGAGCACCTTCTTCGACCAACCGGTCTTTGAGATGCATATAAACCGTTTTGTGGTAGTTGCCCTGCGCATCGCGCCCGTGGGAGATTACCACACGGTTGCCGAATACAGGCTCATAAAATGATCCGATCACAACGCCATCCGCAGCGGCAAGAATGGGTGTCCGAATGGCTGCCCATATATCGATACCGGGATGCGCCTCGGTGCCCGTTTGCGTGCCCTTCCGAAACTGCTCCGAAATAAACGGGGCATTTGCGGGCATGTCGATGTCCATCGCGTAGCTGACACGCGGCGCATAATAATCATATCGACCGTAAAGCTCATCGCGGTCGCACGCAGCAACGCCGACGATTGCCGCCAAAGCAAATAGTGTAGGTTTCATGTCCCCGTACCGTCTTTTTTTGCCAGACTAACCACCCAATCGCGCGCCTGTCCATTCGACGCCGCGCGCAGCGACCGCGTGCCTCAGGGCGAAACTAAGTCGCTTGCCCTTGCGGAGTGCAGCGTCTGTGTTACCTCCGCCCTATGGCAGATTGGATCACACTTATCGCAACCCTTTTGACCATCGCGTTTGGTCTCTTTGGGTTTCTCGCGCCGCGATACACCGCAGGAGCGCTGGATTTGGAACCGACGCATTCGACGATGGGGCTTAGCGAAATGCGCGCGTCCGTGGGCGGTTTGTTTGTCGTGGCAGGCCTTGCCGCGCTTTGGTTGGATGAACCTCTTGCCTATGCCATGATTGGTTTTGCCTTTCTGGGGGCGGCCTTGGGGCGTGCAGTCTCGCTGGTTTTCGACAAACCGCCCGTCGGTAAAGTGATGTTGTTTGGAGGCATTGAGCTGGCTTTGGCCCTGCCGCTTCTGGTTCTTCACCTCTGACATGCCCCGTTGAACCTGCTGGCAAACACCCTTATATTTTGCATGTCCTTCGGGACTATGGACATAAACGCGCTCGTAATAAGCGGATCGGACCCGGG
>CAYODE010000019.1:4017-35277 GCA_964402685.1 uncultured Aestuariivita sp. | reverse complement strand
GCTGCGTGATGTCCTTGTTGTTGCCGCGCCGCTTCATTTCCTTGTAAAGCACGCAGCCCGAGAACTCGGCCGTGCAAGAGGAGATCAGAAAATCTATGAACTCTTTCTTGAGATCGGGGTCCATCCCGTCCCAATCGACGTGGTCCCAGTCTTCGTTCTTCTTGAAATGACCCTTGTTAGGGTCGGATTCCATCTGGGCGATAAGCTGATCCCAATCTTCGCGCACTCCGCTGACGTCGACGGCATCCAGCTCATCGAAATCTGTCGTGTAAAATCGCGGCGTCAGCAAAGTGTTAGCCATGGCCGTGTTGGTGGCCATTTCGTCATTGTAGAGACGATCCTGCGCCTCAGCGATGGCGAGTCCTTCTTCGACAGTGGTGGCGTCGGCAGTGTGTTTGGTTTGAACGTTCATAGCGTCACCTCCTCGGAGAAGGAGAACTCACAGAGTTCCATGAACTCGAAATCGCCGGTCAGACGGGTCCAAAGCTGTTCAAGCTTAGACGCGCGATAGATGACCGCCTCACGCTCTTCGCGGACAACTTCGCCGTAAGGCGCCATAACCTCGGGGCCCTTCACGATGACTTCGTCACCAGGATAGACAACCGCGCCATCGAGGAATTTCACATGCGCGTGCAGACTGTCGAAGCAATGGCTGATTTCAACCTCGCAGGGATGTCGTTCGACTTCTTTGGTTAGCAGTCCCATAGGTGGCTTCCTTTCCTTGGGTTATTGGGGATCCAACAGCCTGGCAAAGCTGCGGACATTGGTGGCGCCAAAGCCCATGAGCTCGGCACTCCACCCGGTGGAGGGGTCAGTGATCGAAAGACGATTGCCTTCGCGCAGTTGCAAAAGCACTGGGCCGTCCAACGATGCACCGGATTTGTTGCGCTCACGGTCAATCACGCGTTGCACGCCGGCAATGAACCCGCCCTGCTCGCCGGGCAAATCGGCCAGAACCGATCCATTGGCGTCTAGAACGCGGGCAGCGCCAGACGTGTCGCCGGACAGGAAGATTGCGCGCTCAGCGATGATAGGAGCATCGGTTGGCGTGGCTTCCAAGGGGCGTCCGGAAATACGTGCGGCGGAGACGAGCACAAGGCACACAACAACCAGCGCAAACATGGCGCGCACGAGAAACATGGGGACGAGATCGTCTTCCTTGTGACGCAAGCGGGGAGGTTGGGAGGTATCGCTCATGCTACTCACTCCGCCGCAACAGCCGGATCACCCGCAGTCGAGGGGGTCCTACGGATGATCTTAGGCTGGGACACGCGCGCCCTGGCTGAGTCTGCAATCAATTCCGCCACGTGTTCGGCGTCCGGGATGCAGCGCAGGGAAGGTTGCGCTGGGTTAATGTGCCAGGGCCGCACATGAGGCCAGCAGAGAATATAGCTGAGCCGAGTGTCACCAATCGTTTCAAACGCGATGGTGCCGGTGCCGTTCTTGCGAAGGTCCAACATGGCGTTCGCCACCTGCTGGTAAGGCAGGTTCAATGTCATCGTCAGCGCTGCACCGATCCGCATGGCCACACGCCTATTTGTCACTGTGTACATGGCACAGCGCGCTTGTGCGAAACCGACAAAGCACAGCAGACCCACTACCACACCACATAGGACTACAAAGGGCGCTGTTGCGCCGATTGCCTGGCCAAAGGGCATTTGGTCCATAACCGAAATGAAGCGCCACAAAGCGAGCAGAACGAAGTATCCAAGCACCCATGGTAGGCTGAGCGCTTCCCAAGTCAGCTGCCACCAGTCTGGACGGCCCTGCCAAAGGATCTCTTCGCCCTCTGGGGGTCTTTCCGGGAGCCCCTCAACAGGCTCGACTTCAAAATCATCATGAGACATGGCGAGTATCTCCGGTTGTTGTTTCTTTGGGTGTCGCGCCGGGACAGATCCCGACGCAACGGGATCGCATCAGATCTGCGGATCTTGACGGGAGGCATCGGCATAGAGATGCCCGCCACCGTAATAGGCGCTGATCTTTTCTTCTTCGAGCTTGGTAACCTGGTGGGTCGAGGCCGCCGCGGGAACAGTCGCAAAGTGCTTGGCGTAGATCGAGTTGACCTTAACCTTGCCGCCCCAGATCCGCGCCATCGTCAGAGGAACGAGTCGTTTGCCTTCGCCCCATTTTCCATCCAGCGTGTATTCCAAGTAGCGAACCAGCTGTTCAGGTTCATCGATCCACATGTCTGTGATTTCACCAACGACTTCCCCGTCGCCCGAAACCACCGGCATGCCGCGCGGATCACTACCTGCAGCCACGGCAAAGCTCTCGTTCGCCGACATCGGGATAATCTTGGGATGACCATGTCCGTCCAATTCGGGTTCGTCGCGACGCGGTGCCCAAGACGCAGGCCCAATACCGTCCAACATCGGATCTCCCGTGGGTTCGAGAGGATAGCCATTGGCCGTATTGGTCTTTCTGATCGCCAGATCAGGACGTTCCGGTGGCTGCTTGCTTGGAACAGTATACTCACCACGTCCGTGGGGCAGCTTGAACGTCTTATCTTCGGGCAAAGGAAACATGCTTGGATTAGACGACGCGTTGCCTTCGTCATCTTCCAGCGGGTAGCCCTCGCGCATGTTTTCGCGCTGTATGTAAAACAGCAGAAGCGCGAAGAAGGCATAGAACAGCCACAGCGTAGACGCTGCGAGATCGAAGCCTCCGAAAAATGGTTCAGTCATTTGATGTCCCTCCTATGCGGACAAGTTGTCAGGTCGGAAAATCGGCCAGGCCCAGTCTGGTCGCTTCCGCTGATTTTGGTTGAATGGGGCCAGAGGTGCGGACCAGCGGGCCCAGCACGACAAGCGTTACGAAAAGAAGTCCGATTTCGGTGTGATAGACGAAGGAATAGCCGGTGGTTGGTGTGGCCAGCCCTTCACCAAATGCCCCGGTCATTGCAATAGATCCGACCCAGTCCCGAAGAGTGCCACCCAGCGCGATAGAAATTCCGGCCGCCGTGGCTTGCGCCGCTCCCCAGGCGCCCAGTGCCAGACCACGACCTGCATTGCCTTTGGCGGGCATGGTCATGGCGGCCATCAAGGTAGAGACCGCAAACAGACCGCCGCCAAACCCAATCAGGCATGCCCCTGCAAAGAACAGAAGCGCCGAGTCGAGTGGAGCTGCAAAGATCACGATTGAGAAGGCCCAAATGCCAGCCAATGCGCCCATACCCGCCAGCCGGTAGGCGTTAGAGCCACGGTTCAACCGTTGGCCCGCCCAGGCGAAACCAAGGAGAGCACCTGCCGCCCACATGGCCGTAAGCAAAGTTGTGCTGGACACTGACAGGCCTAGGATTTCTCCGCCATAAGGTTCAAGCAACACATCTTGCATGTTGAACGCCATCGTTCCGACGAAGACGCAGGCCAAGAGGCGGCCGGCACGACCGCCTGCCACAAAGTCTGTCCAAGCATCGCGGAACAGCGGTCGGGGTTTCGCTCTCTCTGCCTTGCTCATAGGGCGAACCTGTTCCTGTTTCCATAAGGCAACGAGGTTGAGAGCCGCACCAACGACCGCAGCGCCTTGCACCACGCGGATCAACCGAAGGTCGCTGTAGTTGGACAAAAGCGCACCGATGATGACCGCGGAGATGCCCATACCCAGGAGGAACATCACATAAAGGAGCGCGACAACGCGTGGGCGGGTTTCGTCCGTTGCGCGATCCGCTGCCAGTGCCAGGCCAGCGGTCTGGGTCATATGCATCCCCAGTCCCGTCATCAGGAAAGCCAAGCCAGCCAAGACTTCCCCGGCAAAGGGAATGCTGTGCACGACATCACCACCCAGGACCAGAAGGGCAAAGGGCATAATGGCCAGCCCGCCAAACTGCCAAAGAGACCCAAACCAGATGTAGGGCACCCGCTTCCACCCGATCGCAGAGCGGTGAGTGTCACTCCGGAACCCTAATAGCGTCCGGAAAGGAGCAATGAGGACAGGCAGCGCGATCATGATCGCGACGATCATGGCCGGTACAGAGAGTTCGACAATCATCACCCGATTGAGCGTGCCCAAAAGCATCACCGTCGCCATTCCGACGGACACTTGGAACAGCGACAGGCGCAGCAGTTGGCCTATAGGCAATCCCTCGCTGGCCGCATCCGCAAAGGGCAGCGCCGAAAGGCTAAGGGATTTCAGGCCTGCTTTCATGGACGCAGCTCCATTGCCTGAGAAATGTAGAAACCGGATGTGATCTGATCGACGGGGCGCAGTTTGCGCTTGACCCCTTCTGCCATCACATCTTGTGCAAGACGGTCGGCATCATGTGGGATCATTACCGGTGATCGGTCAGAGCGTGGGAACAGCTTGCCAGCATACCACATGCCCATCAGCAAACGCGTGCGTGGGGCCACTGTGAACACGACACGACCTGTCGTGCGCGGTTCCAGCTCCTTGAGTGCTTTACCGATATCCGCGCCAGTGTAGTAGATCAGGCTGTCCATTGCGACAACGTGGTCGAATTCACCTAGTCGCTTGTCCAGCATGTCACCACTTGTGAAGGTGATCTGCGACGCAAGTTCCGGCGGTGTGCGCAACTCAGCAATATCCACAAGGCTGGGCGAGATATCGCAAGCCACAACCTGCGCACCGCGTTTGGCCAGTTCGATCGTCATCTGACCCGCGCCGCACCCAGCGTCCAAGACACGATGCCCGGTCAGATCGGCGGGCAACCGGCTAAGCATCAGAGCGCGCATTTTGTCCCGACCAGCCCGCACCGTTTCGCGCACCTTTGACACCGGCGCATCTGAGGTCAGACGCTCCCATGTTTTGGTTGCGGTCTTGTCGAAATAGGTTTCGACACGAGCCAGGGTCTGGTCGTAGGCGCCCATCACCGCTGCCTCCCCGAGAGGCAACGCATGCGCTCTCGGCATGTGTCGGCACATGCCGAGAGCGTCATTCGATGACGGTTATGCGTGGGTTTAACCATCAATCAAACCCCAACAGTTCAAAGATGTCGCGATCTTCCATCGGCTCTGGGTTCAGGCCTTCGGTGCCCGCATAAAGCGTTTCGGCCAGACGGATGTATTCCGCGCGGCATTGCACGATGTCGTCTTCGTCATCCATTTCGAAGAGGGTCTTCTTTTTCAGCCGAGACCGGCGGATCGCGTCGACATCCGGCATATGCGCGATGCGCTTGAACCCGACGGTGTCGCAAAAGCGATCGACCTCATCTGTTTCTCGAGACCGGTTCGCCACGCAGCCCGCCAAGCGCACCTTGTAGTTCGATGATTTCGCCTGAACGGCAGCGATGATCCGGTTCATTGCATAGATGCTGTCAAAGTCGTTTGCGGTGACAATCAACGCGCGGTCGGCATGCTGAAGGGGCGCGGCGAAGCCACCGCAAACGACATCTCCGAGAACGTCGAAGATCACGACATCTGTGTCATCCAGTAGATGATGCTGTTTTAGAAGTTTCACTGTTTGGCCAACGACATACCCGCCGCAGCCTGTGCCAGCAGGAGGCCCACCGGCCTCGATGCACATCACACCGTTATAGCCTTCGGTGACAAAATCCTCTGGGCGCAACTCCTCAGCATGGAAATCGACCTCTTTCAGGATGTCGATCACTGTGGGTTGCAATTGTCCGGTCAGGGTGAAGGTGCTGTCATGCTTGGGATCGCATCCAATCTGCAAAACCCGTTTGCCCAGCCTCGAAAATGCGGCTGACAGATTGGACGATGTCGTTGATTTCCCGATGCCGCCTTTGCCATAGACCGAGAACACTTTTGCGCCTTCGATCTTCATCGACGCATCCTGATGGACCTGAAGCGATCCCTCGCCATCCTGACCTTTTTTGAGAACAGGCGGTGCTGCCAAACCGCGTTTCGCCAGACCTTCAGCTTCTCGCTGGGCCGCGCGGGCAGCGGGTGGGTTTTTGGTATCAAGCGGGCTCATTTCAGGCTTCCTTCCCAGAGAGGAGCGACCCCCTCCTTCTTTGGGTTCAAAAATAGTCCCGGGGCTGTGGGGGTTGGCCCCCACCCCAACACCGGAAATCTGTGGGATCTGACGGTCATTGTGCGGCAACCCCTTCAAGCTGATCCTCAAGCGCGTCTGCGGCGTCTTGCAGCGCGGCCAAGGTTTCTGCGTCTGGTTGCCAGTAGTTCCGATCAGAGGCTTCCAAGAGGCGGTTTGCCATTCGACTGGACGCGGTCGGGTTCAGCTCGGCCAGCCGGTTGCGCATCTCGTCATCCAAAACAAAGGTCTCGGAAATGCGTTGATAGACCCAAGGATCGACCTGGCCGGTCGTGGCGGACCAACCAACGGTATTGGTAATCTGTGCTTCAATCTGGCGGACGCCTTCGGCGCCATGCTTGAGCAGACCTTCAAAGAATTTTGGGTTCAGCGAACGTGACCGGGTTTCCAGCGCAAGCTGATCTTTCAGTGTCCGCACTTTGCCAGCGCCACGCGTTTGATCCCCGATATAGACGGCCGCCTCTTCTCCCTTGGCCCGTTTGACCGCACGCGCAATGCCACCCAACGTGTCAAAGTAATGATCAACTGTCGTCACGCCCAACTCAACGGATTCGAGGTTTTGATAGGCGAGGTCCACTTCGCTCAACACCTGCTGCAAAAGCGCGGGATTCGCCGCTGCCTTGCCGTCGGTGCCGTAGGCAAAACTCTTGCGGGCCTCATAGGCGTCGGCCAGTTCGTCTTCGTCTCCAAAGGCCGAGCTATCGACCAGTTGGTTCACGTTGGAGCCATAGGCACCTTCCGCATTCGAGAAGACGCGTAGCGCAGCAGTCCGCATGTCGACGCCGGATTTTTCGATGTACGCCAACGCATGGGCACGGATGAAGTTCATCTCAACCGGCTCATCCGCTTCGGCACATTTCAACGCGGCTTCGGCAAGCATCCGCGTTTGCAATGGCAGTAAGTCGCGGAAAATGCCCGACAGGGTCATGATCACGTCGATGCGCGGTCGACCCAGATCCTCAAGTGGGATCAGGTCTGCGCCGGCCAGGCGCCCAAAGCTGTCAAACCTCGGCGTGCATCCCATCAGCGCAAGCGCCTGGGCGATGGGGCCGCCGTCAGATTTGATATTGTCTGAGCCCCACAGGACCAGAGCTACCGATCTGGGCAGAGTGGGATGTGTTTCGAGCAACAGATGCGCTTGTTTCGCGCCATCGCGACAGGCAAATTCCGTAGGCATCCGGAATGGATCAAATGCGTGGATGTTGCGCCCCGTCGGCAGCACCTCGGTTGATCGGATGAGATCCCCGCCAGGGACCGGTTCGATAAACCGCCCATCCAGCGCTTTCATCAGTGCCGGGATTTCGCTGTCTTGTTGCAACAACTCCGACACCCGTGCCCGCGCATCATCATCGGCACCATCCATCAGACCAAGATACTCTTCCCGCTCCTCATCGGAGAACGGCTGGCCTAAAATGTGCAGGCCATCGGGGATCAGTGCATCCTCGGTTTCCAACAGTTTGAGCCACAATTGCATGGGTGGTATCCCGCCCATATCCACAGCCTCGGCTTGTTCGGTAATCAGTGCTTCAAGCTCAACGCGTTGTTCATCTTCAGGCTCTAGCCCGCGCCAACGCTGCAGGCTGTCTTTCAGATCCTGCAACCCCTTATAGAGACCCGATTGCGCCAGTGGCGGAGTCAAGTGGGTCACGGTGATCGCTCCGGACCGGCGCTTGGCCAGAGAAGCTTCTGACGGGTTGTTGGAGGCGTAGAGATAGATATTCGGCATCTCGCCAATCAGCCGGTCCGGCCAGTCGCGCGCGCCAAGCCCCGCTTGTTTGCCTGGCATAAATTCCAAAGCGCCATGCATACCGAAATGCAGCACCGCATCCGCCTGGTACGTGTTGCGTAGCCACAAATAGAACGTGACGAACGCGTGCGTCGGCGCGAACCCTTTTTCAAAGAGCAGCCGCATCGGGTCGCCCTCATATCCAAAGGTGGGCTGAACGCCGACAAAGATGTTGCCAAACTCTTTGCCCAAGACAAACACGCCGCGCCCATCGGACTGAATGCGGCCTGGTGCAGGGCCCCAAACTGCTTCGACGGCTTTCAGCGGCGGCGTATTGGCGACAATCTCGTCCGCGCTCACATGAGAAGCGACATTTGCCTCCTGCCCATATTGCTTGGCGTTGCCGTTTAGTACCGCGTCACGCAGATCATCGACGCTGTCGGGCACCTCGATGGAATACCCCTGCGCTTTCATCGCCCGCATGGTGTTATGCAGGCTTTCAAAGACGCTCAGATAGGCAGCTGTACCAACGGCCCCCGCATTTGGTGGAAATCCAAAGAGGACAATCGCGATCTTCTTTTCGGCGTTCCGACGCTGCCGCAGGCGCGCAAAACGCAGGGCTTTTTCAGCGAGGCTATCGATCCGCTCCAGACAGGGCACCATCTGCTTGCTGCCTTCTTTGCAAGGACAAGAGTACTGGCAACCGTTGCAGCCTTCCGGACCAAGACGCCCGCCAAACACGGTTGGGTTCGTCGCCCCGTCCAATTCAGGAAGCGCGATCAGCATCGTGGTCTCGATGGGGCCAAGGCCCTGATCGGCATCGGACCACTGGCCCAGGGTCTGGAACTCCAGCGGATGCGCGGCGATGTAGGGAATGTCGAGCTTGCGCAGAACCTCGACCGCGGCATCGCTATCGTTATAGGCCGGTCCGCCAACGAGCGAAAACCCGGTGAGCGAGATCAGCGCGTCAATCTTGGCGCCGGTTTCATCCAAGAAGTATTCGTTGATCGCCGGGCGTCCATCCAACCCGCCGGCAAAGGCTGGCAGCACACGCATATTCTTGGCCTCAAGCGCATGGATGACTGCGTCGTAATGCGCCGTGTCAGAGCTGAGCACGTAAGACCGCATCATCAACAAGCCGATGGTTGCCACCGGCCTATCGGGCGCAGGAAGAGCGTTCGCTTCAGTCGTGATGCGTTCGGGCAGATCGGGGTGGTATAGACCCACGTCAGGGTAATCGATCGGGGCTGCAGCCTCGGGCGCAGCTTGCCAACCTGTGTCCTTCGCATAGCGGTTTAGCAGGAAGCGGATCATCGCTTCGACGTTGTCGTCTGATCCGCCTAGCCAGTATTGCATGGTCAGGAACCAAGCGCGCAGATCCTGAGACTTGCCAGGAATGTATTTGAGGATCTTGGGCAAGCGGCGCAGCAGCGCCATGTTTTTTTCGCCTGAATTCGACGATGGCTTGGAGGACCCGCGCAGCTTTTTCATCAGCTTCATGGCACCGGACGCCGGGGCCATCATATCAAGGCTGCCCATTTTGGTCAGTTTGACAATCGCGGCATCCGCCACGACGCCAATCATCGCGTCACATGCCTCGCGGCGCGCCTGCAGTACCGGCAAGATAGGCGCGACGTGTTCCTCTAAAAACAGAAGGTTGGCGACGATGATATCGCCCTGTTCCACAGCTTCTTTAGCGGCAATAAATGCGTCAGGGTTTTCGCCCCACTCCGCTGCCGCATGAATAGACAGCGACAAGCCCGGATAATCCAGCGCCAGCTTTTCCATCGCACGTTCGGCGGGGCCAGCCGCGTGGCTGTCCAGCGTGACGATCACCACGCGGTATCCGGGGATCCGGTCGCTTATGCCAAGATCATCGCGCAAAGTGTGCTTTCGCCTCGTACAACGTGTCGACAGAAATTTCAGATACACCCCGCTCAGCCGCGAAGGTTTCGGTGTTCCGGCGTGCCTTGCCACGCACAAAGAAGGGGATCTTCTTCAGCTCTTTCTCGGCGGCTGGCAGCCAAACGATCTCACCGGACGGTGTGACATGCGGCATATCCCCTGCATCTTTGGGTTCCGAAGTACTCCGGGGGGTCTGGGGGGCTGGCCCCCCATCTTCATCCGTCTCTCGCGCCACCGCCTTGCCGCCGTGATGCGACGGACCCGCTTCGTCGTGGAATTCGAAGTCCTCGCGGAACATGGTCAAAAGGTGCTCTTCCAGGCCCATGACAAGCGGATGTACCCAAGTGTCAAAGATCACATTCGCGCCTTCGATACCCATCTGTGGGGAATAGCGCGCTGGGAAATCCTGAACGTGCACAGGTGCCGAAATCACCGCGCAAGGGACGCCCAGGCGTTTGCCAATATGACGCTCCATCTGGGTCCCGAGGATCATTTCGGGCGCCAACTCTTCGATCGTGCGTTCCACCTCGAGGTAGTCGTCGGTGATCAGGGGCGTGACACCAAACTCTTTGGCCACGGCACGAATGTCGCGCGCCATCTCGCGGTTGTAACAGCCTAGGCCGACGACTTCGAAACCCATCTCATCACGCGCGATCCGCGCAGCCGCTTTGACATGCGTACCATCCCCAAAAAGGAAAACGCGCTTGCCCGTCAGATATGTCGAATCCACCGATTTCGAGTACCACGGCAGCCGCAGGCGACTGTCGTCGAGATAAGGTTCGACCCCTGTCAACTCCGCGACTTCATTCACGAAGTCACGGGTCGCGCCGACACCAATAGGTACGACCTTGGTGTAGGGAAGCTGCAGTTCCCGTTCCATCCAACGCGCGGCTGTTTCGGCCGTCTCAGGATACATCAGCACGTTGAAATGCGCCGCGCCCAAACGGGCGATGTCAGAGGGCGATGCCGTCATGGGCGCAACGACGTTCACGCTGACACCCATATCGGACAGAAGCGTTGTGACTTCCTCGATATCATCGCGATGACGGAACCCTAAACCGGTTGGACCAATCAGGTTTGCCGTGATCTGTTGCGTCCTCTCCACCGGACGGGCCAGAGTGCGGACGATCTGGAAGAAGGTTTCATCAGCGCCGAAATTTTCCTTGCGCTGATAGCTGGGCAGTTCCAGCGGGATCGTAGGTACTGGCAGACCCATAGTCTCGGCCATGCCACCGGGATCGTCCTGAATCAGCTCGGCCGTGCAGGAGGCGCCCACGATAATCGCTTCGGGCTGAAATCGATCATAAGCTTCTTGGCAAGCTGTTTTGAACAGATGCGCCGTATCAGATCCGAGGTCGCGCGCTTGGAACGTGGTGAAGGAAACCGGCGGACGGTGGTTGCGCCGTTCTATCATTGTGAACAGCAAGTCGGCATATGTATCGCCCTGGGGCGCGTGCAGGACGTAATGCAAGTCCTTCATGCCCGTCGCGACACGCATCGCGCCAACATGTGGCGGGCCCTCATATGTCCAGACCGTCAACTTCATGAGTTCGCCTCCGGCATGTCAGAGGCGTCGACTTTCAGAAGATTGCTGCGACGGATCGGGCGCGAGAAAAGGCCGGCAAGATCGCCGGCTTGCTCATAGAAATGGACGGGTGTGAAGACGAGTTCGATCGCCCATTTTGTTGTCAGCCCTTCGGCTTCCAGCGGATTGGCAAGGCCAAGACCGCAGACGGTGAGATCAGGACGTGCAACGCGGCAGCGATCCAGCTGCAGATCGACATCCTGTCCTTCGGAAATGACCGGACCATCGGCCATTAAGTCCATGTCGGGTCCAACAAGACCTTTGTGAATAAAGGGCGCGCCGACCTCGACCGCCTCCATCCCGCATTCACGGGTCAGGAAACGCGCCAGCGGGATTTCCAACTGGCTGTCAGGGAAGAAGAAGACCGATTTGCCGCGCAACGCTTCAGACGCTTGGGCGACGGCTTTGCGCGCTCGGGCGCACGGCGCATCAGTCACGCGTGAAAAAGTAGCATCATTGACGCCAAATTCGTCTGCGATGGCCCGCAGCCAAGCTGTCGTGCCCTCTTCCCCAAACGGGAAAGGCGCAGGAAGGTGCCGGGCGCCGCGCCTTTCGAGCGCGGCATGCGTGTCGCCCAGAAACGGTTGTGTCAGAGCAAATACGGTGTTTTCTCCAATGCCCATCTCGGTCTCGGCCCGCGGTGCAGGGAGGACGCGAATGGGTCCGATGCCCATCTGTTCCAGTAAGGAAACGGCCTGCTCTTCGACCACATCTGGGAGGGCACCGACCAACAGGAGCTCACGTGCATCCGTTTGGGGCAACACAGGCACCATCGACGCCAAGCAGGCATCTTCGCCTTGCGTGAAGGTCGTTTCGATCCCGGAGCCAGAGAAATTCAACACCCGGACATGAGGTGCATGCTGTTCGCTCAACCGTTCCGAGGCGCGTTGCAGATCCAGCTTAATGACTTCGGACGGGCAAGATCCGACAAGGAAAAGCTGGCGAATGTCCGGGCGGCGGGCGAGGAGCTCTCCCACCACCCGGTCCAACTCCGCCTGTGCGTCGGCCAGCCCGGCGAGGTCGGTTTCTTCTAAGATGGCTGTGCCGAACCGCGGTTCGGCAAAAATCATGACACCGGCTGCTGATTGCAACAGATGGGCGCAAGTGCGGGACCCAACGACAAGAAAGAAGGCATCCTGCATTTTGCGATGTAGCCAGATGATCCCCGTCAAGCCGCAAAAGACCTCACGTTGACCGCGTTCCTTTAGAATGGGTGTGTTTCGGCATCCGCCGGATTGCGGTAGGCGCGGCAGTTCAGTCACGCGGGCACCTCGCTGGCTTCATTGGCTTCGGCTTGAAGGCGCGCAGCACGCAGTTTCAAAATGAACTGACCTGCGTTGATAACGTAAGCTGCATAGGCTGCGAGGGCGAGCCACATCAGTTCTGTAGGAGAAAGCGCTCCCGTCCAAAGCGCCCAGATATAGGCGGTGTGAAGCGCGATCACGAGGAAGCTAAACACATCTTCCCAAAAGAACGCGGGCGCAAAAAGGTATTGACCGAAAACGACTTTTTCCCAGATCGCACCAGTTATCATGATCAGGTAGAGAAAGCCGGTCTTAATCAGGATGGACCAAGTTGCGGCCACGTAGCCTTCACCCGCAGTCAGGTAACGCACAACCAAAACAAGCGAGACGAGAAACACCAAGAACTGCAGGGGAGCCAAGATACCCTGGATCAAAGTCCAGACGGTTTCATCCCGGCGCACCCGCTCTTCTGGCGTGTAAAGCCCCTGTGCTTTCTGGGCGTGAGGCAAGGCCGACTCCCCCCTTAAAGATTCCTTCAGCACTGGAAGCGTATCGTCCGCGGGAGCAAAGTGTCAATTAAAACTTACACTTTTAGAATGAGCCCGTCAGAACTTCTTAACACTGCGCAAAGAGGCAAGAAATGGCAATTCCTCTAGAACCTTATTTTATTGGACTTTGAGGATTTCTTCGGATAAGCCGTATTTTCTTACTAAACTGTCAATTTTCTTTGACATCTGCTCATTCGCCCTGAATGCTTAGGGCAAGTTGCACGATTCACACGTGTGCCAGCTTATGGCGCCGGCGATGCGAGACATTATAATGTCCCATGACGACCAGAACTTCCCTTTCGACAGTGGCGTCAGCGCTTTCGGTTCGCTTGCGCTGCAGGTTGTGTCCGTCCTGAGCACACGTCAGTCCGACCAACATGCCAACCAAGCTCGGCCTTACATTCGGAGTATCTTAGAAAGAAGGCTCACCACGAAGGCGTATTTTAACGCGAGTGATACTCTGGAAGAGTTGCGTGCCTTCCGCCTAAACGATGAGGCCATCATCGACAGCTATATCCCGGATGCTGCGCGCTCGATGGGGGAAAAGTGGGTGCAAAACGATCTGGGCTTTGCTGAAGTCACCATTGCGTCCACGCGGCTACAGAGCTTGTTGGCCGAAGTCGAATACCACAATCCAGACACACACCATCCCTGCGACCGCGATCTGGAATTTCTATTTGTCGCCTGCGAGAACGAACAGCACACCTTGGGGAGCTTTGTTGCGGCCGCGCAGTTAAGGAGGCGCGGCGTCGTAGTCGAACGTCTGTGTGGGGAACCTGATAGCGTTATTCAAGACCGTATGCTGACCGGCAACTATGACGCAGTGTTGTTTTCGACCTCGCGCAGTCAGGATCTTGAAAAGATTGCCGATCTTGTTAGTTATTCGAGGCAACGGATGTCTCAGGCGCCGATGTTCGCATTGGGTGGCATCCTGTTAGATACATTTAGTAACGTAAAACGTCTCACGGGCGTAGACCTGGTTACGAATGACGTTGATATGGTGGTGTCATATTGCGAGCAACGGTCGAAACAGTTTCTGAGACAGGCACAAAAATGAACTCGGCCAGCTCATCGGGGTGGGATCCGGGCATGACTGAAGCCCTGTCCACAGACGACCTGCAAGACATTGTCTCTGCTGCCGCAGACATCGCACTTATGATTGATCCTGACGGAGGAATTGTCTCTGTGATGTTGAATACATCCGATGACTCCTTTGGTAATCTTGATCATTGGACGGGGCGCTCAATCACCGAGTTTTTGACTGACGAGAGTATTTCCAAGTTTAACGAAGCGCATGCTGCGTTCCAAAGCGGCAGTGAGCAGCGCAAGCAGATTGAGTTGAACCACCAGGACAATGCGTCATGGGAATTTCCGGTGCGCTATACATTGCAAGGGTTCGGAAAGTCCGACTTTGTTTTGATGCTCGGTCGGGACCTTCGCCCGATTGCAGAAACGCAGCAGCAGTTGGTCCAAGCGCAGATAGCCTTGGAAAAAGGGTACGAAGCGCGTCGGGAGTTTGACGCCCGGTATCGCGTTTTGCTGAACAATACGCGCGATGCCATTGTGTTTGTTGCGGTACGCGACGGACGAGTGAAGGACATGAATGAACCTGCGGCGGCTCTCCTGGGAATTGGCCGTGAAACGCTTGCCGGTAGTCCGTTCGTGCAGGCATTCAAAGATCGGGCGTCAGGAGAACTGATCGAAACGTTGTTGAACGCGTCGATTGCCGATGGCGATGGGTCTGTTTTGCTTGAGACCCAGACTGGCCGACGTAGCATTCGCTTAATGCCGACTGTGTTCCGTGCAGCCGGCGAACGCGTTATTCTGTGCCGGATGGAGCCCGAAGAAGACAGCGCGCTGGCCGAGGATCAGACGTCGATGTCCATGGCGGCGTTGTTCCGCGATGGCAGCGACGCGTTCGTCTTTGCAGATGCGAAAGGTGTAATCGCATCGGCCAACGATAGCTTTCTTGAGCTCGTGGACGCGGCACATTTGTCTGATGTCAAAGGCCGGTCATTGGGCGATTTTCTGCATCGCGGGCAGATTGATCTGTCGATGCTGATTGAAAACTCCAAACGTTCGGGCCAGATGCGGGTCTATTCAACCAAGCTGGTAAACGACTATGGGTCGAAACTGTCGACCGAGATTTCGGCCACCTATCTCAGCAATGGTACGCAGCCTGTCATCGCATTCGTGATCCGCGACGTCAGCCGGATCGAAGCCGTACGACAAGGTGGCGGTGCTGCAAACACCGAGGAGTCCAGCCGCAATGTCATGGAGCTCGTTGGCTCTGCAACGCTGAAGGAAATCGTGTCCGAAACGACCGATGTCGTGGAGAAAATGTGCATTGAAACTGCGGTGACGCTTACGCGAAACAATCGTGTCGCAGCAGCTGAAATGCTGGGTCTTTCGCGTCAGAGTCTGTATGTGAAGCTCCGCAAGTATGGTCTGCTTCATAAGGAAAAACACGGCTGACCTGACAATCGCGAAATGCGGTAAGTGATAGCGCGTTTAACGTGTTTGTTTTGCTTGCACCGACTCAAAGTGTCAGCAATAGTTGACACATGAGTGTAAGCCACACGATACGAAGCCGCCGAGTTCCAGAACCTGCCGCGATGTTGAGGCTCATCAAGCCGATCACATGGTTCCCGCCCATGTGGGCATATCTGTGCGGTGTCATCTCGTCCGGCGTCGCGCCCTCGCAGAACTGGCCTTTGGTTGTGCTGGGAGTGATCCTGGCGGGTCCCATCGTGTGCGGGATGAGCCAGGCCGCAAACGACTGGTGCGATCGCCATGTGGACGCGATTAACGAGCCAGATCGACCGATCCCGTCTGGCCGGATTCCCGGACGTTGGGGACTGTGGATCGCATTGGCGATGTCGGCACTGTCTTTGTTTGTTGGCTGGCAATTGGGCCCGTGGGGATTTGGCGCAACCATCATAGGTGTTTTAGCCGCATGGGCCTACTCGGCTGAACCTGTCCGCTTGAAGAAATCGGGCTGGTGGGGACCGGGTCTTGTTGGTCTGAGCTATGAAAGCCTGCCTTGGTTCACAGGTGCCGCCGTACTGAGTGCAGGCGCACCAAGCCTTCCTGTCATTATCGTCGCCTTGCTGTATGGTATAGGCGCACATGGAATCATGACACTTAATGATTTCAAAGCCTTAGAGGGCGATCGCCAAATGGGCGTCAACTCCCTACCAGTTACCTTGGGGCCTGAAAAAGCCGCGAAGGTCGCGTGCATTGTGATGACAATTCCACAAGTGCTCGTCTTTGGCCTGCTGACTTACTGGGACCGCCCTGCTCATGCAGCTGGTGTCCTTGCTGTCATTGCTCTGCAATTCTGGGCGATGAGGATCATGTTCAAAGATCCCAAAGGTAAAGCGCCTTGGTATAACGGCACCGGCGTTCTTCTCTATGTGAGCGGCATGATGATCACCGCCTTCGCGATCCGAACCTTGGGGGTCGCGCCATGAGGACTCTGAGTTGGTTCGACATCGTTCGCATGGGACTGGTCCAAATGTGCCTGGGCGCCATTGTCGTTTTGACGACCTCAACGCTGAACCGTTTGATGGTGGTCGAACTCGCATTGCCGGCCGTCTTGCCCGGCTTGCTGGTTGCACTGCACTACGGCATCCAGATCACGCGCCCAAATTGGGGCTTCCGTTCAGATACCCAAGGAAACCGGACTGTCTTTATCGTAGGCGGCATGGCCACTTTGGCTTTGGGCGGCTTATTGGCTGCTTTCGGCGTTCAGGTAATTGAAGGGCAGTTCGGCCTCGGTTTGGCAATTTCCATCGTCGCCTATGCATTGATCGGTGTCGGTGTTGGCGCGTCTGGGACGTCCTTGCTGGCCCTTCTGGCAACGGCCACTGCACCGGTGCGACGGGCTGCTGCAGCAACAATTACTTGGTTGATGATGATCGCGGGCATTGCCGTTACGGCTGCGACGGTCGGCGCCTTTCTTGACCCCTACTCACCCGCCTTATTGATCAAGATCGTTTCCATCGTGACCGGGGGCGCCGTTGTGCTGACGACGATTGCGGTGTGGGGCATTGAAAACAAGGTGGACGCCTCACCGGCGCCCGAAGACATGCCATTCTCTCACGGGATCAAAGAAATCTGGTCGGAACGCAAAGCCCGAAATTTCACCGGTTTCGTTTTTCTGTCGATGACCGCTTATTTCATGCAGGAACTGATCCTGGAACCTTATTCGGGCTTGGTTTTCAACTTCACACCGGGGCAATCAACATCGCTGTCAGGCGCTCAGAATGGCGGCGTTTTCATGGGTATGGTCCTGGTAGGTATTGCTGCCACAGGCCTCCGCCTCGGATCGCTTCGCGCGTGGGTGATAGCTGGGTGTTTGGGTTCTGCTGTGATGCTCATGGCCATTGCTGGATTGGGGCAGATCGGCCCAACGGCCCCCCTGGTGCCTGCAGTGGTCGGATTAGGCCTGTTCAACGGGATGTTCGCCGTCGCCGCTATTGGATCAATGATGGCGTTGGCCGGGGAAGGACGCGATAGCCGCGAAGGTACGCGCATGGGTCTTTGGGGCGCGGCACAGGCTCTGGCCGCTGGCTTTGGTGGCCTAGCGGGCGCGGCCGCAGTCGATGTCATGCGCCGAAGCATGGGTGCCGACGCGGATGCGTTTGGCGTAGTTTTCGTGGCCGAGGCCGCCCTCTTTGTCTTTGCTGCCCTGATGGCAGTGCAGGTTATGGACAGGCGCCCGCGCTCGTCCCTCGAAATGGTTCCGGGAGAATAGAACATGTATGATGTCGTCGTCGTGGGCGGAGGCCCTTCGGGTTCCACAGCCGCAGAAGATCTGGTTCGGTCAGGCCATTCGGTAGCGTTGCTTGATCGTGAGGGCCGCATCAAACCGTGCGGCGGTGCAATTCCACCACGGCTGATGCAAGACTTCCACGTCACCGACGATCAGCTTGTAGCCAAGGTCAACACGGCACGCATGATCTCACCCACTGGACGTATGGTTGATATCCCGATTGAAAACGGGTTTGTCGGCATGGTCGACCGCAAGGACTTTGATCCGTTTTTGCGCAATCGTGCAGCCGAAGCGGGCGCGGAATATCTGGTGGGTACCTTCCTTCGGATCGAGCGGGACGATGATCAGACGCGCGTGATATATCGCGAAAAAGTATCCGGAGAAGAAAGGGAGCTGCCCTGCAAACTGGTGATCGGAGCTGACGGCGCGAGATCCCGCGTGGGCAAGGCCGAGGTTAAGGGTTGGGACAAGATCCCCTACGTGCTGGCCTATCACGAGATCATCAAAGCACCGCCAAAGAATGAGGTGTACGACCCGGTCCGGTGCGATGTCATTTATGACGGTGCCATCTCACCCGATTTCTATGGCTGGGTGTTTCCGCATGGCAGCAGCGCAAGTGTCGGCATGGGCACGGGCTTGTCAGACGTCGATCTGAAGAAAGCGACCGCTGATCTGCGCGAAGCGTCCGGTTTGACCGAGTGCGAGACTCTGCGTCGCGAAGGCGCTCCTATTCCGCTGCACCCGTTGGACCGCTGGGACAATGGAAAAGATGTCGTGCTGGCGGGAGATGCTGCGGGCGTCGTTGCACCTTCATCGGGTGAAGGCATCTATTACGCCATGGTGGCGGGGCGCGTCGCGGCGACAGCCTGCGCGGCTACATTGGCTTCCAGCCGAACGAAGGATCTTCAACTGGCGCGCAAGCTATTTATGAAAGAACACAAGACTGTCTTCCGCGTTCTACAATCCATGCAAAACGCCTATTACCGATCTGACAACCGCCGCGAGCGGTTCGTGTCTCTGTGTCACGATATCGACGTGCAGCGCCTCACATTCGAGGCCTATATGAACAAGAAACTGGTCAAGGCGCGGCCCATGGCACATATCAAGATCGGAATCAAAAATCTGGCTCATCTGACCGGGCTGGTCTCGGCTGAACACATATGAACATCATGATCCCGGCCTGGGTGAACGGCACATTGAAACCGGTGGACAAATTAGAGGCGCATCAGCGTGGTCTGAGGCATAAAGCCGTTTCTGTGTTCGTTCTGCGTGGTTCGGAAATACTGATGCAACAAAGAGCCATGGGAAAATACCACACTCCGGGTAAGTGGGCGAATACGTGCTGTACCCATCCCGATTGGGAAGAGAGCCCTGCCACTTGCGCTCAACGGCGCCTGGAGGAAGAGCTGGGGATCACCGGAGTCGCGCCAGAAAACCGCCATCATCTGGAGTATCGCGCCGATGTCGGCGACGGATTGATCGAGCATGAAGTGGTCGATGTGTTTGTCGCCAAAGCGACCCCGGACATGCCATTGGCACCAAATCCAGACGAAGTGATGGATGTTGCGTGGGTGGATTACCGGGATCTTATGAACCAGATTGCTGCAGCACCTGATCGTTTCACGCCGTGGCTCAAGATCTACATGACCGACTACGCCAGCAAGATCTTTGGCGCGGATCTTCTGACGGACACATCGGTCTAATTCCGCGTCCATTTCCGTTTTTGACACCAAACCACGGGTGTTCTGTGCTCTTGATCTGCCGCATGGCTGCTGCTTGAGTGCGCTTGCAGAACGGAAAAAAGGGTAAGCCATGACAGTCTTGATCGCAGGCGGTGGGATCGCGGGTTTGTCCCTTGGGTTGACGTTGCATCAGCTCGGCGTACCCTTCCGCATCTTTGAAGCGACAAAAGAAATCAAACCGATGGGGGTTGGGATCAACATCCAACCCAACGCGGTGCGAGAACTGTTTGATATGGGTCTGGAAGGCGCACTCGATGAGATCGGAGTGCGTACGCGGCAGTATGGGTTTTACACCAAGCTGGGGAAAACCATTTGGGAAGAACCAAGAGGCACCTGGGCCGGATATACCTGGCCGCAGTATTCGATCCATCGCGGTAAACTGCAAATGCTGCTCTATCACACGTTGTTGGAACGCGCTGGACCTGATTGCGTGCAAACGGGCGCGCGCGCGGTTGCGTTTGAGAATACAGGGTCAGGCGCGGTTCTGCATCTGGAACAGGGCCGGGTGGAAGGTGGGTTGATTGTGGCTGCCGATGGTATTCATTCCGCTCTCAGATCACAGATGTATCCGCAGGAAGGCTCCCCAATCTGGGGGGGTGCGGTCCTATGGCGGGCAACCTCCATCGCCGAGCCGTTCTTTGGCGGCAGCGCTATGGCTTTAGTTGGTCATGACACCCAGCGTTTGGTGGCTTACCCAATCTCAAACCCGGATCCTGAAACTGGCAAGGTTGTGATGAACTGGATTGCGGAGCTGCGCATTGACCCCTCTGAAGGATGGAACAAAGAAGACTGGAACCGCGCGGCGAACAAGGCTGATTTCCGGCCGCAGTTTGAAAACTGGCGATTTGATTGGCTTGATGTTCCGGAACTCATCGACAGCGCCGAACAGGTGTTTGAATACCCGATGGTTGATCGCGATCCATTGGACAATTGGACCAACGGGAATGTGACTTTGATGGGTGACGCGGCTCACCCGACCTATCCCGTGGGCTCGAACGGCGCGAGCCAAGCGATCATTGATGCTCGTATGATTGGCGCGAAGCTGGTCGAACATGGGGTGAACGCAAAGGCGCTTGAGGCTTATGAAGCCGATGTGCGCCCGGTGACAACCGGCGTCGGTCTTGCCAATCGCGGCAGCGGTCCGGACGCGATCCTGCAGCAGGTGGAAGATCTGTGCGGGGGCAATTTTGGCGTCATCGACGAGGTCATGTCGAAAGAAGAGCTCGCAGCGCATTCCGCGCGATACAAATCAATTGCCGGTTTCTCAATCGAAGAGTTGAATGCGAAACCACAGTTGATCGCTGCAGAGGCCAAGGGCGTCTAGCTGGCCAGCACGCCGACACGGGCTTTCACGACCTTGGGATGGCAAACCCCACTTGACGTCCATGCGCGTGACTTTCAACGTCCCGACATAGATGGGAGGGGTTTCATGCTGAACCGAAATGGACCTTTGAAAGGTGTGCGTGTTGTCGAATTCGCGGGACTTGGACCGGCGCCGTTTGCCTGCATGATGCTGGCCGATATGGGCGCGGAAGTCGTGCGTGTTGCACGACCGGGTCAGAAACCGCTGTTTGGCATCGATCAAAAGTACAACCTTTACGACCGCTCTAGACCGGCTCTGACGTTGGACCTACGAGACCCCGAGGATCATGCCAGCGCTTTGACTTTGGCAGACCGGGCCGAGATTGTGATCGAAGGGTTTCGACCCGGGGTGATGGAACGGCTGGGGCTGGGACCCGATACGTTGCTCGCGCGCAATCCGCGCCTTGTGTTCGGTCGTATGACCGGCTGGGGGCAGGATGGACCGCTGAAGGATCGGGCCGGGCACGACATCAATTACATGGCGATCTCGGGGGCGCTTTGGGCGATTGGGTCTGCGGATGCACCGCCGCCGCCGCCGCAGAACATCGTTGCTGATCTGGCCGGTGGAGGAATGATGCTGGTTTCCGGCGTGCTTGCCGCGCTGACACATGCCCGCGCGACAGGTGAAGGACAGGTTGTGGATACCTGCATGTCGGACGGCGCCGCGCTGATGATGGTGATGCAATACGGGTTAAAGGCCGCCGGGATTGGGCATGATGGCGCGCGCGGTGCGGACATTCTGAACGGCGGGTCCGCATGGTATCAATGTTATGAAACCCAGGACGGCGGATTTGTTTCGATCGGTGCGATAGAACCCCAGTTCTTCGCCGCGCTGCTAGAGGCGGTCGGGAAAGATAAGGATCCGATCTTTGCGCACCAATACGCCCCGGATCAGCAGGGTAAGATGCAAAACGCTCTGCGCGCGTTGTTTCTGGAAAAGACCCGCGATGAGTGGGCGGCTATTTTGGAAGGCGTCGACGCGTGTTTTGCCCCGGTGCTGTCGATGGAAGAGGCGCCGCGATATCCGCATAACGCAGCGCGCGGCACATTTGTGAGCACAGATGGAATTGTGCAACCCGGGCCCTGCCCCCGCTTCTCCGTCACTCCATCTGATCCGCCGACGCATGGCGATGCCGGCAGCGTTGCGTTAGAGGCCGTGCTAAGCGCATGGGACAGCTGATCCAATTTGCCCCCTTTTAAAAAAGAGTCTCTTTTGCAAAGGTTAAAGGCAGAGCTGTCCGTTCAGAGGCAGCAGGGAACCGTCAGGGAGATTTTGACCATGACCGCAAGACCCGCACGCCTGGTTTGGGCTGCTTCATTCGCCGTTGCCGCGAGCTTTGGCGCGGCGCAGGCACAGCAAAACAGCATTACTGTTGGCCTTCAGCTTGAACCGCCACATTTGGATCCGACTAGCGCCGCTGCAGGCGCGATCGATTCCGTGCTCTATTCCAACGTTTTCGAAGGTTTGACCCGATTTATGAGCGATGGCTCCATCGTGCCGGGTCTGGCTGCGAGTTGGGAGATCTCGGACGACGGATTGACCTATACCTTCTCGCTGCGTGACGGTGTCACGTTCCACGATGGAACGACCATGGACGCTGAGGACGTGAAATTCAGCCTCGACCGCATTTTGGCAGAAGATAGCGCCAACGCTCAGAAAGCGCTCTATACGGCAATTTCGTCGGTGGATGTTGTCGATCCACAGACTGTGACACTCACACTATCAGAACCAAACGGCAATATGCTGTTCAATCTGGCCTGGGGCGACGCGGTGATTGTTGCGCCCGAAAGCATCGAGAACATCAAACAGAACCCGATTGGCACCGGTGCGTTCAAGTTCGTGAGCTGGACGCAGGGCGACAACATCCAGTTGGAAAAAAACCCCGATTATTGGGGCACACCGGCCGTTCTGGACAGCGCAACGTTCAAGTTCATCTCGGACCCCACAGCCGCCTTCGCGGCGATGATGGCCGAAGACATCGACGCCTTTTCGGGGTTCCCGGCGCCAGAAAACCTGCCGGAGTTCGAAGCGGACTCGAGGTTCCAAGTGCTGGTCGGTTCGACCGAAGGCGAAACGATCCTTTCGACAAACAATTTGCAACCACCTTTTGACGATGTGCGTGTCCGCCAAGCGGTTGCCCATGCGATCGATCGCCAAGCGATCATCGATGGGGCAATGTTCGGCTATGGCACCCCCATCGGCACGCATTTTGCGCCGCACAATCCGGCTTATGTCGATCTGACGGGTCAGTCGAGTTTTGATCCAGAAAAGTCAAAGGCCCTGTTGGCCGAAGCAGGTCTGGCTGATGGGTTTGAAACAACTCTGCACTTGCCGCCCCCCTCTTACGCCCGTCGCGGTGGAGAGATCATTGCAGCACAGCTGGCCCAAGTTGGGATTACTGCCGAGATCATCAATGTGGAATGGGCGCAGTGGTTGGAAACCGTGTTCCGCGGCAAGAACTTTGGCCTGACGATCGTCAGCCACACTGAGCCAATGGATATCGGTATCTATGCGCGGCCCGAGTATTACTTCCAGTATGACAATGCCGCTTTCCAGGAGTTGATGACCACGCTGAATGCAACCACCGATCCCGACATGCGGACGGAGATGATGCAGCAAGCCCAGCAGATCATCGCGGATGACTATGTGAACGGCTATTTGTTCCAACTTGCCGCATTGGGCGTCGCAAAGGCTGATCTGCAAGGATTGTGGGCGAACGCACCAACCCAAGCGACAGACCTGACGGCGGTGAGCTGGGGCAACTGACCCCAGCTCTCATCAATTGAGAAACCCCGCCGCATGACTCGGCGGGGTTTGTCTTTGGCCTTTTTTGTAGAGCGCTTAGCTGGCCGCGACCCAAAGCCCCTGATCTTTGACTTCGGCATAGGCCTCGTCCAAAGCTGTGCGGGCACGAGAGATCAGCATGTCGATCTCTTCTGGCTGGATCACCAAGGGTGGGGAGATGATCATCCGATCGCCCACATGACGCATAACCAGATTATTCGCAAAGCATCGCTCCCGCACCATGTAGCCGACGGTGCCAGGCTCTGATGCAAACTTAGCGCGGGCCTCTTTGTCGGGGGTTAGCGCAACGGAACCCATCATACCAACGATCTTGGCCTCCCCCACCATCGGGTGATCGGTCAGGCCGTCCCATTGTTCTTTGAGGTAGGGTGCTGCAACGCGTTGCACATGCCCTACGACATCTTCTTCTTGCAGGATGCGCAGGTTTTCCAACGCGACGGCCGAAGCAACGGGATGACCCGAGTAGGTGTAGCCGTGATTAAATTCACCTTGGCCAATAACGTCCGCCACCTCGTCAGAGACGATGGACCCACCGATGGGCTGATAACCCGAGCTGAGCCCCTTAGCGATTGTCATAATGTCTGGCCGGATGTTGAGCGTCTGAGAGCCAAACCAATTGCCCGTTCGGCCAAAGCCACAAATCACTTCATCCGCGATCAACAGGATTTCATATTTGTCGCAAATCCGCTGGATCTCGGGCCAGTAACTGTCGGGCGCCACGATCACACCGCCTGCCCCTTGCACCGGTTCGGCGATAAAGGCTGCGACGCGGTCTTCGCCCAACTCTAAAATAGCTTCTTCCAGCTCGCGGGCGCGGGCAATCCCGAACTCTTCAGGCGTCATGTCACCGCCTTCAGCCCACCAATTCGGCTGATTGATGTGATGAACGTCCGGGATTGGCATCCCGCCCTGTTCATGCATCGCCGTCATACCACCCAAAGACCCCGAGCCGACAGAAGATCCGTGATAGGCGTTCTTGCGAGAGATGATAACAGACTTCGTTGGTTTGCCCTTCATCGCCCAGTAGGTGCGTACCATTCGAATATTTGTGTCGTTGGCCTCAGACCCTGAGCCCGCAAAAAAAACGTGGTTAAGATCGCCGGGCGCAAGTTCCGCCAGTTTTTGCGCCAGCGCGATGACAGGCACATGGGTGGTCTGGAAAAACGTGTTGTAATAGGGCAGTTCACGCATCTGGCGCGCGGCAACGTCAGCCAGTTCAGCACGGCCATAACCGATATTCACGCACCACAACCCCGCCATCGCGTCGATGATGCGGTTGCCGTCGCTGTCATTCAGCCAGACACCTTCGGCCCGGGTGATCACACGCGGTCCTTTCAAAGTCAGTTCACCGCCTGCCGTGAACGGATGCATGTGATGCGCTGAATCAAGTGCCTGAAGCTCTGCTGTGGGCATATGATTGGTAATCTGGGACATCAGTTGCTCCTGTCAGAATGGACTTGGACGCAGAATATGATCAAATTGTTTCGAGTCAATCGAATCGGCTAGATCACGCGGCGTCTTTGAGGACATGCGCCATTTGGTTGGTGCCTTGGGCCACGTCTTCAACTATGGCACGCGCCGCTGCCTTTGGATCGCCGCTTTTCAAGGCACTCAACAATTCCTTGTGCCGGTCCGGAAGATTTTCGGTTCCAAACCGCCCACAAACAACGCGCAACGATGGACCGAAGCGCAGCCAGAGCTGATCGGCTACACCAAGCAGGATGGGCGCACCCGCACGACCATAAAGTGTCATGTGGAATTGGTAGTTGGCGATCAGGTAACCACGCACATCTCCGTTCAGGATGGCGGTGTCCAATGCCGCGTCAATCTGGGAAAGTGTTTGGATATCGGTATCTAGGATGTGGCTCGTCGCACGTTCAGCCAATTGAGATTCAACAGTTTTTCTGAGGAAGTCGATCTCATGTAACTGGGCCAGAGATAGGGTTGGCACGCTGACACGTCGATTGCCTTGGAACCTCAGAGCGCCCTCCGCGATAAGCCTGCGAATGGCCTCTCTGACAGGCGTCATGCCCGCGCCAAGTGTCTGTACCAAGCCTTGGATGGTCACCGCGTCCCCAGGCGCCAGTTCGCCAAACAGCACGAGGTCTCTCAGCTGAAGGTAAACCACCTCATGAGCGGGCGGCTTTGTGCTGCTGTCTTTTTGTGCAGCGGGGGCGTGATGGATCACATTCACCGGAGCGGCTCTCCTGTTGGCTTCGAGGTCTCTTGCGCGGGTCAATTCCACATGAAATCATATGCTATATTGCCTCAATAGGCAAAACTTGATCAAATTGATGTAACCGGAGCACCAAGCACCGGCGCATCTAGGGAGTGACTCCATGAAATTGAAACTAATGACGATGACTGCTGTGTTCGCGCTGAGCGCAGCTGCCGTTTCGGCAGAAGAGGTCCGTGTCTACAACTGGTCCGACTATATTGACGAAGACCTGCTGACCAAGTTCGAGGAAGAGACGGGTCTGAAGCTTGTCTACGACGTGTTTGATTCCAACGAGGTACTGGAGACCAAAATGCTAGCCGGTGGTTCGGGCTATGATGTCGTGGTTCCGTCCGGCACGTTCCTGCAGCGCCAGATCGCTGCTGGCGCTTTCCAGAAACTGGATAAAGGTCAGCTGCCGAACATGGAAAACATGTGGGACGTGGTCGAAGCACGGACCGATCAATACGATCCCGGTAATGAATACTCCATCAACTACATGTGGGGCACAACCGGCATTGGAGTGAATGTCGGAAAAGTGCAGGAGATCCTTGGCGAGGACGCGCCAATGGGGTCACTGTCCTTGATTTTTGAACCCGCAAATATGGAAAAATTGGCTGAATGCGGTGTGCATTTCCTGGATGCACCCACCGAAATGATCCCGGCGGCGTTGAAGTACATTGGCGAGGATCCTGACAGCAAAGACGCGGACGTTATTGCCAAGACAGAAGAGATCCTGATGGGCGTGCGTCCGTACGTGCAGAAGTTCCACAGCAGCGAATACATCAACGCACTGGCGAATGGTGAGATCTGCGTAGCGTTTGGCTGGTCCGGCGACATTCTCCAAGCGCGTGACCGCGCGGCAGAAGCCGATAATGGAGTCGAGATCGCCTATAGCGCGCCGACTGAAGGCGCCTTGATGTGGTTCGACCAGATGGCGATCCCCGCTGACGCTCCGAACCCGGCCGGCGCACATGTATTCTTGAACTTCATCATGGATGCGCAGAACATGGCGCAGGCATCGAACTATGTGTACTACGCCAATGGGAACGCGGCGTCGAAAGAGTTTCTTGTCGAGGACGTGATCGGCGACACAGCGATCTACCCCGATGAAGCGACGCTTGAGAACCTCTACACAACGACTCCTTACCCAGCGCGTGTGCAACGGACGGTGACCCGCCTCTGGACAAAAATCAAATCAGGCACCTAAGACCTGATTAATTCGACGCCCGGTCCTGAATGGTCCGGGCGTTTTTCGTTTAGGGGGACAGATCATGGCAGATGCGGCGCGAAGCAAACCAAGCCCTCATCAGGGGATATTCGAGCCTTGGAATGATCCGGATGCCAAACCGCTGATCCAGTTTCAGAAGGTTACCAAGCGGTTTGGCGATTTCACCGCAATCAATGATCTGTCGATTGATATTTTTGAACGCGAGTTTTTTGCTCTGCTTGGGCCTTCTGGATGCGGCAAAACCACTTTGATGCGGATGCTGGCGGGCTTTGAGACACCGACCGAAGGAACGATCTTGTTGGCGGGACAGGATATCTCGCCCATTCCACCGAACAAGCGCGCGGTGAATATGATGTTTCAGTCCTACGCCTTGTTCCCGCATCTGA
Source organism: uncultured Aestuariivita sp. (assembly GCA_964402685.1). Lineage (GTDB taxonomy): Bacteria > Pseudomonadota > Alphaproteobacteria > Rhodobacterales > Rhodobacteraceae > Aestuariivita. Next base: position 7,780 of record CAYODE010000019.1, on the reverse strand, counting down.
ATATCTACGACAACATCGCCTTCGGTTTGAAACGGGAAGGTATGCCCAAGCTCGACATGGACGAGCGAGTTGAAGAGATGTTGCGTCTCACACGGCTTGAGCGTTTTGCGCGCCGGAAACCGCACCAGATCTCAGGCGGGCAGCGGCAGCGCGTGGCGTTGGCACGATCACTGGCCAAATCACCGAAGCTTTTGCTTTTGGATGAGCCACTGGGCGCACTGGACAAGAAACTGCGACAGGACACGCAGTTCGAACTGATGGATATTCAGGAAAAAACCGGAACGACCTTTGTGATCGTGACCCATGACCAGGAAGAGGCGATGACCGTTGCCTCCCGCGTGGCAGTTATGGACGAAGGCAAATTGATCCAAGTCTCTACTCCCGAAGAACTCTACGAGGAACCGAACTCGACTTATGTGGCGGACTTCATCGGTGACGTGAACCTGATTGAAGGCAAAGCGTCGCCCAGCGCCGAAGGGATCGATATTCACTGGGCGGAAGGTCAGGCACCGTTCCATTGCAAGACGGCAAAGCCGTTCAGCGAGGGGCAAACCTGTCATCTTGCCATCCGGCCGGAAAAAGTCGCAATCCATTCTGACGAACCGGAGGCCGCCAACAAGGTGCAGGGCGCCGTTCTGGACATTGCCTATCTGGGCAATATCAGCACCTACCATGTCGAGCTGCCATCTGGGCATGTGGTCAAAGCTCAAACGGCCAACAACCGGCGTATCGCGCGGCGATCTTTCACCTGGGACGACACGGTTTGGCTTAGCTGGACCGAATCCGCCGGCGTGGCCTTGGATCGCTGATGCAACGCTGGTTTCTGATCGCCGTTCCCTACTTGTGGCTTTTGGCACTTTTTTTGGTGCCGTTCCTCATCGTGCTAAAGATCTCTCTCAGCGATCCGGAAATTTCTATCCCGCCCTACACTCCGACGCTGGATTGGCGCGAAGGCTGGTCCGGCTTCACGGACTTCCTCAGCCAACTGGATTTCGAAAACTTCGTCTTTCTGACAGAAGATGATCTGTATTGGAAAGCCTACCTGTCTAGCCTCCAGATCGCGGCGACATCCACCATCCTTACACTGCTGGTGGGGTTCCCCATCGCCTATGGCATGGCGCGGGCTGCGCCGGAATGGCGACCCACCCTGTTGATGCTGGTTATTTTGCCCTTTTGGACGAGCTTTCTGATCCGCGTTTATTCCTGGATCGGGATCCTGGCCAACGAGGGTTACCTGAACCAGATCCTGATCGGCATAGGGCTGATTGATGATCCGCTGATGATCCTGAACACTCAAACGGCCGTCTATATCGGGATCGTGTATACCTATCTGCCGTTCATGGTGTTGCCGATCTATTCCTCCCTTGAAAAGATGGATGACTCCCTCCTGGAAGCAGCGGAAGATCTGGGCTGCTCGCGGACCTCGGCATTCTGGTTGGTCACTGTTCCGCTGGCCAAGACTGGCATCATCGCGGGCTGTTTCCTGGTCTTTATCCCGACGTTGGGAGAATTCGTAATCCCGTCTCTTTTAGGCGGGTCCGAGACGTTGATGATCGGCAAAGTCCTGTGGGAGGAATTCTTTAACAATCGCGATTGGCCGGTGGCCAGCGCCGTGGCGGTCATCCTGCTGCTGATCCTGATTATCCCGATCATTCTGTTCCAGCGCAACGAGCAGAAGCAGCGGGAGGAAGAGGGATGAGACGGTTCTCCTGGTTCAACGCGACCTCGCTCACGCTGGGCTTTGCGTTTCTGTATCTGCCGATGGTTCTACTGGTGATCTACAGTTTCAACGAAAGCCGTCTGGTCACCGTCTGGGCCGGGTTTTCGACGAAATGGTATGGTGAGCTGCTGCGCAACGAGCTGTTTCTGGACGCGGCCTGGGTGACTTTTAAGGTTGCCGTCATCTCCTCCACTATCGCGACCATTCTGGGCACAATGGCGGCTTATGTGTTGGTGCGCGCCGGGCGGTTTTCGGGTCGGACTCTGTTCTCAGGCATGATCTATGCACCGCTGGTGATGCCGGAAGTCATTACAGGTCTATCACTTCTGTTGTTGTTCATCGGCATCGGGTTGGACCGTGGGGTTTTGACCATTGTTTTGGCTCATACGACCTTTTCGATGTGCTTTGTGAGTGTGGTCGTGTCTTCTCGCCTGGTTTCCTTTGACCGGTCGTTGGAAGAGGCTGCGTTGGATCTGGGATGTACCCCGTGGCAGGCCTTTCGGCTGGTCACGCTGCCTATAATCGCTCCGGCGGTGATTTCCGGATGGCTGCTGGCCTTTACGCTGTCATTGGACGATCTTGTGATCGCGTCGTTCACAGCGGGTCCGTCTGCCACAACGCTGCCCATGCGCATATGGTCAAGCGTGCGACTGGGCGTCAGCCCTGAGATCAACGCGCTTTCTACCTTGTTGATCGGTATTGTGACCATTGGCGTGATCTCTGCCTCCCTTGTTTCCAAACGCAACATGCTGCGTCAGCAACGGGATGAACAGGTTGCGGCGCGTGCAGCATGAAACGGATCTATTCGGATTACGCATACGGGGCCGGTCCCCGAACCAACTGCTTTTGGGATGAAAGCGCCGTCGCGTTCGATTGGCCCTCGCAGGCAGGTGAGACAAAAACTGATCTCTGCGTGATTGGAGCCGGGTTCACAGGTGTGAACGCTGCCATGACGGCCGCGCGTGGTGGGATGGATGTCGTGGTGCTCGAAGCGGAGACACCGGGCTGGGGGGCGTCGGGCAGAAACGGCGGCTTTTGCTGTCTGGGCGGTGGTATTCATGAAAAGGCAAAGCTGAGGCAGCGATACGGAAAAGACGGCGAAGCCGCCTTTCACGCCGCTGAAAAAGCTGCTGTTGATCATGTTGCGGGGCTTCTGGAGACCCACAGCATCGATGCGGACGTGCATTCTGAGGGCGAGACATACTTAGCGCACAAGGCCTCACGTTTAGCCGAGTTGGAAGCGCATGGTCGTGACTATGAAAATGCGTACGGCGGGACGGCGACCTATGCCTCGGCCAAGGACCTTGCGGAGAACGGCATGGCTGGTCCGTTTTTTGGCGCTGTAACGATCAAGACGGGTTTCGCGTTGAACCCACGCAAGTATATCGACGGAATTTTCCGTGTTGTACAAAACCTCGGCGTCCAGGTCTTTGCCAAGTCTCCTGCAACACGGGTAGCGCGGAATGGGCAAACGTGGCGCGTGGCCACGCCAAATGGAGTCGTCCTCGCCGATAAAGTACTGATTGCTACAAATGGGTATTCCAGCGAAGACCTGCCGAAATGGATGTCGGCGCGGTACATGCCGACACAATCCACCGTTATTGTGACCCGTCCCCTAACGGGTGACGAAATACAGCGGCAGGGATGGACTAGTCAGCAAATGAGCTACGACACCCGTCATTTGTTGCACTACTTCCGCTTGATGCCTGACAATCGGTTTTTGATCGGCATGCGCGGTGGCTTAATGTCCTCTCCGGGAAGCGAAGCGCGGGCACGAGCGCGCGTGCGCGCAAGCTTTGGCAAACTGTTCCCTGCTTGGAAAGATGTGGAGATCACGCATCAATGGTCAGGCATGGTATGCCTTTCTCCCAAATTCTTGCCCTTTGCGGGCGAAGTCCCCGGACATCCAGGCCTGATGGCGGGGTTTGCCTATCATGGGAACGGCGTCGCGATGGGCAGCTACACAGGGCACATGCTGGGACAAATGGCATTGGGTGAAGGTGGCGGCCACATTCCGGTGGCTATGCGATCCGATCCGGGTCG
>CAYODE010000019.1:0-3917 GCA_964402685.1 uncultured Aestuariivita sp. | reverse complement strand
TCAAACACTGCGTCGCACTCAGCGATACTAAGTGGCGTGCCCCGATAAACATGTTGCATCGCGGGCGACAGAAAAATGGCGAGGTCTTCACACGGATCGCCCATCGCAGGGCATTGCCAGTCGATGAAGGTCACCTGATGGTCCAGAACCACGATGTTTGCTGGAACTGGATCACCATGGATCAAACGGGGTTGTGTTGCTGATACACCTGGAATTGACGGCTGAAGATCCCGCAGTTCTGAGGCAAACGTCCCTTGGCACTCGTCCAGAATTGATTGGGTTTGGGCAATCAAGTCTGTGCTGCCGTTTGCTCCAAACCGTAATCCCGAAATCGCAGTTGACGCGTGTAGCTTGCAAAGCGCCTCTCCGACCAGGGCTGCGTCACTGTCCCAGCTTTGTCCGAACAGATAGGAGTATACCAACCACTGCCCCTCGTCCGAGGTTCCTGTGGCGTGGAGCTGAGGCGCCAAACCGGTCCCGCTGAGCGCATCTAGAACAATGCGTTCAGCATCAGAGTCGTTTGGGAACAAAGGCGCCGCGCCTTCTTCAGCGAAGAGCTTCAAGACTAAAGGTTGATCGCCATGCCGAAAGCGCCACACCTTGTTTGTCCGACCGCCTGACAACTCGGAGACATCCCGGAAATCGTCGATTACACCCTGTTTGATCAGTGTCTGCAGAAGAGAGATGGGAAGGTCACTGGACACAGGTAAAACACACAGCTTGAAGCAGATGCCACACGCTAGGTCAGTGTCGCTTCACCTGCAAGTTCGCAGGCCTTATTATTCCGGTGCGCGCAACGCGGTGATCTGGTTTGCAGACACAGACGCACCTCCTTCAAGCTTAAGAAGCGTATCCCCATCGACGATTTGTGCTTCCAGAACTCGCGCGTACACTTGAGCCGGTGCAGTTCCCATCAGTTCGCCATTTGCAAAGCTCTCGACCGTAAAACTGTAACTTCCTGTGCCCAGCGTCTGACCCGCCTGGGTCTGACCGTTCCAAGAGTAGCTTGTGCTAGATACAGAGATGCTACGACGCGCTACTTCTGATCCAAAGTCGTTATAGACAACCAACTCCGCCCGGTCCGCACCCTGGGAAACGTCTGGCTCTATCGCGATAGGCGTGCCGTCAAATCGTGCAGATGATGCGGCGCGGGCTTCCATACCGATCCAGCTGCTGAGCGCATTGATCGTTGTTCCGCCCAATGCCGTATTCAGCGCACCTAGCTGATCATTCGTGAATACCTGCTGTTCGACCATAGAGAACTGCGCAAGCTGTGCTGCGTAATCAGATGAGCTGATCGGGTCGAGGGGATCCTGATAGCGGGCTTGTGCTGTCAGCATTTCAAGAAAGGTTTCAAAATCTGACGACAGGGTCGCATTGCTCGACGGTGTGGTCGAGGCGGGTTGTGTCGCCGTGGTCACTGCGGTTGATATCGTGGGCACTGTGGTCATGGATGATCCTTAAAGGCGAAGGTCAAGGCCAGTTTGCGTGACTGTCAGAACACGCGCTGTTTCTTCCGGCACCTGTTCTGTTGTCGCCACGGCGCCAGGTTCTTCATCTGTCAGCGGGTCCTTTTGAGTGGTCTGCGCGTCTTCCCTGCCAGCATGAAATTGAAACTCAATACTGTCATAGCCCAGGTCACTAAATTGTTGTCCCAGGTCACTTGCGTGTCGGCGCAGAAGATCCAGTGTTTCGGACCGGTCTGCGGATATCGACAGCGTCAAGGCCCCCTCAACGCTTGTCAGAGAAAGGCGGAGCTTGCCCAACTCCTCTGGGTTCAACGAGATCTCGACCACCTGTTGCCCCAGTTGGGGGGCCAGGTGCACGATCTGCATGACGATAGGTTTGGCTGATGCTTGCGCGGTAGGCGCAGAAAGAGATGCCGTTCCCGGCCCCTCGATTGGCCTCGATCCCATGGTGGTTTCATCGACAGTCAGATCTGAAAGAGAGATCCCGGATAGATGGTCAGACCGGGCGGTTTTGGGCGCTAAACTTGTCGAGTTTTGTGGAAGGTCAATCATTGGAAAATTGCCAGCCGACAATCCTGCAGCAGGGTTCGCCGGCGCAGTAATACCGCCCGATTCAAGTCGTAGCATTTGGTCCGTCCTCAGAACGTCGTAAACGCCACTCAATGAATCCGGATTCTGCATCTGCAGTGTTTTTTGCTGTACTTTTGTCGAGGTCGCGTTGGCCTCTGCCACCAACTTGACGGACAATGCGCTGGCAGATCCAAACACATCGCTTTGGCGCGGTTGAGATAATGCCAATTCCTTGACTTGTTCGTGTTTTTCGATCCCGTTTTGATCAATATTTCCAAGGGTGGCGGCGGTTGAGGACTCCGCTATAGCCATGTGATTGGGGACAGTCGATTTGGGAAGGTCACCGACTGATCTGGATGCGTTCCCATGAACTATCGGGGCAGGCGTCCCGTTTGGTGTAAAGACCCTGTCGAAACTTGGAACCGACACAGCGCCCAAATGGGCAGCCTCAGATCCGGATTGAAAGGTGTGTCGTATACCAGGATCCATTTGATCTTTTGTTGTTAGGCCATCCGACGCCTCATTTGTCATGGCGCCCACCATCAACTGCGCGTCCGGTTTGAAACCATCGGGCGATGGATCGCTGTCGGGAGCCATTGAAACGTCATCTTCTCCCTGCGCCTCATGCAAAGCAGTCCGGTTAGAGACAGTTTCGTCTTCGAGGTCATCGGGATTAGCTGACAGACCATTCAGCACGTCTTCAAACGCCGCATTCGGTTTTTCGTCGATCTCATGGTGTGGACGCGTGGCGACCATTGCTGAAGACTCTTGTAGTGAAATTGGCGCAATCATTCTGCCTGCTCCGGGATTCGATCCTGTTGAGGGGATCATGACGGCAGGTGGTTACCGGTTCTTTACTGGTTTGGCCCATTCTTGGAATAAATCGCTCGAATTCTAGGAACCAGATATGACGCCCATCTCAGCACCGCAGGTCGGCGCACCACCTCTAAATCAATTGTCCCGCGATGCCGCGCTTCGTGAGGCTGCCGTGTCTCTCGAAGCAAGTTTTCTAGCCGAAATGCTCAAAGCGGCTGGGTTGGGCGAAACGCGCGGGTCGTATGGCGGTGGCGCGGGCGAGGACCAGTTCAGTTCTTTTCTTGTTCAGGAACAAGCGATGCAGATGGCACGGGCAGGCGGTATTGGCCTTGCCGAAACGTTTTACCACGCGATGAGGGTCCGCGATGATGTCTGATCAATCACCACCTGCCGCGGTCAGTACGTTGGATGACCTTTTGGAAACAGAACGTGCCGCGTTGTTGAAAGGGGACGTGGATCGGATTAACCGCCTTGTTGATCGGAAAGAAGCGTTGATCACTCAAGTCACCGCGCTCGTAGACGTTCCCTCGTCCGTGCTTGCACCTCTGCAAGAAAAACTGCGACGCAATCACGAGCTGATCGAACATGCGCTTGCCGGCATCCGCGCTGCAGCCAAGCGGATAGAAGATATGCGAAAGGCCCGCGAAACCCTGCAGACCTACGATCGGCAAGGACAGCTTCAAGATCTGTCAGCAAACGCGAAAGGCGCGATCGAGAAGCGGGCTTAGCGCGGATTTTAATTGAGTTCTGTGTTTGTGACCCGCGAGCTTTAGCAAACCATTAGCACTTGTCCGTCAAAAACCGCCCTGCGTCCCAAGCGGATGGCGCGTGAGCAGATCCAAAACACGCATCGGTCAGAAAGACGTCTCATGCTGCTCCTGTGAGCAGGTCTATGGGCGCAAATGCGTCGTCTATTGAACAAGGAAAACCTATGTCGAGTATTCTCACCAACAACAGCGCAATGGTGGCGCTGCAAACGATGAAATCCATCAACGCAGACCTGGCGAGTACAACCAACGCGATCTCAACCGGCAAAGAGATTTCGACCGCCAAGGAAGGCTC
>CAYODE010000018.1:5897-36907 GCA_964402685.1 uncultured Aestuariivita sp. | reverse complement strand
GCTCATCCACAGGAAACTGGCGCTCGGCCAGGATGTTCAGCATTTCGCGGCCCACATTACCGGTGGCGCCAGCGACGACGACTTTATAACCCATTTTGTTTTCTCCGATCTGGCGGGGGTGAACCGCCGTTAGCGCGGGCCTGATATACTGCTTGCGCGCGCGGGGAAAGGGGGCATGTCAATCCAAAGAGTCGCGGGAGAAAAGATAGATCGCTACTCCAATCAGCAGGCTGAACCCAAAAAACAGGAAGATCACCTGATAAGAGGTAGGCAGCTCCGTTGGATCTACGCTAGCACTGTGCAGCCGTCCCGACATCGCCTGCATCACACCGATACCGCCCATTCCAAACAGATTGATCAACGTGACACCACGCCCGGCCAGATGCGCAGGAAAAAAGCTCCGCGCATGGGCGATGATGACCGGGTAGGTGGCCCCGGTAAAACCTGCTGCGGCCATGAGAAGTATCGCTGGAAGTGGGCCTGCATCGATGGCAAAAGCAAGTGTCAGCGTGACCAAGGCACAAGCCAGATTTCCCGCCAGTATCACGCCTTTGCGTGTTCCAAAGATGCGATCGAGTGGTCCAAAGAAGAACGTGCCAAGGATCATCGCGAGGCCCATGACCAGTGTCGCTTGCCCGATCTGCGCCGCAGTCAGCATGTAGACATCGTTCAAATAGGGCCCGATCCACAAGCCCCGTACCGCGCCCGACGGCGCGTAGTTCACAATCATCAACGCGAAAATCGGCCAAAGCACAGGCATGCGCAAAAGGTCCAAAACGGACCCCTTGGTTTCTGTGACAATCCGCTCGGGGTCGCGCACAGTCAAAAAAGTGCCTACGGCGACCGCCAGTGCCAGTGTGGCCAATGCACCCATCGTCACACGCCACCCAATTGTTTCAACAGCCCAAGCTGTGGGGTATGAGGCGACCAGATTGCCCAATGACCCGATGCCCAGCATCAGCGCTGCCAGCGTCGCGAAACGGGCGGGAGGGTATTCTCTGGCGAAAATGAAATACGATGCCATCAATGCCGGTGAACAGCCCAAACCGATCATCCCCATGGCAAGCGCGATTTGCCAAGGGGCAGTCGCAAAGGCAAAAACGACGGAGCCACCGGCTGCGCCGATGGCAATGAGAGCCGCCGCCGAACGCCGAGGCCCGATCCGGTCCAGTGCCCATCCAAGAGGAAGCTGCATCGCCGCAAACACCAAAAACCAAAGGCCAGAGGCAAAGGCTAAATCCTCGGCCGTGGCTCCGAGATCACGCTCAAGGGCTGTCGCCAATACAGCAAGAAAAGCCCGGAAGAACTGGCTCAGCACATAAGCCAGGCACAACATGATCAATCCGACCTGCATGTCGTCTCCCTTCCCGCCATTTCCGTGACATGGGACGCAAGCGCTGGCAAGGGGAGCCGTGACACATTAGTCTCTTGCCCATGTCGATGGATGATACGTTCTATGATCGCCTGCCACCCTCGCGCCATTTCGAAGAGATGGCGGATCCCGATCGGTTTGTTGACTTACCGGATGACTGGCTGGTGGGTGTGTCCGATGTTGTACAATCGACTCAATTGGTCGCTGCTGGCAAATACAAAACGGTCAATATGGTGGGTGCGTCTGTGATCGCGTCAGTGATGAATGCGGTTAAGTGGCGGGCCTATCCTTTCATCTTCGGCGGCGATGGCGCGAGTTTCGCTGTCTGGCCAGAAGCTGAGCCCGAGGTGACGGAGGCGTTAGCGGCCGTGCGGCGCTGGGCTGACACCGAGTTTGGTATCACGCTGCGTACCGCCCTTGTCCCGGTGTCAGACTGCATTGCCGCCGGGTCCCCGGTGAAAGTTGCAAGATTTCAAGCCGCACCCGAAGCGCATTATGCAATGTTTGCAGGTGGTGGTCTCAGTTGGGCGGAAAATCAAATGAAAGCAGGTGCTTATGATATCGCACCTGCCCCAGAAGGAACTGTGCCTGACCTTGAAGGGCTGTCTTGCAGATGGTCGCCAATGCAAGCGCGGCAGGGAATTATTCTGTCGCTTGTGATGCTTCCGCAAGAGGGTATTGAACAATCTGTTTTTGCGCAGATAGCGAGCGAAGTGATCGCCATCGCCTACCCGTTGGAACGCGAAGGGCACCCCGCGCCTGAGCAAGGACCTGGAACCAACTGGCCACCCGCTGGCGCTCAGCTTGAAGCACACGCGCAACATGGTACGGGATCGCTCTCCAGCGCACGGCGCAAAGTGTTGTTTGAGACGTTCATTGCATGGGCGCTGATAAAAACTGGTATCAAGCTGGGCGGGTTCGACGCTCGGCGTTATGCGCGGGTCGTCGGCGGCAATGCAGATTTTCGCAAGTTCGATGATGGGCTAAAGATGACCATCGATTGTGATTTAACTACGCGCGACAAGATCTTCTCGGTCTTGGACGCAGCGCAGCGTGAAGGCATCATTCGATTTGGCACTTCAGAACAGTCAGAGGCGATGATGACCTGTATCGTGCCGTCGTTCATGCGGGATGATCATGTGCATTTCATTGACGGCGCGTCAGGCGGTTACACCCTGGCCGCCGCCCGCATGAAGGGCGTGGCTGACTGATCGGCCTCGGTCAGGCTTTCCACTTGGCCGCGGCCTCACGTGTGGCGCGTGCCAGCATCAACAAGTCAATGCCCACCGCCAGGAATTGTGCACCGCCATCGCGATACAGCGCTGTTGTTTCATCTTTGGTCGACAAAATGCCCGGTGCTTTCCCCGCTGCTTTGATCCGCGCCAGCGTCGCAAGGATCACCTCTTCAACTTCCGGCGCGCTGGAATTGCCGCTGTGACCCATGTCCGTCGACAGATCTGCTGGGCCAATAAACACACCGTCAACCCCGTCAACGGCAAGGATTTCGTCGATGTTCGCAATGCCCGCGCGGTTTTCAACTTGGACCAGCAAGCAGATCTGATCGTCCGCCGTCGCGATATAATCGGGGATCGACGCGAAGCGGGAGGCCCGGGCCGCTGACGCGCCAACGCCGCGTGTGCCCTCCGGTGGGTAGCGGCAGGCGCGTACCAGCTCTTTGGCCTGTTCGGCGGTTTCGACCATGGGTACCAGAACGGTTTGCGCCCCGATGTCCAGGACCTGTTTGATCAGCCGCGTCTCTCCGATAGGCACGCGGACAACCGGGTGGCTGTCAGACGCTTCCAATGCAATGAGCTGATCGCGCATTGAGCGAATGTCATTCGGAGAATGTTCCCCATCAACGACGATCCAGTCAAAGCCCGCGGTTCCCAAAATCTCGGCCGAATAAATGTCTGCCAGCGTCATCCAACAGCCGATCAGGCGTTCCCCTGCTTTCAGACGCTGTTTGAAGGTGTTGACCGGTGCAGGCATGGAGTTTTCCTTTCACGCGAAGGCGATAGAGACATGGCCAAATGGGCCAAAATCGGCTTGGATGTCTGTGCTGGGCGGGCATTCGACCGGACGAATGAATGAGCCCGAGAGGACGATATCGCCCGCAGAAATCTCTTGCCCATATTGCTCCATCCGCTGCGCAAGCCAGAGGACGGATGTGACTGGATCGTTCAGCACGCCCGCGCCCAGGCCTGTTTCTTCGACGGTGCCATTCCGGGTGACGATCGCCCCAACCCAGCGAAGGTCGGTGTCCGGTGCATGGCGTTTGTCGCCCAGTACCACTCCGGCATTGGCCGCGTTGTCCGATATGGTGTCGACGATGATGCGGGTCTGACCGGTTTCTGGGTCTGCCCGCAGGATCCGCGTGTCGAGGATCTCAAGCGATGGGCAGACATAGTCTGTAGCGCTGATGATATCCTCGCGGCTGGCAGCACCTGACAGAGGCGCTTTCATGACAAAGGCGATTTCTGCTTCGATCCGCGGTTGAATGAACCGGCCTTGTGGGACCGTTGCCCCGGTATCAAACGCCATGTCATCCAATAGGACACCGCTGTCAGGCGTATCGATTTTCAGCGCGTCTTGCATGGCACGGCTGGTCAGACCAATTTTCCAACCGATCTTCCGACGGCCCGATGCCAGTTTCCGGGCGATCAGCGCGTCTTGTACCGCATAGGCGTCATCCATCGTCATCTCAGGATGGCGGCGCGACAGGAGGCCCATTTGCCGTCCCGTTTCATCGGCGGCAAAGAGGTCTGCGGCAGCTTGGGTGATATCGTCTGGCGTCATTCGTCTTTCACTGTGTTGCGCAGGATGCCGATCCCTTCGGCCTCAACCTCGATCACGTCGCCGGGTTTCAGGTATTGCGGCGGATCCAGCCGCGCGCCTGCTCCGGTCGGTGTTCCAGAGACGATGATATCGCCGGGCACCAGCGTGGTGAAGGTGGAGATATAGGCGATCTGCCGGGCGACTGGGAAAATCATGCGCCCGGTGCGGTCCTCCTGACGGACCTCTCCGTTCACGCGGGTGGTTAGGCGCACATCTTCGATTTGCGCAGGGTGGGTAAACGGAACCATCCAAGGTCCCATTGCGCCCGAGGCATCGAAGTTCTTGCCTTGTGTGACGTTGAACTTCGCATGCCGGACCCAATCGCGTAGTGTTCCTTCGTTCGTGAGGCTGAGGGCCGCAATATGAGACAGTGCCTGATCCTCGGATATATGGCGGCCTCCCTTACCGATGATGACCGCGATTTCCCCTTCGTAGTCCAGTTTGTCGCTGGCCTTAGGGCGGATCAACGGTTGGTCATGGCCCGTGAAACTGCGGGGGAAGCGGATGAAGAGGGAAGGGTTCGGCGGCGCTTCCACCCCATCTTTGTATTCGGCGTTCCGGTCAGGAAAGTTGACACCCACGCAGATAATTTTTTCCGGGTTTGGGATGGGGATGTCGTAGGTAAAGCTCTCTGGCGGATGGGTCGGCGCAGCACTTTGGGCCGCTTTGGCAAGCTCGTGCAGACCATCTGCGGCGATCGCGTCCCGTAGTGTTGGCCAGTGCGGAAAGGCGGGTGACAGAGCGGTAAACCCTGCATCTGTGATGACGCCGTATAGGCTGTGACCCTCGGCGTGGATCGTGGCGAATTTCATGACTGTCTCGCAAGTTCAGTGATGGCGTCGAAAGCGGTGTGGAAATCCTCTTCGGTGCAGTCGAACTGACCAGCCTGGAACCGGATGACTTTGTCGCCATTGACCAGGGTTTGGGTGATGTAGATCCGTCCGTCATCATTGATCTTGTCGACCAACGCTTGTGTGCCGTCGTTATCTGCTCCTTTCACGCGGAACGTCCAAAGTGAGAGAATGGGATCGGTCACAATCTCGAAATCCGGCTCGGCGCGGAGGCGGTCACACAACGCTTGAGACCAGTTCACATGATTGCGGATTCGGCTGCGCAGTCCTTCCAACCCATAGGTGCGGATTAGAAACCATAGTTTCAGTGCGCGGAACCGGCGGCCTAGTGGAATCGACCATTCAGAGTAGTCGGTGACATCTACCTCTCCATGCGTTTTGAGGTATTCCGGTCGGATCGCGAGGGTTTGGCGCAGCAGATCGGGATCCCTCAGGAAGTGTGCCGCGCAATCGAATTGAGCGCCCAGCCACTTATGCGGGTTGAACACGATACTGTCGAAGCGGTGCGCGCCCTCCCACAAACTCCGATATTCCGGGCAGATCATGGCTGTACCAGCCCATGCCGCATCAAGGTGGCTATACAGGTTTTCGGCCTCGGCCACATCGGCGACAGCCATCATGTTGTCACACGCGCCCATCCCGGTGGCGCCAGTCGCGGCGATAACACCAGCCGGAAGGAAACCGGTCGCGCGATCCCTCGTGATCGCAGCTTGCAGGGCGTTTGTATCCATCGCACGCATTGGCCCCGTTGTCGGGACCTTGATCAAGTTATCCTGACCGATGCCCGCGACCCAGATCGCTCGGTCGATGGAGCTGTGAACCTGGTCAGAGCAATAAATGCGTAGGGTCTTCTGCCCTGACAGGCCCTGCTGATTGCCAGCCCAATTAAGCGCTCGTTCGCGCATCGTGAGTACTGCAGCCAGCGTGGCAGAGGATGCGCTGTCTTGGATCACACCCTTGTAGGTATCGGGCAAACCCAGAGCCTGGATCAGCCAGTCCATCATCCGCGTTTCCATTTCGGTGGCGGAGGGGGAGGTTTGCCACAACATGCATTGCGGCGCCACGATTGACGCAAGGAACTCGGCCAGAACGCTCGCCGGGGCCGCGTTGGAATTGAAATAGGCAAAGAACCGCGGGTGCTGCCAATGTGTGATGCCGGGCATCACGATGTCCTGGAAATCTGCCCAGATGTCTTCCAGCGGTTGGCCCTGCTCCGGTGGGGTTTGTGGGAGTTGGGCCAGTGTGTCACCGGGAGAGACCTGCGCGCGCACGGGACGTTCGCGCAGGGTCTTGTGGTAACCAGCGCCCCATGTAGCTGCCTTTTGGCTCCAGTTTTCGAAATCATCCCAGTTCATGTGGTCGTGTCCATTGGCGATGCCGTTTTTTGTGGTCACCCTCCAGCTCGGGGAAGGGTCTCGGGATCCGTTGTTGTTAAGGGGCGATAATTGGTTGCGCCTTTAGCGCACTTTCCTGAGGTGTGACGCCAGTGAAAAGCGAGCCCTCTTCAAACCAGCTGCGCGGGGCAGGGGCGCCCCAAAGGGTTTGACGCTGCGGGTCGGTCAGGCTCCACCGGATGGGTTCAAGATCGGGGTCGCAGGTTTGGTAGTCCGAGCAGTAGATCTCGATCCGGTGACCGTCGGGGTCGCGGACATAGAGGAAGAACGCGTTTGAAATTCCGTGCCGGCCGGGGCCGCGTTCGATGTTATCTACATACCCAGTTGTGCTCATCAAATCCAAAAGATCGATGATGTTGAGTGGGTTCGGCACCCAAAACGCGGTGTGATGCAGGCGCGGGCCAAGACCATTGGTGAAGGCGACGTCGTGCACACCGCCCTTGCGATGCATCCAAGCGGCCCAGACATGTCCGGACTCATCATCCTCAGTGTATTCGGTCACCCTGAATCCGATGTCGTTGTAGAACGCAACAGACGCATCCACATTGGCGCTGAACATGTTGAAATGGTCGATACGCAGGGGTTTGACCCCTTTGTACAGTTTGTATGTCTGATGGATCGTGGGCAGTCTGTCCATCTTGACGTAGAACTCCAGAGGAATACCCCACGGATCCTGAGTGCGCAGCACGCGGTCCATATGCGGACGCTCAACCCATTCGGTTGGCAGGCCGCGACCGGCAAAGAAGGCTTCGGCTTTCTCCAGATCGGGTTCATCGAAGAGCTTGAACGCGAGCGCCCGCACATCTGCAGTATCGGACTGGACGATGTTGATGCAGTGATGACCGCGCTCCTCCATCGCCCGGAAGGTGACACGGGTGTCATCCTCGTAGGTGACCTGCAATCCAAGCGTGTCGGCATAAAACATCTTGGAGGCGGCAAGGTTTGTCACACCGTAGTCCACATGGCTTAGACGCAGGATGTTGAAGGGCGGGTATAGGTTCGGCGCTGGGACGGGCATATGTACGCTCCTATCAAGATGTGCGCTTCGCGCGCAGTGTTCTGTTTAGTTGGGGGCGCTGCCCCCAAACCCGCGGACGTATTTGGAAACCCAAAGAAGATCAGGTTCCAAGCTGCGGGATCTTGTGATGGCCTGTGGCAAAGCCGATGTGTTTTTGTTCCATGTAGAATTCAAAGGACCAGTCCCCGCCGTCCCGTCCTATGCCAGAGGCTTTGACGCCGCCAAAGGGGGTCGGCAGGTGACGCACGTTTTCAGAGTTCACCCAGATCATCCCGGCCTCAAGCTTGTCTGTAAACCGCATGGCGCGGGTCAGGTCGTTCGTCCAGACATATCCGGTTAGGCCGTATGGGACGTCATTCGCGATGTGCAGCGCGTCTTCCTCTGTTTCAAACGGGATCGCGGTGAGCACGGGACCAAAAATCTCTTCCTGTGCGATGCGCATATCATTACTTGCCCCTTCGAACAGCGTGGGCCGTACATAATGACCTGGTTGATCCAAGGCTTCCCCGCCTGCGGTGATCTTGGCGCCGTCCTGTTTCGCCACGTCGAAATAACTTGTGACTTTGTCGAAATGAACTTTGTGGATCAGTGGGCCAACCTCGGTTGTTGGATCTAAAGGGTGACCAACGCGGATGTTGGCCACGCGGGTGCGCAGCTTGGCCAGGAACTCATCCGCGATCGAGGACTGCACCAGTAAACGGGATGAGGAGGTGCAGCGTTCCCCGTTAAGCGAATAGATCATGAAAATCGCGGCGTCCAAAGCGCGGTCGAGATCGGCGTCTTCGAAGACGATGACCGGGTTTTTCCCACCCAGTTCGAAATGGACGCGCTTCAGCGTCGGCGCGCCTTGCGCCATGATCATCGACCCGGTTTTAGACTCCCCAACAAAGGCAACTGCCTTGATGTCTGGATGCTCGGTTAGCGCTTTGCCTGCATCCTCTCCCAATCCGTTGACGAGGTTCCAGACGCCAGGAGGTAGACCCGCTTCTTCGGCGATCTCGATAAGAAGACTGGCGGTTAAGGGCGAAAACTCCGCTGGTTTATGGACCACAGTGCACCCAGCGGCGAGCGCGGGTGCGATCTTCCATGTCGACAGCATAAACGGCGTGTTCCAAGGTGTGATGACGCCAACCGGGCCAATCGGCACACGTGTCGTGACATTCATCAATGTGGAGGACGGCAGCATTTGGCCGTCACGAGCGCTGGGCGCGCGATCGGCGAAAAACCTAAAATTCTCTGCCCCGCGTAACGCCGCCTTGGACATGAACCGGATAGCCTGACCGGTGTCCCAGCATTCGCACATCGCGATCTCATCGGCGCGGTCGACAATTGCATCGGCAATGCGGTGCAAGATATTCTTCCGCTCAGTGCCGGGCATATCCCGCCAAACCGGAAACGCGTTTTTCGCGGCTTGCGCCGCTGCATCTACATCGGTGGCGTCACTTCTCGCGACCGCGCAGATATGCGTCTCATCCACAGGTGAGCTATTATCGAAAGTGGCGCCTGAGGCCGCTGGCACGGTCTGTCCATTGATCCGGTTCATCACACCGTTCTGGGCGAACCGTTCAAGATGTGGGCGCAGCTTATCGATATTGGTTTGGAGGTCTGACATGTTACCCCTTTGCCTTCAGATGGTCGCGGATTGTTCCTGTTTTGGGAGACAGGCTGGCGTCGATGTTGCGGATCTCGGCAGACAACGCGATCGAGTATGTTTCCAACGCGGGCTGCAAGAAGTCCTTCGCCGCGTCGAAGATCGCCTGCACAGCTTTTTCACGTGTTTGTTGATCTCTGCCCTCTCGCAGGCGGACCGAGATATCAATGTATCCGTGCGTCGGATCCCCGTCTGCGATTGATGCATGCGTTGCCGCGAACGCCCGGACGCGGATGCCGGGCATGGGAAAGACACCAGTGTCAATTGCTGCAAGGCGCAAATGATCGCAAAGGGCCGCAATATCAGTCCGCTTTTCCATATTCGCGGAATAATCCAGCATGATATGCGGCATACTACTCCTCCCAAAGTAATTAACATGTTTAATAAATTGCGTCGCTTTGGTCAAGCGATATTGGGATATTGCTTAACATCGATAGGCAAGGCAGTGTTAAGTTCATGCCAAGCGACCGCCATATGCCGTCAACCGCCCGCTCATTGCCTATAGCTTTGTTACGTGCGCGGGAGCGCGTAATGGGGCCGATCCGGGCCATGTTGTCTGACGTGGGTATCACCGAACAACAGTGGCGCGTGTTGCGGGTCTTGCATGAAAGCGGCGCGCAAGAGCCAACACTGATCGCTGACCGGGCGTGCCTGCTATCGCCCAGTTTGACGCGGATCCTCCAAAAGCTAACAGATAAGGGTTTGATCGCGCGCGCACCTGATCGACTGGACCGCAGAAAGCAGGTCATTTCAATCACAGAGGCTGGTGCAGCATTGATTGAGGATAATCTGGCCACCAGCATTGAAATCATGGATCGCATCAAATCCGAAATGGGGGCTGAACGATATGAGGCGTTACTGGACTTATTGAATGAATTGGATGCGACACAGATTACAGCGCGGTCATGAAGTGCCGCGTTTTTAGGCACTTACTGTCCTGAATATGCGGCATTTTGAGCAAAACACCTTGGATCTGGCGAGGTATTTGAAACTTGGCGCTGAATTTCGCAGGCTGAACGACGCAGAGAAAAACACGGACAGGGGGGAAAATGGCGGATACGCCAAAGCACTTTGACGAAATGTACGGACGCGGTGAAAGCGCGCGTACACCCTATTCGGATTATGCCAAGTGGTTCTCAGGCGAAGAGGTTGGCAACCTGCGCCGTAAATCCGCGCAAGCCGAGGCGCTCTTCCGTCTGACCGGCATTACCTTCAATGTATATGGCACCGAGGAAGAGACCGAACGTCTGATCCCCTTTGACATCGTACCGCGGATCATCACGGCCAAGGAATGGTCGGTTTTGGAAAAGGGAATTGATCAGCGGGTGCGTGCGATCAATTCTTTTTTGCATGACATCTACCACAGGCAAGAAATCGTGCGTGCGGGACGTATACCCGCTGACATGATTGCCAAGAACGATGCGTTTCTACCTCAAATGATCGGTGTGGCTCCGCCCGGTAATATTTACACGCATATTGTGGGCACTGACCTCGTCCGTACGGGTGAGAACGAATTTTATGTATTAGAAGACAACGCGCGCACGCCGTCTGGTGTGTCTTATATGTTGGAAAACCGGGAAACGATGCTGCACATGTTCCCGGAGCTTTTCAGCCGAAACAAGGTCCGGCGCGTCAGCCATTACCCCAGGTCTTTGCGACGGTCCTTGGCTTCCTGTTGTCCGCCAGTTTGCCCGGACAATCCGATTGTGGCCGTGCTGACTCCGGGCATCCATAACTCAGCCTACTATGAGCATGCATTTTTGGCGGACCAAATGGGCGTTGAGCTGGTCGAAGGGCAAGACTTACGTGTTGTGGACGGACGCGTCGCGATGCGCACGACAAAAGGATACAAGGCAATTGATGTACTCTATCGGCGCGTGGACGACGACTTCCTTGACCCGATGAACTTCCACCCGGATTCGGTGTTGGGCGTACCCGGTATCTTGGATGTCTATCGCGCCGGTGGAATTACGATTGCGAACGCGCCCGGAACGGGGATTGCGGATGATAAGGCGATCTATTCCTACATGCCGGAAATCGTCGAGTTCTATACCGGTGAAAAAGCCATTCTGAAAAATGTACCAACCTATCGGTGTTCAGAATCGGACGCGCTTCAATATGTTTTGGATAACCTGTCCGAGCTTGTCGTGAAGGAGGTCCACGGATCCGGCGGCTATGGCATGCTGGTTGGCCCGGCAGCCAGTAAGAAAGAATTGGCGGCGTTCCGCACCAAACTGGAAGCGAAGCCTGGCAATTACATCGCGCAGCCGACCCTGTCGCTATCGACGGTTCCCATTCTTGCCAAGTCAGGATTGGCGCCGCGCCACGTAGACTTGCGCCCATTTGCTTTGGCGTCGCCCAAAGGCGTGGAGATCATCCCCGGTGGGTTGACGCGAGTGGCTTTGAAGAAAGGGTCCCTCGTGGTCAATTCAAGCCAGGGCGGCGGCACCAAAGACACCTGGGTTCTGGAGGACTGACGCGATGCTTGGCAAAACAGCCGGCGGTGTCTTCTGGATGCTGCGATATATGGAGAGGACCGAAAACACGGCGCGCATGATCGATGCAGGCCTGCGCATTTCGCTCACCCGGTCAAGCGCTGCAGAAAGTGAATGGACGTCTATCCTGACGGCGATTGGCCACCTCGACACCTATCTGGAAAAACACGAGGTGGTCGAAGGCAATAGGGTCATTAACTTCCTGCTGCGGGACAAGACAAACCCATCGAGTGTCATGTCCGCGGTTGAGGCGGCGCGGACCAATGCCCGTCTGGTGCGCACCGCGCTGACGCGCGAGGTATGGGAAGCCGTCAATGAATGCTGGATGGAACTGCGTGATTTGCTTGCGCGCCCCGTGCGCGAGCAGAACTTGCCGGACATCCTGCAGATCATTCGCCAGCGCAGTGCTTATGTCCGTGGATCTCTAGCTGGCACGATGGTGCGCAACGACGTTTATGATTTTGCGCGAATCGGGACGTTCTTTGAACGCGCTGACAATGCCGCGCGGGTTTTGGATGTTAAGTACTACATCCTTCTGCCATCGATCATGCATGTGGGGTCCGCCAGCGATAACGTGCAATGGGAAACGATTTTGCGGGCCACGTCTTCGTCGCGTGCCTATCAGACCCTGCATGAGGGCGAATATGATCCACGGATGATCGCACGGTTCCTAATTCTGGACAAACGACTGCCCCGGTCTTTGGCGTTTTGTTACCGCAAAATTTCGGACAACTTGGATTACATCGCAAAGGATTACGGGGATCGCATGCCTTCTCATGGTCTCGTCGAAAAGATCTGTCATCGCTTTGAGACCATGACGATCGACAAGATCTTTGAATATGGTTTGCATGAGTTCGTCACCGAGTTCCTTTCCGAAAGCCAGGCGTTAGGCCGTCAGATCGAAATCGATTACAGGTTCTACGAATAGACATGAAATTGAAGATTTCGCACACAACCTCGTATCACTACGACCTTCCCGTTCCGTATGCTTTGCAGCAGTTGAGGCTGCGTCCAAAATCGCGGCCGGATCAGCTGGTACTGTCCTGGGAGATCTCGATTGAAGGGGGGAAGCGTCAAGTCTCCTTCGAAGATGAGCACGCCAACACAGTCGATCTGATCAGTTTTGAGCCGGGTGCAAAAGACATCATCGTGCATTGCGAGGGTGAGGTTGATGTTACGGACACAGCAGGTGTTACCGGCAAGCACCTTGGATTTGTGCCGCTTTGGCTCTTCGAGCGGTCAACGCCTTTGACAACGGTTGGCCCGAATGTTCGGTCGCTTGTATCCAGCTTTGACAAACCCAAAGAACCGTTGGAACAGCTGCACGCGCTGTCGGCACATATTCTTGATCTGGTCCCGTATTCCACAGCACAAACCAGTTCAGAACTGACGGCAGAGCAGGTTGTGGCCGCGGGACATGGCGTATGCCAGGACCATGCCCATGTTTTCATTGCCGCCGCGCGCAGCCTCGGGTTTCCGGCGCGATATGTCAGCGGATATCTGATGATGGATGACCGCGTGCATCAGGATGCAAGCCATGCTTGGGCGGAGGCATACGTGCCCGGATTAGGCTGGGTGGGATTTGATGTGTCCAACGGTATCTGTCCCGACGCGCGGTATGTTCGGGTCGCAACAGGCCTCGATTATTTGGGCGCAGCCCCTGTATCTGGTATGCGATATGGGCATGGGACGGAAAATATGCTGGTCAAATTGCAGGTTGAGCAGCAATAATAGTCCAAAGGGTTAACCGGATCGTATCTAATCCATGTGATATTCATCCGGACGAGCAGGCAAACAGGCTAAGACATGACATATTGTGTAGGCATGCGCCTGGAAAAGGGTTTGGTGTTCATGGCAGACACCCGCACGAATGCGGGCCTGGACAACATCGCCACCGCCAAAAAGATGCATACCTGGGAAGTGCCAGGTGATCGTGTAATCACGATTATGACGGCTGGTAACCTTGCCACGACCCAGGCTGTGATTGGTCTGATTGACGAACGGTTGAAAGCCCCGCAAGAGCGAAGCCCGTCGATCTTGGAAGCTCCTTCGATGTTCCAGATCGCGCGCGAAGTCGGTCAAACGCTAAAAGATGTTATTGCCGATAACTTGACAGGTCAGGATCAGGCGATGGCGTCGGCTTTTGGGGCGACGATGATTGTCGGTGGTCAGATCGCCGGAAGTGAGCCGCGCCTGTTCCTGATCTACCCGGAAGGGAACTTTATCGAGGCGTCAGACGACAATCCGTTTTTCCAAATTGGCGAGACGAAATACGGCAAGCCCATTCTGGTGCGCGCTTATGAGCGCGACATGTCCTTTGAGGATGCGATCAAGCTTTTGATGGTGAGCTTTGATAGTACGATCAAATCAAACTTGTCGGTCGGATTACCCTTGGACTACGTGATCTATTGCACTGATGAGATGAAGATTGGATATCAGGACAGGATCGCAGATGACGATCCTTACTACACCACCGTCTCAAATGGTTGGGGTGAGGCATTGAAAACCGCCTTTGGGCAGCTGCCCGCGTTTCAATTCGACTGACACTTTAGAGCACTGATCCAGGCGCTGTACGCGCTCGGACAGGTTCACAATTCTTCTGCGCGTTTTTCTTTTGCAGCGGCTTTTGCTTGGTCGAACTCTAGCCGCCGCCTTGCGATTTCTTCTTTGGACAGTTTTTGGGGGTTTGAATAGTCTTCGCGCCAATCGGCAGGCCCGGGCCAAACCAGTGGCGAGCGAACCGTTGTGCGCGGGCCCCCCGCACTTTCCAAAAGATCTAGCGCCATCCGCAGGGTTCTATCCTGACTGGCACTGTCATTTGGTAGTCCTGCCGCGTTTCCTAACGGGAAGTCGCTAAAGAGAAATCTTGCGACGCCTACCCGTTCAACGATGTCGAGTGCACTGCCCATTACAACGGTTGGAATTCCGGCCGTTTCGACGGCTCGCGCGGCTAGCGCGCAGGATTGGTGGCACACGGGACAATTCGGTACGAAAATCGTCGCATCAACGCCGCCATCACGTAAACGGTCCAAAAGGTCAGGGCAGTCAGTTTGGAGGGTGTGGCGTTGTGAGCGATTTGTCGGCAGCCCATAAACCAAGGGAGCGGCTCGCCCGATGCGCCCGATTGTTTCGGCCTGCTTCAAGGCTTGTAGCGGTAGATAACTACCTGGATCTTCAGCTGTTGTGTGGTTCCGATCAATTGCGACATGAGAAATTCTCAGATCGGGGGGCGGATCTGCTGGTATCTCGTAGACCTGATAGAATTTTGCTTTTCCATTATAGGGCGCGCGCGGACCCTGATCGCCTGCGCCTGGCAGGTATGGCGCTGCCGTTGTCACCACTGCGACGGTCGCTGTACGCAGATCGGGCGAGGGTACAAAAGGCACATCATCATTCTGTGCCCAGTCATAGGGTGCGCCATACCCCAACGCCTCATAATAGGCACGCGTTCGATCTATGTAACGGATCGGCTCAGTCATCTGGTGTTTCGACGGGTCCGTCCTGTTTGACCCAGTCGCTGTACCCGTCGCGCAAATGGGCTGCGTCAAACCCCATGTCGTTCAGCGCGGCGGTTGCCAGAGCCGATCGCCAACCCGAGGCGCAATGCAGCACATATCGCTTTCCTTCCTGACCGAAGACGTCGCGATAGTATGGGCTGTCGGGGTCGACCCAAAACTCCAGCATACCGCGTGGGGCGTGCACCGATCCGGGGATGTATCCCTTCTTCCGTTCCCGAATGTCGCGAATATCGACGATCACGGTATCGGGGTTTTCGACTGCAGCGATCAAATCGGCTGTCTCAATTTCAGTGATCCGGGCGCGGGCCGCTGCAACCAGTTCAGCCGCTGTGGTGTGCAATTTGGGCATTTTGTACCTCCGTCTGCCCTTTGCTGGTGTCAAACTGTCTCGCAAGTCAAGCCAAGGCTTGATTGATTGGCCTTGGTTTGCCATATCACCAACAGACTCTGGCACAGGATCAACGGGCCAACGCAGGGATTCCCCCTGTCACTACGTAATTGATCACCAGAGGAGATTTCAGACATGACACTGCCGACACCCGACGCAACAGCCGTTGATTGGGACGCGATGAAAGCCGATTTATCGCCTGTTGCGATCATCGATGAACCTGTTCTGGTCAAAAAACGGTCCCGCGACTTTTTCTGGTATTCGCCCGTTTTGAACGCGCAGTTGAAAAAATCCTTTGGCGATTTGGTTGTGCAGCCAACGACCAAGGATGAACTGGCACAGTGCCTGTCTGTGGCGTTCAAACATGCGGCCCCCATTGTGTTAAGAGGCGGCGGAACGGGGAATTATGGACAATCAGTACCTCTTCACGGCGGCTTGATTATTGAAACGCTGGGTATGAAGAAGATTATTGAGATCGGATCGGATTACGTCCGTGTTGAGGCTGGCGCCCTCATGGCCGACATCAATGCGGCACTGAAAGAGCATGGGCGTGAGATGACCATG
This sequence comes from uncultured Aestuariivita sp., assembly GCA_964402685.1. Lineage (GTDB taxonomy): Bacteria > Pseudomonadota > Alphaproteobacteria > Rhodobacterales > Rhodobacteraceae > Aestuariivita. Next base: position 20,821 of record CAYODE010000018.1, on the reverse strand, counting down.
TTCCCGTCCACGCAGGATATCGCGACCATTGGCGGCTTTATCGCCGGCGGATCGGCCGGGATTGGCTCGGTTGCGAATGGTCCGCTTAGGCAGCCCGGCAATATTCGCGAGATCCGTGCATTGTCTGTAGAAGAGACCCCGGTGGAGCACGTGTTTGAGGGGGAAGATGTGCTGCGCATTCACCACGCTTGGGGGCTAAACGGTGTGATAACCGAAGTCACGCTGCGCACGGTACCGTCGAGGGACTGGATCAGCTGCATGGCGACGTTTGACAGCTATTCGGATGCGTACCGAGCAGGATTTGCTTTGGCCAACAGGCAGGATATCGACCGGAAGTTAGTCAGCGTTGTGGACGCGCGGATTGCGGCGTATTTCCCACGTCTGGACGAGCACGTGCCAAAAGGCCGCGATCTGATGGTCAGCCTTGTACCGCGTGAACAGGTGGATGCATATCGCGACCTGATCGTCGCGCATGGTGGAACAGTTGCTTTGACAATGGACGATGCCGAACGCGAAGCTGCGCGTATTCCACATGTGTTCGAATTTGGCTGGAACCACACGACGCTGCAGGTTCTTAAATCGGACCGCAGCGCCACTTATCAGCAATATGGTGTAAATGACCCATCCAATGCTGACGGGGTCGCAGCCTTGCACCAAAAACTGGGCGAACGCGCGTGGATGCACCATGAATTCTCTCGCTACGACGGTGCGGTCACTGCCTCTGATCTGCCTATTATCTGGACACAGGACGAGGCGGAATTGCGTGCGGTGGACGCGCTTTATAGCAGTAATGGTTGCACCGTTTACGATGCGCATACTTATCAGGTTGAAGGTGGCGGAATGAAACCGGATTTCCGGCACTTGGCTGTGAAGAAACGGATGGATCCAAAAGGTCTGTTGAACCCAGGCAAGTCAAAAAGCTGGGCCGATGTCAGCCATTTAGATGCAGATGAGATCGAGGCGCTGGCGGGCTAACGCGCCGCACAAGGCATATTTTTTCTGAACCGAATAATCGGCTCCAATTACTCGGCCGGTTCAGTTTCTTGGCTGCCGATCCGGTTCAGACCCTGTTGCCGCAAACTCGTGATCAATTCGTCTGTATCGACATCTTGCACCGCGCAGTTTGCGCGTAACGCCAGTGCGGAGGCAGTTCCCGTTGCCTGCCCCATCGACATGCACTGTGGCATTCCCCGAACGGACGCAAAGGCGACTGCATCCGCCGACAGGATGCGCCCCGCGAACATCAAGTTGGTGACCGCTTTGGGCAGAAGTGATCGAAAGGGGATCGTATAGTAATCGCCAGACGCTAGCGCCGCATGATGGGTCATGTCCCCATCTGATCGCATCACGTCGTCCAGTGGATTATCGCAGCTCACGATGCCGTCGGGAAACTTTGTACCTCGGGCCAGATCTTCACCCGTGACCCGATAAACCCCTTCCAGCTTGCGTGTTTCGCGAACGCCAACAGTTGGCGACAAATGCGTCATGTACGCGTCAGCAAATCCCGGTATGTCAGACCTTAGGAATTCCGCCAGTTGATGGCACCGTCTGCGCCCTTCCTGCGTCGCACGACCGACGGCTAGGGGATCGGTTCCGTCCACTCCGCGGACATGGACCGAGTTACAGAACACGGTCCCGTGGTGGAAGCCCTTCATGAGATAGAGCTTCGCCAAATCCTGATGTAACCGACCTTCGGCTACACCTTTGGACGCGAAGGATTGAAAATAGGGATCTTCCGCCGCAAAGGCCTTCGACCAGTCTACGCCGTTCATGTGGAATGAGATCGTAACGGCCATCATGTTGCCGCCGGCGTCGCCCAGGCTGTAGGGCACTCCTGCCTTTGCCGAGATGTCGCCGTCACCTGAGCAGTCAATGACCATTTTTGGTTCGACCCGGAAAGGGCCGTTGCGATCGAAGCAATCGACTGCTTTGATACGATGTCCTGTCATGTTCGGGGCAATTGCAGTGGCGTTCAGGCGCAGTGCGACACCGGCCTCTTCCAGCATCTCGAACATTGTGAGGGTAGCGACGTCGTGATCATAGATGACCTCAGCGCCGAAGTTTTCGAGCGTACAGGATCGTTTCTCGGCAGCGGGCGGAGCCATCCGGCACAATCGATCCGTTAGCTCAGCGATCAATCCGCCGACACTGCGGTCGACCGGGTACCCTCCGCCCCACGGCATGCCCGGGCAGAAAGCCATGACGCCGCCAATTTTGCTAGTAGCTTCCAAAAGCACGACGTGAAGCCCTGCGCGCCCTGCGGCGATTGCAGCGCCAAAGCCGGCTGTGCCACCTCCTATGACGAGGACATCTGCAGTTACTGCTTCTTTGGACACCGTATACTTCCGTTTGGCACGCGACGTTGAAGGTGAACATGAAACGCGCCACTCACCCTGGTCAAGCTAACCGCCGATCAGAAAGCGATGCTGCAGCTTTTGCGCATCTTTGGCGAATGGTGGAGTGGACCCCGCGTCAACCGCATTGCGCCTGTCGCCGTCGTTCTATCAAATATACTGAGGATCCAACGCTTCGGGGAACAGAAGTGCTAGCTCACGACGTGCATCCGGAGACTTGTCTTGCAGCTGGTTCTGGTCCGAATAGAGAATTTCGGTGAGCACCCCATTCACCCAAATAAACTCCTGAGTATCAAAAAGCAGATGAAAATAAGTCACTTGGGAAAGATCCCGAGCGACCGTCACTCCGGGGAGTTGCAGCAGCTTCACGGCGGGAAGCAAAGCCTCATAGGAGGCAAAATACTGGTCGGCCAACACTGACGTCACAAAGAGCCTTTGTTGTTGAGAGACGAGCAGATCGCCAGTTGGTAGACCCGGCCCAAGAGCGCCAGCTTCGATTTTGACAGGAGTCAGGTAGGGCATGTCCAACATGTCGCTGCGCGAAACTACGGTGGAACCAACCCATTCAAGGGAACTCTCGCCAAATGCCAGCGTTTCCAACGCATCGCCTCGGCTGATCCGGTCCAGCCGTTTCGGACCATCTACAGTGAGAACCGTGGTGCAATTGCAAGATCCAGAACTTGTGCCGCAAGAGCCAATACACGTTAGACTGCGCGCATCGCTAAATTCAGGTGTTAGACAAAATCCCATAAACGCTTAACTCTTAATCGGCGGTTCGTTGCCAACATGATTGAGGATTTGATACCACGCGTTGGGAACTGAACGGGTTTGTCCGGTAGAGAGATTTTGATTTCTGCATGTATTCCCCAGTCAATTAACAATAACGGATCAGTCCATAACTATTATTGCTAAACGCCATTTATGCTCTTTTGAGGGCGGCGAATAAAAACACTCGATGAAGCGGAATTTTGCTTACTCCGGTGATTCCGTTTTCCGTCCTGAAGCGTTCCAGACCAAACGCTCAAATTGCGCATTAACCTTTATTGGCTTGCACTCACCGGTTTAACAGGTTTGTAGCTCTCCCGGTCGACTGAGCGTACCATCCGAAAGACCTCTGATCTCCTGCTTCGGAGTGGTCCCCCAAAGACTGAATGAATCCACAACCCGCCACTTCATTACAGACACATCTGACAAACCAGAGACACCAGCGCCACAAGTGAGCGAGTCCCTGATTTTTGCATGGCTGAACGCGCTTGGATCGTGACAGTCCCTTGAGCACGATCAGCAATGCGTGCCACCTCTTTCAAGTTATGCCCCTGAGCCAGGAGTAGAACGATTTCTACTTCGCGATTTGTAAACTGCGGGAATAAAGCTGCGATGCGACCCGGCGAAAGCCGAGCTCCCAACTCTTCTACAGAACACTTCAGAAAGCTTGGGCCTTCTTCATAGATGGATTCGCTCGTGATCTTCACCAATACGTCAAAGTCGTAGAACAAACTCGAGTTGATAGACGTAAACGCACCGTGTTCGTTTAAAATATCATGGACATCTTCGACTGAAATATCCAGGTCACTCAAATCTTGAATAGGGTGGCGTGGTAACTTCATAACGTTACCAACGTTCAGGTATCTCAACTCCCCACTATTTGAGAATATCCCATCGGCCAGAAAAATAGGGTCTGACACCTCGCTTGCGTGTGTGTGCAGGTCTTTTTCGCTGCGGCTCAGTGTGTCCAAGTTCAAGACGATGTGAAAGGGGAGGAGCTGGTTTGTTTGAGGATCCAGAGAGCTCGAACAGAACTCAGACTCTGAGATGAACAGGAACGTATTTCCAGATGTGGTATCTGTGTAGTGCGAAACGCTGACGATTTCGCCTGAGGTTGAGCAGATGTAGGTCTGGCGCGAAACTTGTGCTCGGATTTCTGATAGCCTTGCCTCGACAGGGGCTTCGCTGTCATCGACTGCCTCAGCAAGCCCGTGCCATCCTAACTCAATTCTTGCGGCAATTGCCTCCTGAAGCGAGGCGGGCTGAACGTCGTTGGGTAATCCAAAGATCTTCCGATATACACCGTCAGTCGACAGAATATTCAGGCTGTGATCAACAACGAGAACGGATGTTCTTAGTGAGCGGAGAGAGCCGGTTCTTCTGATGATACTCAGAGGGGGTTGATCAGGGTAATTTGTATCCGTAGCAAAGTCGTCCATCAGATACACTCCGCGGTTTGATTTGAATGGCCCGTCTTTGTGCTGTGCATCACAAAACGTGTACCGGCAATATAGGTTATTGATTTCGTCGATGCTGGCGCTGTACATATTAATTCTTTCTCAAAATTTCGACTATTCTGGGTGGTATTTCGCCGCCAACTATTGCTGGTTATTTGATTTTTCATGGGCCTTCATTTTCCGCTCGAACTTCATTTGACGTTCAAACTGTTGTTTTTCAAAGAGTTTCTCGTAGGTCGAGATATCTTTGAAAGATGGGTATTTGGACTAGCTCAAAGTGCTATTTGTGAAGAAAACACCCGAGCAATCGAATTTATTCATTTTTTTTTGAAAAAACTCTGAGTTTGGTTGCCTGACGTTGAGGCAATTAAATGATGAATCCACAAATCATGTTTAGGAGTGACCTGATATGCGTCACTTCATTGTTTTTGTTACACGAGCATGACGGTGGTCGTGTCTTTAGTCAGTTGGTTGCGGCCACTGTTCAAACTCCGCCCATAAATTGAAACCAGCAGCAGTACAATTTTAGACATGTCCACAGAAATATTGGGTGCTAAGTATCAATTTCGCGAATTAGGTAGTTCACTTACAAAATAGCGGTCAACGACACGCCATTCACGTGCAATTAGCAAAAGGGGTTTTGAAAGTTGAGCTCGAGGCGGCAGTCTCTAGGTGCTCGACATCAGGCAAGCTTGTTGGAAACCAAATTCTTAAACGCACAACAGTCCGCTCCATCAGAATATGAGAAAATCGCCGCAACGCCCTAATATCGCCATGATCTGACCATAGATGTTAATTGTCCGGATCCAGGGCGTCGTTATTACCTATTCATGCACATGCCGCTGCAATATCGAGAGAGAGCCACATCGAGGCGTAAGAAGACATGTTCGCCGCCACTATTTCTTTCCAAAGACATGGTTTTCATCGCAACCTTTCTGGGCACCCATCTTTTTGCTTTGTTTCGCGTAACCGCGACGCGGTAAAAGTGAAAAGACTTTTGCGTTTTCGTGTAAGAATTGTGCGCCGACTTTTGGCGCGAAAGAGGAAGATAATTGCGGTTGCGTGTGCCTTTTATCGTCATTTCGGGCAGCATGGCGAAGATGTGTAAATGTCAATTTACACAGTTGCACATTCTTTGTGCTTTGACGCCCTTCAGGGGGCACTTAGTTGGTTGGTCAGTTGAGAAACCCTGCGTTTCCTTTTAATTGTGGCGCAAGTCAGGGAGGCTAAAATAAAGTTTTTTGGAAGCATCTCTGCTGAGGAAGAGATCAGAGCGCAATTGCCTGAGCTGTTCCCTAAGATCTGGCGGTTCTCTCTGTTTTTGACGGGAGCCAAGGATACGGCGTGGGATCTGGCGCAATCAACCTGTGTTAAAGCGATAGAGAACTCCGACAAGTACGAGAGTGGGACACGTCTTGAAAGCTGGGTTTACAAAATTGCGAATAGAATATGGTTGAACGAACTCCGGTATCGTTCCATAAGGGACGAGGCTCCGGATATCGGTTATTTGCAGCAAAATGCGGATCTGAGCGCTCGTTCAGGAGAAGATGCTCTGTATTTCAGGCAAATCATCGAACTGATCTATTCGCTTCCACAGGCCCAAAAAATGGCCGTAATGCTTGTTTATGTGGAAGGTTTTAGTTACTCCGAAGCGGCGGAAATATTGAGTATCCCAATTGGGACAGTGATGAGTAGACTTGCAAGCGCGCGAAAAAAGCTGAATCACCACTTGCACGTCCAAAATTTGGATGAAACGTGATGGGTACAACTCAGATAACGGACGAGGTGTTAACGGCATATTTGGACAGTGAACTGGATTCACAACAGACGGCGCAGGTTGAAGATGCGCTTTCCTCAAGTCCAGCTATATCCGAACGACTTCGCTCTCTGGAAATTGTAAAGCAGGATCTTAAGCCTGCTTTTGATGCTTTTTTGAAAGAAGCACCGATAACCCCGTCATTCACATCGCCCCGCAACAATGTTCGTCAGAGATCGTTTGTGAGGGTGGCAACGGCTCTCGTCGCCGGATTGGTCGCCGCTGCGGTCATATTCCGTGCTTACCCTGCAGATCCAATACAGAGCTTGGAACTGGATGAGCAAATCGCGGTGTACCAAAATCTCTACGTCTACGAGACGTTGTCTTCGATGTCGTACACCGAAGGCGAGAAATCGAGACAGTTGAGTTCGTTGAGTGAAAGAATAGGCTACGACCTTGCTGCATTCGGGCAGATTGAAGGCTTGAAATTCGTGCGGGGGCAATTGCTTGGGTTTGATGGAGAAAACCTGGCGCACTTGTCGTATTTAACTGATGATGGGCGCCCAATCGCTCTGTGCGCCGTGCGCACCTCTTCGCCGGAACAATCGGGTGCGACGGTTTCTGAGCTTTTGGGAATGACCGCAGTGAAGTGGCAAGACGCCGGATACTCGTTTGTTTTAATTGGTGACCTCGAACCAGAGTTGGTCGACACTTTTGTGTCGTCCTTGGGATAGTCCGCCCGTTTGATCCCAAAGAACGGATGGAGCCGCCTTTCGATATGGGGCCGTAAGTCGGTGCTCTAGCTGCTATTGCTAGATACATACGGTAGATCTCTAATTCTCCAACCGTTGTACATGTAGCATGAGAATAGTGCCGACCGTACCTGTGATTTTGATGACTAAATAGTCGGCGTCACCGCCACAAAATGCGTCTAGAGTACGATCAAAGCAAACAACAGAACTGTGTTCCCGCCACTCCGTTTTTTGAGTTTTGTACCCGTTTGCTGACAGTGCACGCCTGAGTTTTCAATTCCAACGGAATTGGTGATTTGAGATCCCGTGTTGGCTCTGTTCTGTTTGTTAAAAGCCATGCGTTTTGATGTGAGCGTTCTTTGATTGTGTGCGCACTTCAGAAAACGTCTACAGCGAAGGGGCCATCCGCTGCAGCGAAGTGTATCTATAATCAATAACCAACAAGAATATTGTGCGGAGGGGGTTACTTTCGCACGCTGAAGCTGATGGCCACCAACTGGTGGGTAAGGCTGTATGCAGCAGTCTTTCTTGAAAGAGATAGAGAGTTCACTGGCTGAATTTGTTCATTTGTTTCCTGGGTGTGCGACGCATGTTTGTCGGCTTCCCTAGAAGCAAATTTTAAACCGTCGCGGCACGTGATTACGCGGCACGGCCAGAAGGTTTGAGTGGCAAGTCTGGGGCTTGGCTTTCTGCTGAGAGAGTAACGAGGGACATGAGAGGTAGCTGAATGCCCGCCATTGTTGGCGGGTGAAAAAGTGGTGGGGCTACGTTTGATGAGGAAACAAGATGAATATCCCTTACTCGTATGTTCAATGGAACATGTTTGGAACCGAACCAGACGTGCCGGACTATGATGCCGACGCATTCACTTGCTTTTTGTTCTGCGGCGATCGCAATGACCCGACCTACCACAAACTGCAAAAGGACGACGAAAAGACTGCAGTCTGCCGGGTGTTTTCCTTGGATGTGGCCGTGTTCATGCTTTCAACGGAAGAAGTGAGTTGGCAGGCTGCCTTCATAGATATCGACAGCGTTTTGCACTCTTCGCGTCTGCTTGACGGGCTGCTGAGGTTCCGCTCCCGCTACCCACATATTCCGATCGTTTGTTTGTCAAACGGTGTGTCCGCCAGCGACTTTGGCACTACGCGCTTGCCGCTTTGCGATCTGACGGTGAAAACGGAAGATATGGAAACTCTGGATTTGGACTATGTCTTGACCTGTGCAGCGTCCAACAATGCGGAATGGCAGTCACGCGTCGAGGATCTGTGGCATTCTCGTGCAGTTCGTCACCATTAGGAAATGCATATGCCGTTGAGTGCATAACTCACTCCTACAGATAGCGGTATCACTGCCCATCGGAGCATCGAAAATCAAAGCTTCATCGACCAGTCTGAGATAACGTACAGTGTTTATCCCTTGCTGTTTCACGCGCGAACCTAAGGGATGCTTGCCGATGTGATGTTCCGCAAGTCCTGTCGCTGACCCGCTGCTTTGATCTGGGTAAACAGCCTCTTCCAGGCGTCGCGTGTTCTTCGTCGCTCTGCCAATGGAATGGCCCCGCAAAGCGATCGTCTGGTGAGATGGAGTTGCACCTGGAACTCGGTGGAGAAAATGATGCAATACTGTAAAAACGTATCGACTCGAATATAAAATATTGACTAAAGGATCGAGTCGCTACTAAATGATTGGCATCGATGTCGCCTCAAAAGGAAGAACCGATGCCACGTTTACTTTTTTCACTCGCGCTAGCGGCTGTTGCGCCGATGGCAATCGCCCACGAAGACCAGTCTCATCACGCAATTGAAAAGGACGGCGCCGTTCTTTCCGAGGCAGACACTGCCGAGGTTGCGGCTTTTGACATCCTTGCTGCTCATGTTCACCGGGTGGGCAACACCGTCACGTTCCGTATGACAACAAATGGAATCGCCGGCGCTCAAACGCCCAAGCCTTTGGGCGAAGTGGGTGGTGCGCCGGTTTGGTCGTACGTGTGGCCGACCTCGCTTGACCCTTCTGTCGTCGGCTTTGATGAAGGTGCGGGAATTCTGGCGATGGCAGCGACAAGCCATCCCGATTTTGATGACACGCCTCTCTTCGATGAGAACCTAGATGGCGACCCAGGTAACGACGGTGGAGTATGGCATAGCCACTGGGTGGTACTGGCGCCCTCCGAAGCCTGCGGCCCAGGCGCACTCGGCGTAGTCGACATACCGGACGGCGCGACACCAAACTTGCCAGCCACCTGGCCCGGATTTCCCATTCTGCTGGACAGTCCGGGGTTTACGCCGGTGTTTGATGGACCCGAAATTACAATCAATGCGGCTGTTAAAGGTGGCGCGGCGGGCGCATCTTTTGATGGCGTGACTGCAGCACTCAGGGTCAATGAAAGTGTCCATGCGCCCTTGCTGTGCGTGACCGACGTTTTCGATATTGCCTCAGGGGATCTAAGCCTGCCGGGCATCGTAGAATAAGTTTCTTAAACGGCGCACTGGCCCGGGCTGATGTGCCGTAACACTATAAAGGAGACAGATCATGTCCGACACTTGGTTGCCGACGCTTTTAACCCCTGACGCTGAAAGTGGGCATGAGCTTGCTGTGAAATTGGCGCGAGTCGCTGTTAAAATGACGCAGCCCGATGCCGACATTCGCGCCCAACTTCGAGACGAATATGAAGGAGACTTCGGTGCTCTCATTGCGGCATCAGGGGTGGTGGCAACGCATTTTCAAACGGTCGCTGCAGCGAACAATTACTGGAAGGGAACGTGATGCCATTGAGTGAGAGCCTGGAGGCTGGCTTGGTCTTGTCCTTGATCCTGATTGGCTAAAGGTATCAATTTTAAGGAACAGACCAACCAATCAAAGGATCCCGCGCGATGGGTGTTACCGCAACTCTCTCACTATTCGCTGGTCAGGTATCAACTCCGTGGCCGGACAAGGCACCCTCTGCCATTGGGAAGTCCCCTTGCGCCGACAGGGTACGTTTAACCAAAACTGGACTTGTTGTGGATGCACAGGCCGATTTGGAAGCGCATGGCGGCTTGGAAAAGGCACTGCATCATTACCCCAGTGATCACTACACGGACTGGTCCGCAGAGTTGGGCGAGAACGAGCAGTTTCGTCCGGGCGGGTTCGGAGAAAACATTTCGACGCAAGGTATGACGGAAGAGGATGTTTGCATTGGGGACGTCTTCGCGATGGGATCGGCTCGGGTACAGGTCAGCCAGGGGCGGCAACCGTGTTGGAAACTGACTTTGCACACTGGGGAAGACCGGATGGCCTATCTGGTTCGCAAGACACTCCGTACCGGTTGGTATTACCGGGTTCTTGAAGAGGGGGATGTCGCGACCGGCGACAGCGTGGATCTATTGGAGCGGGATCCAAACGAACACACCGTAAAAGAGGTGACCCAAGCCTTTTTCAATCCACGACTGGATCCGGACACTGCACGCAAGTTCGCAGCTATTGAAACCTTGTTTCCAGGATGGCGCGACAGTTTCGCTGAGCGCACCAGCTAAACTATCATTCACAGACAGTGGATTTGTTTTCTTTGATGGATTGTGCGCTGCGCAGACATGATCAGTATGCTGGCGGAGTTGTTTCCAAAGTGAAACAAGACAGCAAGGCCCAGTATCTGAACCCGCGAGCACACAAATGAATGCGTTAGATATCGACAAAATCCGGAGTGAAACTCCGGGCATAGACGTGTCCACCCATCTATTGGCCTGCGGATCGGCCCTGATGCCGCAATGTGTGGTGGACGAGGTCGTCGGACACACTCTGCTCGAGGCTCGCATTGGCGGGTACGAGGCCAAAGCGCAGGAAGAGGAAAAGCTCGAACGCGTATACGCATCCGTCGCGCGCCATATCAACGCCAAGACGCGCGAGATCGCACTGATGGAGAACGCGACAATGGCTTGGTGCCACGCTTTCTACGCGCTTCCGCTTAAACGCGGCGCACGGATACTGACGTGCGAAACGGAATATGCGGCAAATTACTTGGCATTTCTTCAACGCGCAAAGCGGGAAGACCTGAAGATCGAAGTTGTCCCGTCCGATAAGGCCGGGGCGTTGGGTCTTTCTGCTTTGGAGGCAGCCATAGATGATAATGTTGGCTTGATCGCGATCACGTGGGTCCCGACAAATGGCGGCCTCGTCAACCCGGCGGCCGAGGTGGGAAGGATCGCCCGGTCACATGGCGTGCCCTATTTGCTCGACGCGTGCCAGGCGGCCGGGCAAATACCAATCGATGTCTCCGCGTTGGGATGTGACTTCTTGTCTGTGACTGGGCGTAAGTTTTTGCGTGGCCCGCGCGGCACGGGTTTTCTCTATGTGAAAGACGAATGGTTGGCCTCCTTGGAGCCGGCCATGATTGATCTTTACGGAGCGAAATGGGTGGCGCGCGATCAGTATGACCTTCGAGACGACGCAAGACGTTTTGAAACGTGGGAGAATTCCTATGCGCTGCGGGCCGGACTTGGGGCCGCAATCGACTATGCCGACGAAATCGGAATCGAGCTCATCGCGGATCGTGTCAGCATGTTAGCTGAGAAAACCAGAGCGCTTATCGCAGACCTTCCAGGCGCAACTGTGCATGATATTGGGCATGAAAAGTGTGGGATCGTCAGCTTTTCGATCGCTGGTCAGGATCCGCAAGACACCGTCCGGCGCATGGGGCAGGCTGGATTCGCCATTGGGACATCCTTTCCATCCAGCACACGAATTGATGCCGAGCGTCGCAACCTTCCCACCATGCTTCGGATCGCGCCGCATTACTACAACACAGAGGACGAGATTGACCGTGCCGTCGAGCAGATGCGCGCGCTTCTTTGATCGCAGCAAATCGTGCGTGGTGTCAGGCGTTAATGTCGAGAGTGAGAACCGCGTGTGAACAGTTGAGGCTGCCGTGGTTTACTCTTCTCGGAAGGCTCTCGAGAAATACACGCTGAGGGGCTGAACCAGATAGGTCAAAGGTGTACGGTCTTCCGTTTTAATGTACGCCTCCACGGGCATGCCTGGCACGAGGTCTAACCCGTCAGAAGCCACAAACGGGGCATCATCAATCGTGATAACGGCTTCGTAAAATGTAAAACCTGTGGCGTCATCAGTGGCTGCATCAGCCGAGACCAGACGGATGGATCCTGAGCCTTCTGGCGTCTCGCGGCGGCTGAAGGCGGAAAAGACGAGGGCCACCTCTTGTCCCGCATAGATCTGATCGACATCCACTGGATCAATCCGTGCTGAAACGTGCAGCGGCTGATCGTCTGGCACAATGAACAGCACTGGTTCAGCGGGCTGTACGACGGACTGTTCTGCAAAGACGCGCGATCCAAACACTGTGCCGCTGACGGGCGCAATGATTTGCAGGCGCCCTAATCGTTCGACCAATGCGCCGCTGCGTTCTTTCAGTTCGCGCTCAGTTACCGAAAGATCGCGAAGTTCTGTGATCGCAGCTTCGCGCTGATTGTCGATCAGCCTTAGTTTTTCGATTTCCAAGGTCGAAATGCGTGTTTCGGCCTCCGCCATCTGGGCATTCAGCGCGCCAATTTCCCCTTCGAGTTCGGCCTCAATGCGTAACAGTTCCCGAAGGCGAACAGCCTGAACAAGTCCCTGCGCAAAAAGGGTCTCAACGTCTGTGAGTTCTTCTTTGATCAGCTCCAGCTGGCGTTCAATTGCGTTCAGTTGAGCCTGAAATCCTTCGATTTGCCGACCGATCTGACTTTGCTGACGTGCAAGCTGCTGATCTTCGAGTTTCAGACGACTTAACCGCGCGGTAAACAGCGCCCTCTGCCCACCTATCAGGCCCGTTACCTCGTCTTTGGTCACCGTTGCGAAAATGGGGGCTTCGTCAAATTCGATCGTCTCCGAACCATCACGTTCGGCTTCCAACCGCTTAGACCGGGCAAAGACTTCGGCGAGTTGACCTTCGATGACTGCAAGTTCAGAGGTTAGGAATGTGCCGTCCAATTCAATGAGAATGTCACCCGCCGACACACGATCGCCTTCACGGACCCTGATTTTTTCGACAACACCGCCATCGGGATGCTGGACGACTTGTCGCTCATTTTCGACTTCGATGACACCGTTTGCTATGACCGCGCCAGCAATCTCAGTACGAACCGCCCAAAGGCCGACACCCAGCGACAGAGTGAGGATCGCTAAAAAGCCAATGGTGAGCGGGACGCGTGCGCTCCAGCGACGGTCGGTCATGCGGGTGTACTCCGGCTCACTGCTTCGCTGACCCTGTCAGCATTGCGCATGGTCGCCTTAATGACTTCATCGCGGGGACCAAAGGCTGCAACGCTGCCCTTTTCAAGGACGAGGAGCTTGTCACAACTCTGGATCGCCGTGGGTCGATGCGTCATGATGAGCACACTCTTGCCCGCTTCCTTCATCTCGATCACAGCACTGTTGAGCGCCTCAGAACCGTCAGCGTCGAGCGCAGAGTTCGGCTCGTCCAAAATAAGAAGAACAGGATCGCGGTACAACGCACGGGCCAAAGCAAGACGTTGCTTCTGGCCGCCCGACAACTGAACAGTGCCATCGTCGATCTGTGTGTCATATCCGTCCGGGAGAGACAGGATCACGTCGTGAACTCGGGCTTTTTTTGCGGCGGCGACGACCCGCGCGGCATCAGGTTCGGTTTCCATATGTGCAATGTTTTCGGCCACCGTTGCTTGGAACAGCCGGACCTCTTGGGGAAGATATCCGATATGCGCACCAAGGGTTTTGGGGCCGTATTGGCTAAGCGTTGCACCACCTAACCGCACCTCTCCAACAGCCGGTGTCAAAAGGCCGGTGACCACACGTGCTAAGGTACTTTTTCCTGCCCCACTTCGACCGATGATGCCCAGAGCTTCACCGGGCGCCACATCGAACGAGATGCGGTTCAGGATTGGGGGATCACCGGGACGTGCGACCACAGAAACGTTATGTACAGCAAGCCGGCCTTCCGGTGTTGGTAGGTCCGTTGGTGCTGGTCGCTCAGGGCGGTCAGCCAGCAGAGATTTGACGTCCGCCCACGCGCGCCGCGCACGTTGGACCGCGGACCACTGCCCGATGATTACATCAACCGGTGCCAGAGCCCGCCCCAACAGGATTGAACTTGCGATCATCGCACCCGGTGTCAGCTGTTGCTGTAGAACCAACCAGGCACCCACCGCGAGGACGGCAGACTGCAGAAAGAGACGAAACGCTTTCGTAAAGGAAGAAAAAGAACCAATCCAGTCATTCGCGCGCAAAGACAAATCCATGGCTGTCGCCTGCATGCGTTCATAGCGCGTGACAATTGCGTCCTGCATTCCTTGGGCCCAGATGACATCGCTGCGTTCCGTTGCCGCGTGAGTGAACGACTGAGCTGCGTTGCTTTGCGCGGCTCCCAAGGCCGACTTTTTTGCAGTAAGCGCCTGGTTGAGTAAAGCGACCATAATCAGAATGCCCCCGCCAATGACGGCCAACCATCCCAAGGCAGGGTGAAAAAGAAAAATCGCGGCGACGAAGATCGGTGTCCACGGGATATCAAACAACGCAAGTAAAACAGGCGACCCCGAGAAAGTGCGCAATGCGTCCAGATCTGCAACTCGACCTCGCGCGTTTCGTTTTTTGAGGGCCGACCGCTCCAACGACTCAAGAAAAACTTCGTTACCCAATTCCGCTTGGGCACGGGCGCCCGCGCGCGCGATCACGCGACCACGCGCGTATTCAAAAACGCCGTAAAGAAAAAAGAGACCGGCGATCAGTGTAAAGAGCGCGACAAGTGTCTCTTCGGATCGTGATGCCAACACCCGATCGTAAACCTGCAGCATGAACAGGGGGCCTGTCAGCATCAAAAGGTTGCAAAACACGC
>CAYODE010000018.1:0-5797 GCA_964402685.1 uncultured Aestuariivita sp. | reverse complement strand
TAAACCTGCAGCATGAACAGGGGGCCTGTCAGCATCAAAAGGTTGCAAAACACGCTAAACAGAGCGGTTGTGCCTATGAGCGACCCGATTTTTGTTTTGAAAAAAAGAATGACGATCGTCCTCAGCTGTTACGCAAGTGGGTCATCAAGAAGTGCTAAACCCTTGGCCCGAACTTCCCCTGGCCGCAAGACTAGCACTTAAACAATATGCAAAGCGTGTGGAATTGGGTTCAGTTTCTGGGAGCAGCGTTACGCGGCTTTCGGCCGAAAAACGATGGGTTTTGTGTGCTATACAGAGTGGGACACGATCCGTGAACCGTCGTCCGGTATCGCTTGGATTTGCGGATTTCCGCAAGGCGTATGAGACAGCTTTCTGCCGTCCTGTGTGGGGACGAACGACCGGGTTAGAATACATCACAAGCTTCCATGCTTTTGGAATTCTTCCCATAGATTCCTTTTCAGGCATTATTTTGACGCAAAGGGTGTATTGGACGAACTGCAAACCGAGAGAGGTGTTTTGGCCCATCGGCGGGGAAGGACAGCTGTGTGGGTTGTCATATGCCTTGCAGGGTCTTCACCACCTTGAAAGTGGCGTGCATGGATTCCGATAAGATGGTTTGGGCGGATTACCATGACCTGACTTTGGTTTGAGACTGCTGAAAGCTCGTGTTCGCTTTGTCTTGGTTGGCCTTGCAAATAAGAGCCGAAGGCGGGAAAACTTCTTTTTCGTAACCAGAGCCAAAGCGTAAGGCAGCATGTCACAGAACAGACTGGAGACCCCGGCCCAGTTAAAGGTCAGCGATTGGCCCCCTCTTGAGCGATTTGAACGCGCCGCCGGGATCGCTGGTATTGGTCACTACGTCTGGGATGTGGTCGCAGATCGATGTCTGCTATGCTCAGACGAGCATGCGGCCATCCATGGTATGACGCGTGACGAGTACATTGCACAATCCTCTACGATAAATGGCCTTGCCCATCCGGACGATTTGCAAATTGTCCGCGAGGCCTTCTATCGGCTGCGGGCGGGTCATCCGTTTGAAGTGGAGTATCGGCTGGTAACGCCCGCGGGGGAGACCCGCTACGTGCGCGAGATCGGTCATCCGGTCTTTGATGATCGCGGCAGAGTTGTCCAAGAAATGGGGACGACACAAGACATTACTCGACAAAAACGCACCGAAATCGAGCTGTTTAAAACGCGCGAAATCCTCTCGGAAGGCTTCGAAGCACTGCATTTGGGGTTTGCGTTTTTTGACCAGAACAGTCGGCTGCAAGTCTACAATGAAGCATACAAAAAAATGCTTCACATCACTGGTCACCTACTGAAGCCAGGTATTCACTTGGAGGAAATCCTGCGCGCCTCGGCAGAATTCATCGCTCCGAAGTTTGGCTACGATGATCCAGAAGACTATGTCGCCGACCGCCTTGCTGCGACCAAAACGGGTGACAAAACATGGACGTACAAGCAGTCAAACGGCCGCTGGATCACGCTCTATAACAAACCGACCGAGAGTGGTGGCTTTGTCTCTGTCTTAGAAGATGTAACTGACGCGAAGGATCGTGAAGAACAGCTAAGACAATCGCAAAAGATGGAAGCAGTGGGGCAGCTCACAGGGGGGATCGCGCATGATTTCAACAATCTTCTGGCCATTATATTAGGCAACGCTGAGCTGTTGGATGAAATCGACCCAAAACTCCAACCGATGGTGCAAGATATCGTCAAGGCGGCGTACCGCGGGGCAGAGCTGACCAAAAGCCTTCTGGCTTTTTCGCGACGCCAAGTCCTCTCTGCGCAGGCCATTGAACTTGTCGCATTGCTGACTGATTTCTTGCCACTTCTGGATCGCACCCTTGGTGAAGATATCGTCCTCCGGTTCGATCACGAGGACGATCTCTGGGTGGCGTTTGCCGACCGAGCACAGCTGGAAAACGCGGTTTTGAACCTCGCTCTTAACGCGCGAGCGGCCATGCCGATAGGCGGAGAGCTAAATATTAAGTGTCGCAACGTGGCCTTCGAGGCCCAGGCGCAATCGCCAGATGGGGCGCTTGCGCCTGGGGATTATGTGGTGATCGAGGTGGCAGACACAGGTATCGGTATGACCGAAGAACAACGAAGCCACGCCTTTGAGCCCTTTTTTACGTCCAAGGGCGTGGGTGAGGGAACGGGGCTGGGACTATCTTCGGTCTTTGGCTTTGCAAAACAGTCCGGGGGCACGGCCCGTATTGCGGCGACATCAGAAAGCGGAACGATTGTAGAGATATGGTTGCCCAAATCAGACCTCAACGTACGTCGCTCTGTATATCGGAAGGATCGCACTGAACGGACGGGCGATGGCGAACGAATTCTGGTGATCGAAGATGATCCAGGAGTTCAGGATCTCGCAGCGCGACTTTTGCGTGATGCCGGATATCAACCTATCTGCGTGCCAGATGTTGAGAGCGCGCGAAATGTGTATGCCATCAACCAAGAAATAGATTTGATCCTATCAGACGTGGTGCTTCCCGGTGGGTTCAGCGGCCCCGAATTCGCAGAAGAGATGAAGCGGAAAAGCGTCGCTGTACCGTTTTTGTTTATGACGGGTTATGCGCACGGCATTCTTGACGAGATTGCGGAGGAAGACTTGAGCAGGGTTCTTCGCAAACCGTTCTCAAGGGCGGAACTTTTAACTGCGATCAGAGAGCACCTGCCCGCCTGACGATCAACGCCAGAAAAACTCAATCGCTGATTTTGCCTTTGGATCTGCATCCGCCCATCGAACTGCAAGTGGCGTCTACAGGCATTTCGCAATTCGCAGGGTCATTCGTTTAGGGACAGATGTTCAGTGCATGACAAGCCTGTTTGCGACATGCACCTGGATTTCGCTGTGCGACATCCCAACAGAAAACACCGCATAATGTGCGGGGCCCGGCGGCTGACCCGGGCGCCACGCAGATACTCGTTACTCTACTCAGCCGCAGCGGCCGTGGCCGCTGGTAAAATCATCTGGTCGTCTTGGACATCAATTGTTTGGACACAGGGTGTTTCGGGTTTGGAAAGACGTGGCACGTCTGAGCTGTGTATTTTGCCAACCCAATCCGCCTCATTTTCAGATATGAAACTGACCTGACCGCTGTTTGGCGAAACCGCTTTTATTTCGTCAACCCATTCGTACAGCCATCCAAAAGTCATGTCGTCTTGGACGGTACTGGGACCGACAATCTGGTTCGACGCGACGATCACTAAACCGCTGGCTGACGTGTTACTCTGAGACAAGTTTTCCCCCACTTCCAAGGCGATTATGCTGCGCCCTGTTTCAAAGGTAGACAGTCTGAGAATCAAACGCTGTGAAGTGGATCACATCGGCAAAAGAAAATCGGATTTGAAGAATGACGACCGCAGCACGTTCCGTGAGAGACCGAAATGTTCGCGGGCAAGGCGCAACACGACAGCGATGTAAGTGATTAGGTTTTTGGTCGGAGTGGCGAGATTCGAACTCACGACCCCTGCCTCCCGAAGGCGAAAAGACGGTGGATTTGAGTTC
The DNA here is from genome assembly GCA_964402685.1 of uncultured Aestuariivita sp. GTDB lineage: Bacteria > Pseudomonadota > Alphaproteobacteria > Rhodobacterales > Rhodobacteraceae > Aestuariivita. Next base: position 2,280 of record CAYODE010000018.1, on the reverse strand, counting down.
AAAAGTCCTTGTTTTGTTGGGCCTACGGTGAGTTGAGATCGCTACAGATCATTTGAAACGTTGCGATATCGTTGCAGGCTTTGCTTCTCGGCTGGTGTGCAGGGATGATAGGTACCCGACCTTTCGTCCCCACATCATTGCAGGTCCGTGCAAACTTGTGCCACGGTTGCTTGAGGTCCCAGCCGACTTCGCCTCCAAATTGGATACCGTTATGAGGACGGAAGTCGGATACGACGCCAATAACTAAGCAAGTCAACCGATAGAGCAGATTTTTGAGCATGAGCAATCAGCCGAAACCCGATTCAAAGACCTACGACGATCTGATTTCCGAAATTAAGAAGGGCATCATTAAAGTTCCTAAGTTCCAAAGAGACTTCGTGTGGGACATTTGGAAGACGTCGGGCCTACTTGATAGTATTCTCAAAGGGTATCCCATTGGCACATTTATTCTATGGGAGACAGACCAACGCATTAACGACGTAAAGAACATAGGCAATTTTGATCTGCCGGAGACCCCGAGTGGGCAAAACGTACAGTACGTCCTTGACGGTCAGCAGCGGATCACATCGCTTTTTGCCGCATACTTAGGTGAAAAGATTCAAAAGGTCGGCGAGAAGAAAGTCACCGACTATAAGGAGATTGTCGTTAATCTTGACCCTGATCTCGATGAGCATGAGGACCAGATTATTACAGTTCAGGGCGAAGCAGATACCTTTGTTAGCCTACATGACGTCCTACACTTTGACTTTGAGATGTCTCAGCGACTTGCTGATAGCGGCTACTCAAACGATCAGATCAGCAAGATCAGCAGGTACTCAAAGGCGTTTTCAACCTATGCGTTTTCAACAGTAACTCTTCGGAAAAATGACATTGGTTCGGCTATTGAGGTTTTCACTCGGATCAATACTGGCGGGAAGATTCTGACGCTATTCGAGATTATGTCTGCGAAGACATACGACGAAGATGCGGGTTTCGACATGCAAGTCCGCTGGGAGTTGTTTCAGGAGAAGCTTGGCACCGTAAACTTTGAGAATATCTCGCCATCAGTCGCTCTTCAGCTTCTTAGCCTTGAGCTGAGTGATACCAAGGAATGCAAACGGCAGACCATTCTTTCACTTGATAAGAACGAGATCTTGGAGCGCTGGGACGAGGCCATCTCGGCTGTTCAATCTGCGATTGACTACGTCCGAACTGTCTTGCGCATACCCGTTTCGCAGCTACTTCCGTACGACGCTCTTCTGGTACCAGTCGCATATTTCTATTTTTCCACTTCGAAGGCGCCAAATGGACAGCAGCGAAGGTTTCTCGAGGAGCTCTTTTGGCGTTCTGCTCTTTCGCAAAGGTATTCCAGTGCTGTCGAATCCAAGCTCGCGGCGGATATCAAACGAGTAGAGCAGATCATTGCCGGGCAACGCCCAACTTATGGCGATTTTCGACTTAATATCAGCTCTGCGGAAGATCTTCGGGACACGAACTTTTCGGCAGGTAATGCTATCTGCAAATCGATCCTCTGCATTCTTGCTTTTCAAGAGCCGAAGGATTTCCACAACAATGCAAGGGTCTTACTTGATAACTCCTATCTGAAGATCGCCAGCAGCAAGAATTACCATCACTTTTTTCCAAAGGCGTATTTGAAGAGGTCAGATACCGGAAATGCAAACTCCATTGCTAACATCACCTTGGTCAGCGCCGACCTGAACAAGAACAAGATCAGGGCAAAGGCGCCGTCAGTCTACTTGGAAGAATTCCAAGATGAGAACCCTGAGCTGCCTACGACCCTAAAGACGCATCTCATCGATATTGAGCACTCCGGTGTCATTCAGGACGACTACTCCGCGTTCTTGAAGTACCGGTCTGAAAAGCTGTTCTCTGAAATTCAGAGGCGCATCGATCCGCCCGAAGCTGCGCAAGTAATCGATCCTGTTCATGAACTGATCCTTGAAGGCGAAGGGCAACTTGTCGAATTCAAATCAACGATGCGCTACGACATGCGCACGGGGGAAGTGAACAAGAAGCTGGAGCATGTTATCGCGAAGACGGTGGCGGCATTCATGAACTCTGAGGGCGGCAACCTCTTTATTGGAGTGGATGATCATCAGAACGCAATCGGTCTTGAAAAGGACTACTCCACTTTGAAGAAGGGTGACCGAGATGGTTTCCAGCTTCATCTGAGCAATATTCTCGACAAGTTCCTTGGCAAAGAAGTTATGAAGTTGTGGAAACTCGAGTTCCCATTCTTTGATGGTAAGCAGATTTGTCTCGTGAAAGTAACTTCGAGCA
>CAYODE010000017.1:23965-37231 GCA_964402685.1 uncultured Aestuariivita sp. | reverse complement strand
GAACGGTTCAGCTGGTGGTTCACCAACCTGATGCATCGCTATCCGGACCAGTCCGAGTTCGATCTGAAAATGCAACAGGCAGAGATTGCCTTTTTGCGCGACAATCGCGACGCTCAGGCCGTAATGGCGCAAAACTATGTCGGTTTGCCGTATTGAAAGGGCCTGAGATGACCGAACGATACAATAAGGGCATGCAAGTGCGCCGGCAGGTTTTGGGAGACGCCCATGTCGACCGGGCCGAAGCCGGCAAGACAGACTTGGACACACCCTTTCAAACCATGATCACAGAGACAGCTTGGGGCAACCTTTGGGCCAATGACAGGATCAGCCCGCGCGATCGCTCGATGCTGACACTGGCGCTTTTGGCCGCCATGGGGAATTTTGAGGAAATACCCATGCATATCCGCGCGACGGCCAATACCGGTGCCAGCAAGACCGATGTGTTGGAAACATTCCAGCACGTCGCGATCTATGCAGGCGTTCCGCGGGCCAATCAGGCGTTGAAACTGGCCAAGGATACCTATGCCGAGATGGAGCGGGAGGGAAAAGAATGACCAAACCAGCCGAGTTTTACCAACGCGACCGGCGTTGGCACCCGCCAGCCTACGCCAAAGACTACAAAACCTCGGTCACGCGCTCTCCCCAATATGCGCTGATCTCCTTGGAAAACACAGTAAGCGAGATTACAGGCCCCACCTTCGGCCATAACGATGTTGACCCGTTGGACAATGACCTGCTGAAAAACTTTGCCCAAGCGGGCGAAGCTCCCATTGGGGAACGCATCATCGTCCATGGTCGGGTGCTTGATGAAAATGCCCGTCCCGTTCCCAATACTCTGGTCGAAATCTGGCAAGCGAACGCATCAGGGCGATACCGGCACAAGAAAGACACTTACCTGGGCTCGCTTGACCCGAATTTCGGCGGCTGCGGGCGAACGCTGACAAATGAAGATGGCTATTATTTCTTTCGAACAGTCAAACCTGGCGCCTATCCCTGGCGCAACTGGGTGAACGATTGGCGGCCTGCGCACATCCACGTCTCGGTCTTTGGCAGTGCTTTTGCACAGCGCCTGATCACGCAGATGTATTTCGAAGGCGATCCCCTTATCGCCAAATGTCCGATCGTGAACACGATTCCGGATGCAGAGGCCGTCAATCAACTCGTCGCGCCGATCGATATGAACGCGACGATCCCACTGGACAGCATCGCTTACAAATTCGACATCGTACTGAGGGGACGCCGGTCCACGCTGTTCGAAAATCGGATTGAGGGAAACTGATGGTACAGAAAATGAGTTACCTGAAAGAGACACCCTCCCAAACCGCTGGACCTTACGTGCATATCGGCCTCGCCCCTGGTGCCGCTGGCTTTGAGATCTATGGCTCCGAACTTGGCTGGGACATCGCAGGCCCCAACGCAAAAGGGGAGCGTATCCGGATAGAAGGCATCGTAATTGATGGCACTGGCAGCCCGGTGAAGGATGTGCTTCTTGAAGCGTGGCAAGCCAACGCCGATGGTGTTTACCCGCATCCTGAGGCGGGCGGCAAAACTGAGGACGGCTTCCGTGGATGGGGCCGGGTGATTACCAATTTTGAGACCGGAGAGTGGGGCTTTGACACGGTAAAGCCCGGTTCGGTGCCGGGCCGGAATGGCCAACTCCAAGCGCCGCATATCAACCTTTGGGTGGTTGCCCGGGGCATCAATGTAGGACTGAACACGCGGCTGTATTTCTCTGACGAGGCGGAAGCCAATGCGGCCGATCCAGTGATCAATACGATCGAGTGGGACCGCCGGCGCAAAACGTTGATCGCCCAGCGCAGCGATGATGGAGATCTGCCAACCTACCGCTTTGACATCCGCCTTCAGGGTGAGGATGAGACGGTGTTTTTTGATATCTGATGATGGCCGCGGCTACGCGAAGGACCTGCACTCAAAAGCCCAAGTCTTTCACCGCTTCCATCGACACGTGGGTTGAGCTGCTTCCAACAAACGGCAATGCTGAAATCCGTTCGCCCAAAACGTGCCGATAGGCTTTGATATCTGCAGTGCGCACTTTCAACAAATAATCGAAGGCCCCGGCGATCATGTGGCATTCTTCGATTTCCGGCATCTGCTGCACCGCTGCGTTGAACGCGCTGAGAGCACGCTCGGTTGTGTCTGTCAGCTTCACCTCGACGAAAGCCACATGGTCCAAACCCAGTTTGGCGGGGTTCAAAACCGCACGGAAGCCGGTGATGTATCCTTCGGTCTGTAGACGCTTCACGCGCGCCTGGGTTGGCGTTTTTGACAGACCAATCATGCGGGCGAGATCGGTTATGGCCAACCGTCCATCACGACTCAAACTCTCTAAAATCGCAATATCATAGTAGTCAAGTTGACTAAATTCTGCTGATTTCAATCTCATTTGATTTCCAATGGAGTCTAGTTTTGGATTTTTATCCTAAAATTTAGCGAAAGTTAGGCACACTACCTATAGCAGAGATGGTAAGATGGTCAAAATCCATTTGATGGGTATCGCTCATGCAAACTCTCGACCACATCCGCACGACTATCCGCACCGCAACCTTGCGTCCTGACGACGAGGTTCTTGCAACACTGATCAAGGATACACCCATTTCCAGGGAAACCCGTGCCCAAGCCAAATCCCGTGCCACAGATCTGGTGCGTTCCATCCGAGCCAGCGACGATCCGGGCTTGATGGAAGTTTTTCTTGCTGAATACGGTCTCTCAACAGACGAAGGGATCGCACTGATGTGTTTGGCCGAAGCGCTTTTGCGGGTGCCTGATACCGACACAATCGATGCATTGATTGAGGATAAAATCGCCCCGTCACACTGGGGGGAGCACCTGGGCAAATCCTCGTCTCCTCTGGTCAACGCCTCGACCTGGGCACTGCTTTTGACCGGGAAGGTGCTGCAAGACGGCGAAGGCATGGCGGCGGTTTTGAAAGGCGCTGTGAAACGGGTGGGTGAACCCGTCATTCGGGCAGCGGTGGGCCGCGCGATGAAGGAACTTGGCGCGCAGTTCGTCCTGGGCGAGACCATCAGCGAGGCCGTCAAACGCGGCCGGCAAAAGGCTGCACAGGGTTATACGTTTTCCTACGACATGTTGGGGGAAGCCGCACTAACAGCGGACGATGCAAAGGCGTTCTACGATGCTTATGCGGACGCGATCCAACATTTGGCCTCGGAAAGCACGGACACTGATATTCGCAAGAAGCCCGGGATATCGATCAAGCTTTCTGCGCTGCACCCTCGCTATGAGATGGGGCAGAAACCACGTGTGATGGGAGAACTTGTTGATCGCGCTCTTACGCTCGCGCGGATGGCCAAAGATGTGCATATGGGTCTGAACATCGACGCGGAAGAGGCAGATAGACTGGACCTGTCCCTAGACGTGATTGAAGCGGTTCTGCGCGATCCGTCCCTCGCAGGTTGGGACGGGTTTGGCGTTGTCGTTCAGGCCTACGGCAAACGGGCGGCCCCAGTTCTGGATTGGCTTTATTCGCTGGCGAATGAGCTGGATCGAAAGATTATGGTGCGTCTTGTGAAAGGCGCGTATTGGGACACCGAAATCAAACGGGCGCAGGTCGAAGGGTTGGCAGGATTTCCTGTCTTTAGCCAGAAAGCAGCGACTGACATATCTTATCTGACGTGTGCGCAAAAACTCTTGGGCATGACCGACCGCATCTATCCCCAGTTTGCGACGCATAATGCGCATTCGGTTGCAGCGATAATCGAGATGGCAGACGATCCCGAGGCGTTCGAATTCCAGCGATTGCATGGCATGGGTGAAGCCCTGCACGACCGCGTGTTGGCTGGTAATGCAGCGCGCTGTCGGATTTATGCGCCCGTTGGCGCGCACCGCGATCTTCTGGCTTATCTGGTACGTCGGCTTTTGGAAAATGGCGCAAACAGTTCCTTTGTGAACCAGATTGTCGATCAGACTGTACCGCCTGAAACTGTCGCCGCAGATCCATTCGACACCTATCAGGCAGGCGAACGCCCTGTCCCCTTACCGGCTGATCTCTACGCACCTGAACGCGTGAATTCAAAAGGCTGGGATTTGCATGATCCCGTTGACCTTGCCGAACTAGAAGCCGCGCGAGCGCCTTGGCGACAGCACCAATGGTCGGCCGGTCCGCTGATCGCAGGCAAAGCAAAAGGCTCAATTCAGGAACAGGTCACCAACCCAAGCGATCCGACCGATACTGTCGGCGCGCTTACCGTGTCGTCAGACGCAGACGTTGAAACCGCGCTCGCCGCTGCTGCTCCATGGACAGCGACTGCGCAAGAACGAGCCGACATTCTCACAAAAGCGTCTGATCTCTATGAAGAAAACTTTGCCGAGATTTTTGCGCTGCTGACGCGCGAGGCCGGGAAGACTCCGCTGGACGCCATCGCAGAACTGCGTGAAGCCGTCGATTTTCTAAGATATTATGCGGCGCAGGGTCTGGCTTTGCAGAACGAAGCAAGAGGTGTGTTCGCCTGCATTTCACCCTGGAACTTCCCATTGGCCATTTTCACGGGCCAGATCGCAGCCGCCCTGGCTGCTGGCAACGCGGTGATCGCAAAACCAGCAGAACCAACGGGATTGACCGCAGCCCTTGGCGTCCGCCTGTTACATGCTGCGGGTGTCCCCAAAAGCGCGCTTCAACTCTTGCCCGGAGCCGGATCGGTTGTTGGCGTCAGGATCACATCAGATCCACGGGTCGACGGCGTGTGTTTCACAGGCTCCACTGCAACGGCGCAACGGATTAACCAAGCCATGGCAGAGGGGCTGCATCCTACTGCGCCTTTGATCGCGGAAACAGGCGGGTTGAACGCGATGATCGTAGACAGCACCGCCCTGCCCGAACAGGCAGTCAAAGACATCGTGACATCCGCCTTTCAATCAGCCGGTCAGCGATGTTCAGCGCTTCGCATCCTCTACTTGCAAGAAGATATCGCGGAAGGTTTTCTCAAGATGCTTTTTGGCGCGATGGATGAGCTTAAGTTAGGCGACCCGTGGGAATTGAACACAGACATCGGCCCGGTCATCAATGAAACTGCACGCCAAGGAATTGCGGATCACATCGAGACTGCGCGTCGGAACGGACGGGTTTTGAAAGACCTGGCGCCTCCGGATCACGGGACCTTCATCGCACCGACTGTCATCCGCGTGGATGGCATCGCCGATTTGAAGAAAGAGGTGTTCGGACCGGTCATGCACGTGGCGACCTACTCCTCTGACCAGTTAGATCAGGTGGTCGATGCCATCAATGCCACCGGATACGGGCTCACCTTTGGCATGCACTCCCGGATAGACGATCGGGTCGATCAGGTTACCCGCCGGCTTCGTGCCGGAAACATATACATCAATCGCAACCAGATCGGAGCCATCGTCGGATCCCAACCGTTTGGTGGCGAAGGCATGTCGGGAACCGGCCCCAAAGCGGGGGGACCGTCTTATGTACCGCGTTTTTCGAAGCCCATCAGAGTTGAGACAGAGACGCCACAAGCGGATTTGGCAAGCGTGGCCTCCGTTCAAGCTGCGATTGATGCTGTACCCCTAACCGAAGGTCCTCTGAAGACGCTATCGCTTCCCGGCCCAACAGGAGAGTCAAATCGTTTGTCGGAATTCGGTCGCGGTGTGGTCCTGTGTTTAGGTCCCTCGGCAAAGGCAGCGCGTCAGCAAATGCAAATCGCACAGCAAAACGGATGCACAGCAGTCGGCATCGCCCCAGGCTTGTCCGGAGAAGGATGCATCGACGGGTTTCTCAACCCGCAGGCCCTAGCCGGGCTTCATGGCTTTGATGCGGTTGCGTGTCAGGGGGAAGATGATGTCTTGCGCGCAATGCGAATTGCCCTGGCAGGTCGCGCGGGCAAGCTCATCCCGCTCTTGGCGGAGGAGGATCTCGCAGATCGCTGTCGCATCGAACGGCATGTCTGCGTAGACACCACAGCCGCAGGCGGCAACGCCAGCCTTTTGGCCGAGGTCAGCTGATCATCGTTGGGTCTAACGGAAAGAGATCAATAATCGCGCTCTAAGAAGACCCCGACGCTTGTCGAACTGTCTGTGCGTGCTGTCCCGCGCGCCGTTAGGCTCGGCGTGATGGACAAATTCAAATTGATTTCGGTTTCTCCTTCCGAGGATCGGGAGACATCTGAATAAATGTTATCGCTGATGTATTTGCCAGCCCGCACCGAGGTTTCGCCCGACTCTGTTGTTTCGACATCGAGATTGTCCAAGCCCAATCCGGCGCGGACGCTTCCAACTGCGCCGGGCCCGCGCCCCGAAAGCTGAGAGATTGCGTCGGCTATGCGCAGAGCCTGAAGAGCCGAGATTTCGGTCAGGTCGCGACCGAAGAGGAATTGCGAGAGTATCTCATCCTCGGGCAGTTCCGGCGAGGACGTCATGGTCAATTCCGGCGCCGAAATCGGCCCTTCGATGACAAAGCGTACGTCAATTTCACCAGAACTCGCTTCAGCAATAATCTCCATGTAAGGATCCAGATCACCCTGCGGTTCGATATACCCTTCGGTCAGATCGACGCGTTGACCTAAAATATTCAAACGTCCGCGGATCAATTCGAAGCGACCCGTTGGGATGACATTATTCGTTGTGCCGGCAATGCGTAGACTACCACCCATCTCGGCATCCAAACCCCGGCCTCGGATGAAAATCCGAGAGGGGGCCGATATCAACACATCCAACCCGTATGGGGGCGCGTTTCCTCCGTTTGAGGATTGCGTCTCGATCAGACCGGCCCGATCGCGCGATTGTCTGACCGCACCTGGTTCATTGACATGCTGAAGCCCTGGTAAAGCGGCAGACGCAGCGCCGGTGCTGCTGGGTACTTGAATCCCGACCTCTTCGAAATTGATTTGGCCGGATATCTGCGCACCGCCCGTCAACGGTCCGCTGGCCGAGATCCGACCGTTTGCAACAGTTTGCAAAAGGCCAGGTTCAACAACACCCATGTCATCGATAAGAACCGTCAGATCGCCAGAGAATGGCGCGCTTAGGTTTACCGGACCAGAAATGCGCAGAGCACCGCCGTTTGCCACAGACACATTCGCATCTATGTTTGCGCGCCCAGACGATAATCCAACTGTGCTGTCTATACTGTCGAAGGCAAGTTTTTGCGCAGGCAAGGACAGCGTCGCACCGCGCGTTGTGAGCGTCCCGGTCACTGACGACAGTGAAATAGGGCCTTGCACACCCATATCGAAGCCCAGCGATCCTTCGACGATGTTTGGAGCAATTTGTCGGTTTGCCAGTGACAGAGGGACTGCTCCTGTCGCAGACAGATTGGCCGTCGTAGCGTCGGCCGCAATCTCGCCAGACAACGACATTTGCATGCCACCAGGCCCGTTCACCTCGCTCACAATGTCAAATGCATCGGACCGTGACGCAAGCGTACCTTCCGCATTCAACGGGCCAGGCAATGCAGGAAACAGAACGCCAAAGTTGGGAAGTGCGACGCGGTAGGCAAGCTGACCATCCGTGCCCAAGACCTCCCCGTTCGCGTTGGCGGAGATGCGAGGTGCGGTGACGTCCAGCGACGCGAGCGAAATTGTGCCATCCGAGGCTCGGCTGGCATCGACAAGAAACTCGACCACGCCGGAAAGAAGCGCGTCCACCTCCGGCAAACCGGTGAAAACGTTAGCCGCTGTACCGTTCATGCGGAGACTGCCTGACAAGGCCTCCAAATCCCCCTCTCCTGTCGCGGTTAGATCCACGCGGCCGCCCAACGGCCGGTCTATGGTCCAAGCGAAGACCGATAAATCCTCTGACTGGAGTTTGGCGTCCAATTGACTTGTGGAACTGCCCTCGGGCGTTTCGAGGTCGAGTTGCAGCTGCGTATTACCCGGTGCGCGCGCTGAAACGGCCGCATTCAAACGAGGTCCTTCCTGACTGATTTGCGCCGTGATTTGGCCTTCGCCGACCATGTCAGGATGAACGAGGGACGCATCCAAAATACGTGCTGACACATCCGCCAAAAGACTGGAGCCTGTTATTTCGGTTGACCCCTGGATACGCGCTTGCGGCGTCTGGATGTCGAACCTGTCCAAAAACGTGCCGACACTGTCGCGACGCGCTTGAACCTCCAACGACCCAGCACCGCCAATCAACGGATCCACTTGGGAAATGCCGACGGCCAAATCGCTAGACATCCCGGAGACCTGCAGATCAAACGCACCGTCCAAGGGTATGATATCACCAAGCACATCTACACCCACACCGCCGGAAATAGGTTGTCCCGCAAGGTTAGCGAACCGACTTATGTCACGCGCAGCCACTGCTAGATCCGTTGTTACCAAGGGGCTTTGAGTGCCCTCTGGAATACTGACAGTTATGTCGCCCTTCAGCCCGTAGTCTGCGCCTGTCATATCGATGCTCGTCAACTCGAATGGCTGATCTTCGACAAGTGCGAATGACAAAGAACCGGACAGATCCGACCCGACGGCGGCCGTTAAGTCGGCGTCGCCCAGATCCAACCCTTCGATACCAAGATCCAGCGCGCCGCTTACTTGACCAACTGCGTCACCTTCACCGGCTGCTATTCTGCCTTGCCCCCTGAGACCGACTTCACCCAAAGCAAAACCGTCTCGCTGAACACGGTCTGCGGCAAGCTCAAGGTCCCAACGATCCCCGGACGCTGCGTCAAACGCGAACGACAGATCTGCACTGCCCAATCGCGTCGGGGGGCCTGGAAGCGTGAGCAAAACGCTGTCCCCTTCGAGCGGAGCAATACGACCCCTCACATCGATTTTGGTTGGCCATGACTCGGGCCCAAGAGAGAGTTGGCCGTTCAAATTGATCGAAGCAGATTGCAGCGCCAGCGTCGGGATATCCAATCCACCCTGTTCGGTGCGGACAGCGTCGATATCAAGGCTGAGGCTCTCCCCGAAGAATGTTCTGTAGTCAGGTTTCAATAGCGGGCGAATATCACCGGCCAGTTCCGCTCCAAAGAACTGTTCAGCAGCCCCAGATGAGGCTTCGGTTGTGCCCGTTTCGACGAGACCCCTGAGGCGTTCCACGCCATCGGTTGCAAGCACGATATCTGCGCCAAAATCGCTAAGCGGTCCGTCCCCCACAATGCTGAGGTCCAAAGAAGGGCGGTCTGGCAAATCGACCAACGTCGCGACCAAACCATTCCGCTCTTCTGAGACGGTCAGGGAGATCGACAAGACTCCGGTGCTGTTGGCAAAGCTTCCCGCGAGCCCAAATGCGCCTTCCGGTCCATCCAGGCGCTCAATGGTGAGGTCGGTCTCCCCCTCACCATCGGCCAGAGATGCGGAGCCCTTTAGCGAAACCTCAGCCGGTTCGCCCATAACAGGTTCTCCAAGCGTCACTGTTTCAATCCCCACTTCCCCAACTTGGATGGACACCGGCAATTCAGGCAAGGCAAACGCGGTAGCTTGCGGGGGTGGGAGATCGGGAAGTTCAAACCCGGTTTCTTCGACAGGTTCGGCGGTGGGCAACCGGGAGATTGTCAATGCCTCCGCCGTCAATGCATTGACCTCAAGACGTCCGCGCAACAACGCGGCGCGTCGCCAATCTAACTGCGCATTCGTCATCGTAAGCCAGACACCGTCCGCATCCGCGATAGTCAACGACGCCAGCGTGGCGGTTGAGCTTAGCGCTCCCGCAAAACCTTCTATTCGCACCTCTCGCCCTGCGCCAGACAGCGCGTCTTCAATCAATCCTTGAAGATATCCGCGATCCTCGTCCTCGCTTTGCGCGCCCAGGGGCAGCGGTACCAAGCAGGCTATAACCGATATGGTTCGAAAGTATCTCAAAACGCCTGCCCTATGCCGATATAGATCTGCACACCTTCGCCCGTGTCGCCACTGACTGGCGCTGCGATATCGACGCGAATGGGTCCGATCCCAGTGTTGTAGCGCACGCCAACACCGGCGCCCGCGTGCCATTCGCCAGACCCATCCAGAAAACTGCCCGTACCGATGTAGCCAGCATCAGCAAACACCACGCCGCCAATCGTTTCTGTGATGTTTGTACGCACCTCCAGCATGGTGCCCAAAAAGCTACGACCGCCAATTGTCAGGTTAGGTCCCAAGTCGATGCCCAGTGACTGGTAAGGTTGGCCGCGAACAGTTCCACCTCCCCCTGAGAAAAACAGCATATCGGGATGCGTTTCAAAAAGCTCCGACCCCAGGATAGATCCCCACTGAACCCGTCCAGCCAAAACCACACGTCCGTTCGCAACGCTGCGATACCCTCTGGCATCAGCGCTTAGCCGTATACCAGACGCCGTGTCGGACAAACCCAGATATGGCGTAGCTGTTGCTCGCAAGAACGTTCCGCCAGTCGCGTTCAGCTGATCATCTCGTCTGTCCCATGTCACAATCGTGGGGAACGCAATGAGGGTATAGTTTATCTCTCCCAACGCGAACTGGGTTTTCGAACGGAAATATGAAACCCCTGCCTCGGCCTCGATCCCATCGCGCGGAAACCATGTCACACCGAGACCAAGTTCAAATGAATCCGACCGATAGCTTGGCTCATCCAAACTCTCGAGCTCGCCCACAACAAACAGGGTTGTGTCCGACCTAAGCAACGCAGGAAACTCCAATCGCGCTCTGACAAGGAAGTCCGTCCCATTGTCGTCCTGCGCTGCAATCTGGTTGATTTCAGCATCAAATCGCAGACGCTCTGCTCCACCAAAGAAGTTCCGATGCAGCCAAAAGCCTGACAAGCTCGCGCCCTCGAACGAAGAAAGCTCGGCACCAAAACCGAAGCGGCGGGGTTTGCGGTCAACGACTGTCAACTCGACATCCATCGTCCCGTCGGGTTTTGCATCTCCTTCACGCAGCGAGACGGAGGAGAATGTGCCCGTTCTGCGCAACCGCTTGGCAACCGTCGCCATCGTCTCCGGAGAAAAAACCTCTCCACTGGGCAGATCTGCGATCCTGTCAATGCGTTCCACCCGAACCGCACTGTCTCCTTTGATAATCAGATCTCCAAAACGGAGTCTTGGCCCCGGCACAATCGACAGATCCGCCGACAAGGTTTTCGCACGGTGATCTGCGACGATCCGTTGCTGGCCCTGTTCAGCCTTCGGATGACCTGCTTCTCTCCAACCGACGACAGCCGAACGACTTGCGTCCTGTATCACCGTGGCAAGCGCTGGCTGCCCTGGCACGAACGCCTTTGGCGGTTGTCCGCCCGGCGCCAAAGGAGCCACACGGGTTTGACCGAACCGAAACGGCGGGCCTGGATCAATTTGGATTTGGATAGTCGCAATCTGATCAGGCAAGGACAAAAGCGACAAGGACGCCGCCTCCTGTCCGTTGATCTGAATGGACACTGATCCGCTGTAGTGACCGAACGCGTAGAGCGTCTCGGTCAAACGCCGATAGTCAGCAAGGGCGGCTGATACCAAGTCAGAGGACCCCGTTTCCCCTCGAGCGGCAGCCGCGGTAACGAGGGACGCTGCGCGAAGGTTCGACGTAAGATCTTCGCTTTGAGAATTTATGTCGAACGTAACATTTGGGGCGGCACTGGCAGGGGCAACACTGAGCAACACAACGGTCGCGCAGGCGAGAACCCAACTAATCAGACCTCGCTGGTCCATGAACTGCAAATCCCCCAAAGCCCGACGGCTGGCTTAAATGTCGTCACTGTGCCCCGCAGGCGAAAGCGAGTGCAACAGCTTTTGTTGCAAACTTTCAGCGGAGTGCATCGTCCGACTTATGCAATGGACGAATCCTATGCTTGTGGCACCAATGCGAGAGCACGGATTGGCGAGCCCGTACCTTTTTCGATCTTGAGCGGCGCAGCCATAAGGACCGCCCCTTTCGGTGGAAGTTGGTCAAGGTTGACCAGGCTCGCGAGCCCAAAACAATTGTCGCGATGCAAATAATTGTGCGCTGGATACGGTGGGCTCATTTTTCCTGCCATGCCCGCGTCGGTGCCGATGCATTGACTGCCCCAGCCCACGATCCCTTTTGAAAGCAGGTAGTCCATGCATTCTGTTGTTGGCCCCGGACTGTGAGAGCCATCCTCATACGGGCTCGGATCGTCGTTGAGAAACAACTCTTCGTCATGTGAGCGCTTATCCCAATCTGTGCGCATGACCACCCATTCGCCCGGATTGATCTCTCCGTGTTCAACCTCCCAGGCTTTCACATGCTCCGCGGTTAACAAGAAGTCAGGGTCTTCCAATGCCTCTGCGGAGCAATCGATCACATTCACGGGCGCCACGAGCCGCTGGACATCCAGCGTGTCCGTGTAACCGTCTTCAAAATCCTTACCTGTGATCCAGTGATGCGGCGCGTCGAAATGGGTCCCGGAATGTTCCCCCAGTTTCAGCCAATTCCAAGCAAAGAAAGGCCCATCGGCGTCGTACTCACTGATCCGGTGGATTTCGACCTTAGGCGTGTTTTTGGCAAAGTCCTCAGGCAGACGCAGGATCGGGGTGTCCGGCCCAAGCGGAGCCGTGCAATCCACGATCTTGACCTGACCGGACAGCAGCATGCCGCCCAAACTCCCCAAAAGTTCCGTTGCGGACATGTTGGCTCCATTCATTTTGACCTGTGGTCCCTGCCCCGCATAACGACGTTTGCGGCGGTTCAGTGTGTCCTCGGTAATGTCAAAGACCGCGTCGATCGTTTCTTCCCGCGTTACATTGCCGGGAGAGAGCCGAACCAATGGCCCTCTGAAATCGACCGAAAAGCCTTCGACACCCAGCGCGCCGACCGTCGCCGCGGCCTCTGGCTTGTCGGGGAAGCGGAGCATAACCGACCCGCCCCGGCGATCCGCCTCGCGCGGCGAGTGAAGCGGCAGGTCCAACGCATCCGCGCGCGCGATAATGCGGTCGACCAGCTTGCGGTTCCAAGCTGCGAGCTCGCTATGATCCTGTTCGGCATGCCATCTGAGAGCAGGTAGCGACGCAAGCGCGGCCATCGACCCCGGCGTCCCGCTGTCAAAACGGCGGATATCCGGGGCGTACTCGAACTTGTCCAGGTCCCAGGAAAACGGGTTGTTTTGCGAAAACCAACCACGGCCCTCTGGCTCCAAGTCCAACACCAAAGACTTGTCGACATATAAAATCCCGGCGCCAGGCGTACCGCACATCCATTTCAGCGAGGTCGAAACAACAAAGTCGACCTTTGGGTTTTGCGCATCAAACGGGATCAACCCGGCGGCCTGCGTGATGTCGACACCAATCATGCTGCCCATTTCACGGCCATGCGCCACCAGCGGTTCAAGATCCACGCGTGCAGATGCTGTTGAGCTGACCCAGGTGATCAGGGC
>CAYODE010000017.1:0-23865 GCA_964402685.1 uncultured Aestuariivita sp. | reverse complement strand
GCGGTTCAAGATCCACGCGTGCAGATGCTGTTGAGCTGACCCAGGTGATCAGGGCCAGACCGACGTCGGTCCCCCAGGCTTCAAGATAATCTTCCTGCTCCACCCAAGACTGACCTTCGCGCTTGGGCACCGTATGAAGCGAAAAGCCCATCTTTTCTTGCAATCCCACCAACAAGAAATGCAGCGATGGAAAACAGTCTTCGGCGATCAAAACGCGTTTGCCGCGCAACATACCGTCCGGCAATGCGCGCATCAGCTTGTGTAAGCCGTCCGTCACGCTTTCGCAGGTTGTTGTGGACCCTTTGGGGACATTGATGATCCGGCGCCAGTAATCGATGAAGTCCTGCCGTTTCAGCAGAACATAGCCCCATTGCTTGTCATTGGGGGCGGCCCAAACCTCGGCAAACTCAGCCATGGCATCGGCCAGCTCCTGTTCCTTGCCCGGATACATCCCAATGGAATGATACAGGAAATAGCCCGCGTGTTGCGTGTTGGTCAGCATGTTCTCTCCCCAGCGCTGCGCCGCACAAGGTAGGTGAGCTGCCCGGAACCGTCCACGCAATAATTGATCAGAGGCTCAGGTCTGCGCGCCATCCCAATGCACCAACAAATTCGCCATGCGCTCTAGACCAAGATCCAAATTCGCGGCAGGACCGCCGCCAACACCTAGGCGGATATGGTTCGGCAAATGATAGGCGCTTCCGGGTAACAGGAACGTCTTGTACGGGGGCGCCAAGAGCCGTTCGGCAAAGCGTTCACCATTTATGTCATCTGCCAACCGCGCCAGGCCGATCAGGCCCGCTTGAGGCGTGTGCCAGGACAGTTTGGGTTGATCAGCAACATAGGCGTCGAGTTTCGCCAGCGTCTCGCGCCCCTCTGCCCGCGCCTTCTCTAAAGCTGGGATCAAGCGTACTGGTCGCAACGCAATCTCAGCCAGAACCTCGCCCATGATGTTCATAATCTCGCTGGAGTTTTCGCGCAGAATGATGGCGTCCCACACCAGCTTGGGATCGCGGCAGATCAGCCAACCGGTCCGCAATCCTTGCAGGCCCAAGGCTTTCGACACGCTGCCCGTCGTGATCCCCCTTTCGTACATTCCGGCAATGGACGGGGCCCTCGCACCTTCCCATTCCAGACCGGCATAAACCTCATCCACAAGCAGCCATGCGCCAACACGATCCGCGATGGCGGCGATTTCGGCTAATTCGGTTTCCTGCATCAATTGGCCGGTGGGATTGTTGGGGTTCGACAAAAAGATGAGACGCGTCTTGTCAGTCACTGCGTTTTCCAAGACGTCCAAAGGCAAGGACCATCCTTGAGCTTCATCCCTTTCAATAATGCGCACGGTCGCCCCTACCGCTTCCGCCAGCACTTCGGCTTGCGGCCAGCCGGGACGCTCCACAACAACCTCGTCACCTGGCTGAACAAGCTGCATAAACGCAAGGTAATTCGCCTCGGCCGCACCCGCAGTGATCAGGACATCGTCAGTGGCGCAGATAGCATTCAAACCGGCCTGCTCTAACACATGCTCGCGCAATGTAGGCAGGCCCCGAAAGGACTGTTGGTTCCAGTCGAGCGACAGTTCGGGATCCATATCCTCCAGAAACTCGCCCAGCTTAGGTGACTGAGACAATGAGAACCCGATGAACGCCTCAGGGTCCGCTTCGGTCGTGTCGAGAAGGTACTGGAACAGGGTGTGTATCTTGACTTTCATACCATTCCCGAAATGCTGAACCGCGTTTGGTAAGGAGAGAGTGCGTGCAAGCAGCCGGGTTTGTCAAAGGACGTCCCAAAGCCCTGTTCGTTTTGGACTACGGCTTGTTCAAAGTGCACAGCAATGGCCGCGTGATCGGCATTTGCGGCTTTCTGATCCAGACAGATGTGGGTGAAAACATTCTGGTCGATACCGGTTTTCCCGCGAAATATGCGCATGATACCGATGCCGCGACCGAAGAAGATCGCCTATATGAGTTTGGCAAGGTCTTGGTGTGTACGCCTGACCATCTCCCAAAAGCACAGCTCGCGAAATTAGGGCTCACCGGTGACGATCTGACCCTCCATATCTGCACGCATTCGCATATCGATCACATTGGCGGATTGGCAGACTATCCTGATGTGCCAATCCTGATCTCAAAGGCCGAGCGTGACTTGGAACAACCGCTCTATTGGGGGGATGTCCGGCCAATGGAGTGGCCGGACCAAACATATCTGATTGTTGAAGGTGACGTGGACATTGGCCCGGGCCTGCGAGTTCTGGAGGCCCCGGGGCACGCTCCGGGACAGATCGCGCTGATGGTCGATTTGCCATCTGGTCCAGTACTGCTGACAAGCGACGCGATATCCCGGCCAGCCGAAATCGAGGAAAGGTTCGCTGGATCCTGGGACGAGGCCGCCGCACTTACCAGTGCAAAGCGCATTATGGCGATGGCGAAAGACCACGATGCGTTTGTGATCTATGGACACTGTCCGGAACAATGGAAAACGCTCAAAAAGGCCCCCGAAGGATATCGCTAGCCCGCGAGATCAGCGAACATCGCGCCCTTGATTGAGGATGATCACGTTGCCGCTTGAAACATCGCCGGCAGGCGACACCAAGAAGGATACCCAAGCCGCAATCTCGGCCGCATCCATCGCCCTACCATGCGGCATCGCGTCGATCGCCTTTTGCAAAACATCATCGGTCAGAACGCCGAACAAGGGGGTTTCCGTCATAGCGGGCGCAATGGAATTCACGCAGATCTTGTCGCGCGCGTATCGGCGGGCCAGGTCTTTGGTCAGCGTATCCATTGCTGCCTTGGAAGCCCTGTAGTGAGGCGGATCGAAGACATCGAAATTATACGCGCCGTTTGACGAGATATTCACGATCTTCTTAACTCCGTCTTGCTTCAGCATGAGCGGCACAGCTGCTTGGCAACAGTGAAAGGCAGACGAGAAATTGATCGCCATTTGGTCGTCAAACTCTGACGCCGGAATTTCGGGGAAGTCGGACATGAAACACGTCCCCGCGTTGTTGACCAACGCCAGTAAACCGCCCGGCATCTGTGCGATCGTGGCAAAAGCCTGCCGGACCGCTTCTGCATCGGTCAAATCGACCTCCATGGGAGTGAACTCTTTGCCTATGTCATCTCCCGCATTGGTCAGCCTTTTGGCATCCACATCCAAGCCCACAACATGCCATCCATCGGCCACCAACCGCGTTGATATCGCGCGGCCCATGCCGCCAGCAGCCCCTGTCACCACGGCAATGCCCATCACTCAATCCCCTCGTCAGAAACAGAAATACCCCGGGCAATGGCCGGGGTATTCCACAATCAATTGCAACCGGTTTAACGGTATTGAACGGTTTCGAACTTGCCGTCTTTCACGATGACTTGGCGGTAGTTGCCCGCCGATTCACCCGGGCCGATCAGTTCAACCGCCGATGCACCGACATAGTCAATTTCGCCGCCCTCTTTCAGGATCTGCAGCGCCTTCGCGAGCTCACCTGGGAAGATTTTCTCACCCGGTGCATTCGCCACGTCGAACACGTGATCTTTCAACGCTTGGCTCTCGGAAGATCCGGCCGCTTGCATGGCCAACATGATCAGCGCCGCGGCATCATAGCTTTCCGGTGTGAAGGGTGATGTCCCATCAAAGCCGGCGGCTTCCGCCATTTTGGCATAAATGTCTGTACCCGGGCTGTCTGTGCCTGCCACCTGTCCGAACGAGCCGTTAAGCGCGTCGCCGATGGTCAAGATGTTCTCGCCAATCATACCGCCCGGCAGCACGAACCGATCCCATGCTCCTGTGTCGAGCGCGCCTTCGATGATACCACGACCGCCTTGGTCAAGGTATCCTGCGACAACAAGGATTTCTCCGCCAGCCGCAGCAAGCGTCGCAACTTCCGCCGAATAGTCAGCTTTGCCGTCTTCGTGGCTGATGTTGACGGTGACTTCCCCGCCAGCCGCTTCGAATGCAGTGCGGAAGCTATCCGCCAAACCCTTGCCGTAGTCGTTATTGGTGTATGTCAACGCCACCGACTTGATGCCTTCTTCCATCAGGATATCGGTCATCACCTGCCCTTCGCGCGCGTCTGACGGCGCGGTGCGGAAAAACAGTCCGTTGTCTTCAGCGGTCGACAAACCAGGCGACGTGGCAGAGGGTGAGATCATCACGATACCGTTCGCCACTGCCACGTTCTGCAAGATGGCGCCGGTGACACCGGAGCAATCTGCACCAACAATCGCATTGACGCGATCTGCAGTGACCAAACGTTCCGCAGCAGCGGTTGCTGCCGCGGAGTCGATGCAGGTCGAGTCACCACGGACAGACACGACGGTTGCCCCATCGAGCAAAAGCCCACTATCGGTCACTTCCTGCATCGCAAGCTCTGCGCCCGATGCCATTGGTTGTGTCAGCGATTCAATCGGACCCGTAAATCCGTAGATGATGCCAAGTTTGATCTCTTCCGCGATCGCAGCAGGCGCAAGAAGCGCACAGACTGCACTGGCAGCCATAAGTCTTTTCATAATTACCTCCCGGTTTTTCGTTATAACGTCAGCTTAGGCAAAGTGCCGCCGGAGTAAAGCGCCTAGGCTTCCCGACGATTTGTATTTCGCTTCATACCGTTGCAAGTGCGGTCTAAGCTGGCAGGAACGTGATTGGGTTGGAAGGCAACATGGGTGTTTTGATTCAGATCGCACTTGGCAGCGCTATTTTGATTGCCTGCCTAGCGATCCATCTGTTGGTCGCGACGAAACTTGTTGTGTACCTAAAAACTTACAAACCTCTTACCGAGAATCCGACCGGCGGTACGTTCTTTAAAGCAATATCAGCGGTTTTTTTGGTGTTCCTGCTATCTCACACGATCCACATCTATTTTTGGGCGGCCAGTCTGTGGATCCTCGACGCGATGCTCGGTTATGAAAACGCGCTTTATTTCTCGCTCGTTACTTACACGACTGTGGGATACGGTGATGTGGTTTTGGGACCCGAGTTGCGCATTTTTGGGGCGATGGCGTCCGTCTGTGGCATCTTGATGTTTGGTTTGACGACCGCGTTCATCGTCGGCTTTTTGGGCCGGGTTATGCAAAACTACTTCCAAGAGTGATCAACGCGCTCAGCCGTCGTCTTGCGAAGCGGCCGGCTCCGACGCCTCAGGTTCAACAACAGGATCGTCCGCTCGCGACGGGCGTACGGCAGGTCGGCGCGCGCGCGCTTCGCGCTCTTCGCGGGCGGTGGCATGGGCATGGATTTCTCGGATGCTCCATTCGATAGAGTCGCGCATCGCGTCTCCCAGCGCTTCATCAAAGGCCGCTGCCACGACTGCTGGATCATCCGTCTCTGCAACGGCCCGCTCGCTAAAAGACCGCGATCCAATGATGCGATCCTCTTCGGCGTCTATGAGTTTGATGTTCAGACGCACATCCACTTGCAATTGCGCGTCAGGACCGGCGTCGGGTGGCACAATCGCCTGAAATTCCCGAATGTCCGTCGCGATATAGTAGTCGGCCCGTAAACCTATTGCAGAACTGCCAACCGCAGGGACACGGTTGGTATTTTCGAAACTCTCGATCAAAAGCGACTGCACGATCAAAGGCGCACGATCGACCCAACGCACCCTCGGCAGGTACTGAACCCGCAAAGCAGTCGGTTGGACGGCGATTTGGTCAGTACTTACGGCTGCCGTTGCAGTCGGTTCTTCGACAACGATCTGCTGATCAATGCGCGGCAAGTTGGATGTAAACGTGCTCTTTGGTGTCAGTGAGTACAACTCATTGGGTGTCGCCACGGATTGCAGGCGACTTATCCCGGCACACGCGCTTAGGCTCGCAACTAAAACTGCGCAGGCACCGATCCGGAGAATGGGCTGGATCATCGGCGGAACTCCGAATTTGTGGTTCCAAGAAGGAAGCGCGCAGGATCCCGTTCAATCCGATCAACCAGACGGTCGAGCCCTGAAACAAGGATGCGCGCCTCTTCTGTTAGACGCAGGAACTCAGGCAGTCCAAGACCCAGAAAATCAGAAACCTGTCGGCGGTTTTCTAATACCAGATCTTCCAAAGTTCCGAGGAACGACGACGCGGAGAGGGACGCCAATCTGATCTCTCCTGCGACCAGGTCAATGTCCTCTGACGCGCTTTCAACTGTGGTGGAAAAAGTGTTCACCGCGCGGCGCAGATCACCAATCATGCCATCGATGTCTGTCTCGATGATTTCATTTACTGACCCGAATGTCTCTTGCGCGGTGCCAAGTGTATCTTCGGCGGCTGTCATCGCCGAGGTGATCGAAGCCAAGGTTTCATTCGCGTTTTCAAAGGTCTGAGTCGCACCCAATAATGTTTCGTTTCCAGTGTCAGACAGGCCCTCGAACCTAGCTACGGCGGTTGAAACGTCGATACCAAACTGGTCAATCACGCGATTGGCCGTATCAGCCACCGTTCGGACATCGGTCACAACTTCGGGCAGATCGGTTTCTATAAAGGCTGTCGCTTCTTCGAATGTCTGCCCTGCGCTATCCAACGTATCGGTCGCCGTTATCAGAGTCGTTTCGGCGACATCGGCCAACTCTTCCAAACGGTTCGAAAAGGCGGCGACTTCACGCGCGGCAGAGCTAAGGTCGGTTGATAGCGTTTCAAAATTAGTGAGCGTCGTGTCCAAACGCGCCGTCGCATCCGCGGTGTTCTGCAAGATGTCAGCGATCGCATCCCGGTTTTGCTGATTGAAGACATCATTCACGTCTTCCAGAAGCGCAACAGCCTTGTCGAGCAACACAGGCGCGCCTTCAAACACGGATTGTAGGGCCGACCGTTCGGATGGGATTTCGGAGCCTTCGGGAAGCGGCGTCGACGCCGCCGTGCCGCCCGATAAGGCAACAAAACTAACGCCTGTCACACCTTGCGACTGCAGTTTAGCGATTGTGTCGGTGTTCACCGGAGTTTCAGCCCCAACTTCGATACGAACCCGAACCAGCGAACTGTTCCCTTCATCCAGCTCTAAGCTGACCACCTGTCCGACCGGAAGTCCGTTATAACGCACATCGCCTGCTGCGCTGAGCCCTGCAACATCGGGAAACAGAATGTCAAAATAGGCATATTGCCGGTCCACCTGCACCTTCGTCAGCCATAGCAGCAGGCCAAAAGCTCCGATGATCGACAACAGTGTGAAGATTCCTATGACAAGGTAGTTGGCTTTGGTTTCCATTCTCAGCTTGTACCTTAGTCAGATGTCTCTTGCGCGGCGCGTGCACGCGGACCCGTGAAATACTCTTGCACCCAAGGGTGGTCGACGGAAGTCATATCTTCGATCGGGCCTTCTACCAAAACGCGTTTTTCCGCGAGCACCGCGATCCGGTCACAAATCGCATAAAGACTGTCGAGGTCATGCGTCACCATAAACACGGTCAACCCCAACGACCTCTGCAGCTCGCCAATCAGTTCATCATAAGCGGCTGCACCAATCGGGTCGAGACCTGCGGTCGGCTCATCCAGGAAAACGATTTCCGGATCCAATGCCAGTGCCCGGGCCAGCGCGGCACGCTTCCTCATCCCGCCTGATAATTCGGACGGCAGCTTGCCGCAGGACAACGGCGGCAATCCAACAAGGCTGATCTTCAGTTCACCAAGAGCCTTCATGAGAGTCGGGCTGAGATTGAGATGCTCACGCATAGGTGCCATGACGTTCTGCAACACCGTAAGCGACGAGAACAATGCGCCATCCTGAAAGGCGACACCCCAACGCGTCTCGACTGCGCTGCGCTCCTCTTCTGATCCGTTCAGAACATCTACACCCAGCACTTTGATCGACCCCTTAGCGGGTCGATTCAATCCAACTATCGTGCGCAGAAGCACCGATTTACCCGTACCTGATCCCCCAACGATCCCCAGAACCTCGCCGCGCCAGACATCGAGGTTCAGGTTGTCATGAACCACTTGAGGGCCAAACTGGTTGCGTAGCCCCCGCACCTCTATGACCGCTTCGCGTTGAGCCTTGGCGTCTGCGAGACTTGGGTTTGGAGCGCCGTCCATCACACGCCCACCTCAGAGAAAAAGACGGAAAATGCGGCATCCAGTGTAATCACGAGGAAAATGGACTGCACGACGGACGCTGTTGTTTGCCGCCCCACACTTTCCGAAGACCCGTGTACTTGCATGGCGCGCCAACATGCTACGACACCAATAATGACTGCAAAGAAAGGCGCCTTAATCATCCCCACTGCCAAATGCCAAACATCCGTGTTTTCATGCAACCGCGTGATGAACATGTCGGGGCTGACGCCCAGCTCAACCCAGCTCATCAATGCGCCACCAAAAATCCCTGAGATATTTGCGATAAATCCCAACGCGGGCAGCATGATAACCAGAGCAATGACGCGTGGCAGAACAAGGACCTCGATGGGGTCCAACCCCAACGTGCGCATTGCGTCGATTTCTTCCCGCACTTTCATCGACCCGATAGAGGCGGTGAACGCCGATCCAGATCGACCCGCAACGATGATCGCCGTTAGCAATATCCCCAATTCGCGAAAGATGGAAATGGCGATCAGATCAACGACAAAAACTTCGGCCCCGAACTGGCGCAACTGCGCGGCGCCCTGAAACGACAACACAATACCGATCAAAAATCCCATAAGGGCAACGATGGGGACAGCGTTTAAGCCGGTTTCCTGCATCTGGCTGACAAGTGCCGCCATGCGGAGCCTTCGGGGTTGAAAGATCACCCGAAGAAATCGTTGGAGCGTCAGCCCAAGGAAGGACAACAGCGACAAGAACGAGATGAAGGCTTCGTGGGTTTTCTTTCCAACGCTTTCCACCCATGGGACAAAGCCTCTCGGCAGATCCTCGATACCTTCTTCGGTGGGAAGCGCGTGCGAAACTGTTTCGATCAACGCCAGTTGATCTGGGTTTGCCCCAGCGATTTCTACCGTGGTGCCCGCCGCGGCCAACCGACGCTGCAGGGACACAACCAAATAGGCGCCTCCGGTGTCTAACAGGTCTAGTGCTGACAAATCCAAGGTCAGTGAAGAACCCTTGGCCGAGTACTCCTGAAACGCTGTTTCAACTTGGCCCAACGTATTCGTCACCAAGCGCCCGCTCACACGCGCGGTCGTTCCCGATGCTGTCAGTGTTACGGCTGGCGAGCTCATGACATCCAGGCAAAAAGTGCAGACACGTCATCCCATCCCACATAAGTGGCTGAGTCAAATCTATTTTCTGCATTGCCCAGCATCGGGAGGGAACGCGCGGCGCAAGTCCAACAGTAAGCCTACAACGACATCCTGCGCTCACCGGCGCCGCCACGTCGCCTCGGTTTTGGCAAAGCCAGGTCCAACGGCTGCAGGGGATGCTGCAAGGACTGTCGCAGCAAATCGCAAAATGCCTTCACCGCTGGATCGGTTTCAATGAATGGACGCGCATAAAGATAGGCCTTGATCGCCTCGTATTCATAATTCGCCGCGCCCGGCAATCCGCCAAGCCACTGCATGTAACCCATTCGGCCCAATTCGCGGGCGCGTTCCGGGGTATCGGCCCGTGTTTGCAACTGTAGTAGTGTTTTTTGAATCAGCATTGCGCCCTCCGCGCAGCAAGGACGGCGCGTGGGGAAGTTTGCAAATGAGTCTGGCCATGTAGGTCCATCTGGTCTGCTCCTTCTCCGGGGCACCCCGCCCGGGTTGAGATAAACAAGGTGTGGATCACACCCCAGATGGCAGGTCTCCTGACTCGCGGGTCATTGCTTTCCTGAGCCTTCCCAAGCGCATAGCGCTCAGTGGTCTTCGTCAGGATCGCTCGCCGCCTACAGTTGCGGGGGCAGTCGCGGAATTGAGCCAATGGCCCGCACCGCGTTCCCATTTTAGCCTGGCCGATGTCTCGGCCGGGCACCATCAAGTTGCAGCATCGCGCAGACGCTCAAGTAGCGCAAGCGCCAAGACGCCTCACCGGGTCTGGAATTTAGATGACAGGAGAGTTGGTGGCGTGGGGGAGACTTGAACTCCCGACCTCTCGATTATGAGTCGAGCGCTCTAACCAGCTGAGCTACCGCGCCATGGGGGCGTCACCTATGACAGGCCCTGCGACTCGTCAAGCGGGAAATCATTACTTCGCGCCGCGGACCGTATCGATCATCAGTTGGACATTATCAGGATCGGCATCGGGCGTTATGCCGTGGCCCAAATTGAAGATATGCGGACCGTCCGAGAACGCCTCAACAATCGCGCGGGTTTCATCGATCAGCGCCTGACCACCGGTCACCATGTGCGACGACTGCAAGTTCCCTTGAACACAACCGTCCACCTGCACATGTTCCGCCGCCCATTTCGGATCGACTGCGCTGTCCAAGGCAACGCAATCCACACCTGTCGCTTTGGCGAACCCGACATATTTGTCACCCGCCTCGCGCGGGAAACCGATAATCGGGGTATCTGGGTGCCGCTCCTTCAACGCCGCGGTAACTGCCCGGCAAGGCTCCAGCGCGTATTTGTCAAACGCATCGCCTTTTAAAGACCCGGCCCAACTGTCAAAGATCTTGACGCATTCGGCGCCTGCTTCGATCTGCATCGAAAGATAATCGATCGTGGCCTCTGTTAGACGATCAATCAGGCTCGCGAATAGTGGCTCGTTTTCGGCCATCAAAGCATGTGCCGGACCCTGATCCGGTGTGCCACGGCCCGCAATCATATATGTCGCCACGGTCCACGGAGCACCGGCAAATCCGATTAGGGTTGTTTCCTGCGGTAGCTCGCGCCGCAATATGCGCACCGTTTCGTAAATCGGGTTCAGCGTTTCATGGATATCTTCGCGACCGCCGATCTTGGCAAAGTCAGCTTCAGTCGTAATCGTCGAAAGTCGTGGTCCTTCGCCGGTCACAAACCACAAATCAGCGCCCAGGGCCTGGGGAACCAATAGAATGTCCGCAAACAGGATCGCGGCGTCAAAACCATAGCGCCGAATAGGCTGCAAAGTCACTTCGGCAGCTAGCTCGCTATTGTAGCAAAGGGAGAGGAAGTCGCCCGCTTGCGCACGCGTCGCGCGATATTCGGGCAGATATCGGCCAGCCTGCCGCATCATCCAAATCGGGGGTGTATCTAGTGTTTCTCCCGCCAATGCGCGCAGCAGTGTCTTGGTCTCGGCCATGGATCCCTCATCTTCGTCTTTTCGCTTTTGGTCATGGCTCAGCGTCACTTTGTCAAGACGGGGGCGGTTGTCAGGGCAAATTGACGCGACTAATGATAGGCCTATGAAGATTGACCTGCCGACCCCCGAAAACCCGCTCAACATTGGTACGCGTGGCTCTCCATTAGCGCTTGCACAGGCGTATGAAACACGCTGGCGTTTGAGCCAAGCCTTTGATCTTAGTGAAGAAGCTTTTTCAATCGTTGTGATCAAGGTCACCGGCGATGCCATTCAGGATCGCCCGTTAAAAGAGATCGGCGGCAAAGGGCTTTTTACACGGGAAATTGAAGAAGATCTGCTGTCAGGAAAAATTGACATTGCTGTCCATTCGATGAAGGACATGCCGGTCGAGCAACCGACAGGTTTGCTTTTGGATACCTATCTTCCGCGAGAAGATGTGCGTGATGCTTTCATCTCTCCGGACAAGGATGGGATCGCTGCATTGGCTGATGGCGCCGTTGTTGGAACCTCCAGTTTGCGGCGCAAAGCACAATTGCTGAACCGGCGACCAGATCTGCAGGTCGTTGAATTTCGAGGGAACGTACAAACCCGCTTGCGCAAGCTCTTAGAGGGCGTCGCGGAGTGTACGTTTCTCGCCATGGCCGGCTTGAATCGTCTCGAGATGGACGACGTGCCCAAGCACGCGATATCCCCTGACGACATGCTGCCCGCCGTGGCGCAGGGGGCCATAGGGATTGAACGCCGCGCGGATGATCCGCGCACAGCCATGATGCTCGAGGCGATACATGACGGGCCAACAGGTCAGCGGCTTGCGGCGGAACGCGCCTTTCTGGCTGAACTGGATGGGTCTTGCGAAACGCCGATCGCAGGACTGGCCGAACTGGATGGTGGTACGATTCGATTGAGGGGCGAAGTCCTTCGTCCAGATGGGTCGCAATCCATTGCGGATGATGCGTCCGCACCGATCGGGGACGGCCCGGAATTGGGCCGTACGATGGCCCAAAAACTTCTAAAAGAGGCGGGCCCGGGCTTCTTCGACTGGCACAGTTAGAACACGCATGACGTAGCGCTTTTATTGACAGCCCATCCCTGTAGCGGGACGATACGATTGTGTCCGCGCAATGGGAGGCGCTTCATGACACCGGGAAAGTCATATCTCACGACCGAGGAAATTCGCCCGCTTGCTGAGCGATCGGACGCTATGGGCGCGTGGCTGATTGTGCATTGCTGGGGCGTCATCTGTTTGGCCGTTGCCTTGTTCTGGTGGCTTCCTAACCCAGTGACCTTCGTTCTGGCCGTCATGATCATCGGCTCCAGGCAGCTTGGACTTGCCATTTTGATGCACGAGGCAGCGCATAACGCCCTATTCAAAACCCGTGCGGTTAATGAGTTTGTGGGGGAATGGTTGTGCGGTCGCCCCATCCTCGCCGAACTGGGCGCCTATCGGCACTATCACTTGACGCATCACCGTTTTACTCAAACAGACAAGGACCCCGACCTAGTCCTTTCATCAAAGTTTCCTACATCACATGCCTCTTTGAAGCGGAAGTTTATCCGCGATTTAACCGGGCAAACCGGCGTCAAACAATTGGCGGGACAGATCGCGATGTCATTCCGTCTTGCAGGAGACGACGACGCGATCGAGGCGGCAAATTCAGATTTCGCTCAGGCGTTCAAGGCACGCGACCTCTGGAAATCACTGCCCGTCTTTTTGAGTATCATCGTGTTGATGGGACTGATCGGCGATTGGTGGTGGGGTCTGGCCTTTTGGCTGCTGCCCTTCTTGACGTGGTTCCAACTGGTTTTGCGGGTGCGGAACATCGCAGAGCACGGAGCGACAGAGGTGTCAGAGAACCCGTTGCAGAATGTGCGCACAACTCACGCTGGACCAATTGCACGGGCGCTCATCGCCCCGTATTGGGTGAACTACCATTTGGAGCATCATATGGTCATGCATGTGCCCTGCTGGAAGCTAAAGAAAATGCACCGGGCACTGGTTGAAAAAGGTCTTGGATCAAAAATGAGGGTCTCAACGTCTTACTGGGATGCTTTAGGCGAAGCGGGCTGGCGGTCGGCTTAAGGGCGAGTAGTGTTTAGCCCGCTTGTCAGTTCTCAAAAACGGTCACCGAATTGATCGATCCGGCTTTGCGTCACACGAAATTTGCGATCAGTTTCGACAATCCAGTTCAGAATACCACGCACGGTCTGAGCTGGCTGTGCACGATTTGAATGGCAGTGTGCGGAGTCTTTGTGGGTCACTGGTGTCATCCTTCCAATTGGATGTGCCGGAAAAGGCATTGTTGGTAATGACCGTGACCTTAGGTCAGCAATGCATAACGTGATGTGAACTGCATCACAGGGCGTCCTAAAAAATTACGTTTTACAATTCGTCCAAGTCCGCCATGGCTCTTAAGGCGCTGTAATCAATGATCTTCAAGCCACCTTTGGCGTTTTCAACGACACCGCGTTTTTTCCAGACTGACAGGGTTTTGGACACGGCCTCGCGCGTCGCCCCGACAAACTCGGCCAGATCTGACTGTGACATGTCCAGAATGGGTTGGCTGTTCCTTTCATGTTCTGTCAGGTGCATGATCTTGCGCGCCAACCGGCTAGACATCGGCAAGAACACCTGCTCGCTCAGCTGACGGTTCATCCATCGCATGCGTTGACCCGCCAGTCTAACCAGATCTACTGCCAATTCTGGTGCATGGTTCAATTCACGCAACAAATCGGCATTGCGCACGCTTAAAAGATGCGTCTCTCCAACCGCGACGGCTGAGGCGGTTCGGTGGCTCGGATCAAAGAGTGCGATTTCCCCGAACATGTCACCAGGACGCAGCATATCTAACGATAACTTACGCCCTTCGCGCGACAGAACACTGAGTTCGATAGCCCCTTTTGTCACCGCGTAAAGCGTATCACCTTCATCGCCCTGCTCGAACAAGGGTTCTCCATCGGACAGCGTCACTTCGATCGCTGCGCGACCCAACATATCGCGAAGATCCTGCGAGGCATTGGAAAGAAAACCCGAATTCGGAAGCATATGACCGCCAATCTAAAAGCCAGACAACCCTAACAGTTTCGAAATTACCCGACTGCGTCGGAGTTTGTAGCGTTGTTTTTCAAGAGTCTACGAAAAGACTTTGGTCAGATCCATTTCGCCAAAGGTGGCAAGCTCATCAAGACTGCATTCGCATCATGCCCAGTCTCCAGACCGAACTTGGTGCCCCTATCATAGACGAGATTGTATTCGGCGTAGAGCCCGCGATGTACCAATTGCGCGTCTTTATCCGCGTCAGACCAGTGTTGCACCCTGCGCTTTTCAATCAACGGAACAAAGGCTGGCAGAAACGCCCGACCAATATCTTGCGTTAGCGCAAAGTCCGACTGCCAGTCTTCTGTACAATAATCATCCATAAAGATCCCGCCGACGCCACGCGCCCGGCCGCGGTGTGGGACAAAGAAATACTCATCTGCCCACTCCTTCAACCTTGGATAATGCGCAGCGCCATGCGGATCCAAATGCGCTTTTTGGGTCGCGTGAAAATGCGCTGTGTCCTCGTCGTATTCGATGCAAGGGTTCAGGTCTGATCCCCCTCCAAACCACCAGGCATGTGGTGTCCAGAACATTCGCGTGTTCATGTGCACCGCAGGGCAATGCGGATTTTGCATATGGGCCACCAAGCTGATGCCGGACGCCCAGAAGCGGGGATCATCTTTCATTCCGGGCAAACCCTTCCGCGCCATCATTGCCGCCTGCGCACGGTCCCCCAAAGTCCCGTACACGGTCGACACGTTGACACCGACTTTTTCAAACACGCGCCCTCCTCGCATGACGCTCATCAGGCCGCCGCCGGCGTCGCCGCCATCGGGTGCAGATCGTTTGGTTTCGATCACCTCAAACCGACCGGGCGTCTGATCTGACAGCGGGCCTTCGGAATGACTGTCTTCCAACGTCTCAAATGCGGCAACGATGTCATCTCGCAAGCGACGGAACCACGCGGCGGCAGTTGCTTTTTCACTGTCAAAATGAGCGGTCATAACGGTGTCTCCTTAAGTTGACACACAGCCTACCCATCCTTGCAAAAAGGGCAAAGACTTAATGCGCGGGTGCGGCGACAGGGTCGAGTAACGTGCGCCCACCATCCAAAGTTAGAATCTGCCCTGTCATAAAACCTGACCCCTCAGAGGCAAGGTATTGCACAGCATCCGCCAGCTCGCCGGGTGCAGCAATCCTGGCCAGAGGGGTATGGCGTTCGATATCTTCGCGGAAGTCTGAATTCTCTCGCAGCGTGCCCCGCAAAGACGCAGACATCACAGATCCAAAAGCCACCGCATTTACCCGAATGCGCATAGGTGCAAGAGCAACGGCCATTGATCTTGTCAGCTGATCCAAAGCCGCCGAACTGACCGAGTACGCCAAAAGATCAGGGTGCGTCCGCCGGGCGGCAATCGAGCTGAGATTGATGATCGAGCCGACCTGACCTTCGGTTTGACCTTCAGCTTGCTTGACCATGCGTTTGGCCACCAACTGCGTCAGGCGCAGTGCAGGTACCAGATTCTGGTTCAAAAGACTGATGACAGAGTCGTCATCGGGCGACAAAGGATCAGAGACGTTTACCTGACGAGCCCCGTTTACCAGGATGTCCACCTGGTCAAATGCGTCGATCGTGGCAGACAGCAGATTTGCAGTGGTCAGTTTTTCACGCAGATCTCCGGCGAAATATCTGACATTCCCATCTTCGGCGTTTTCGCCCAGCTGGTCGATAAGCCCTTTTTCATCCATGTCCGCGAACATCACGTTCGCACCATTCTCGACAAATTGCCGCCCGATGGCCAAGCCGATGCCGTTTGCGGCTCCGGTGACGATGGCGGTCTTTCCGGCGATGGAAAAGGACATGAGAATTCTCCCTAATCTCGGCAGACGTTAGCGGCTTTCAACGCCGGGGGCGAGCGGGACGTGACGCTCGAAACAACTTGAAGCGGGCGTCGCCGGCCAGTTCATCACCTTCGCGGAACGCCTCGCGCAACGCGGCTTCGTAAGGAAGATGTCGATTGGCGACCATCCACAGCGTTCCTTGCGGTGTCAACAACCGTGCCGCTGCCTGAATGAAGGTTTGCCCAAGCGCCACGTTCGCTGCGCGATCGGTGTGGAAAGGCGGATTCATAACCACAGTATCGACCTGACCAGCCTGACCCCATTCGGTGGCGTTCGCCCAATAGAACTGTGCTCGCTGATCGGTCACATTCATCCGTGCACATGCCAGCGCGACGTAATCCGCCTCTACGACGTGAATGAGTTCGACCGAGGGTCGGGTGAGAACCTGAGCAGACAAATATCCCCAACCGGCGCCCAGATCCGCAACCCTGGGTCCAAGCTTTTCTGGCAGAACCTCGCTCAAAAGCTGAGACGCCGGATCAATACCATCGGCAGAAAACACGCCAGGCAGAGTATGGAAGCCTTGGATGTTGCTCGGTTGCGTCGCCCAATCCGCAAACGCATCCGTCGTTTCGAACCAGAAAGTCTTTCCATGCGCCTTCGAAATAGGGCCACTGACCGTCGTTCGTTTGCGGACTTCTTTTAATAGACTGTCCACACCGTCGGTTTTGGCGCCATCGACAACCACGACTTGGGCAACCCGCGCCGCATCGGAAATTAATGTGCGCGCTTGAGTTTTGGACCGCGGCAGAAAGACTACTGCCGTTTCAAACTGCCCGTCCAACTCTGGCACACAACGATAGCCACGCGCACTCCAAGCCGCATGATCAGGGAAAAATGGCTGAACGATTGTCACCTGCTCCGCAGGCAAAACGGACAGGTCTGCATCTGCTCGCGGATGAAATACAACCACGGGCCCGTCAGGCAGGTCCAGGCCACCTGCGTCAAAAACCAGCGATAGACGGGGTGACATGGGCGAGGACTAGTCCTCTTTCTCCATCGTGCACTGAAGCGGGTGCTGATGGCGACGAGCAAAGTCCATGACTTGGCCAACTTTGGTTTCGGCGATTTCGTGGCTGAAGACACCAACAACTGCCACGCCTTTTTTGTGCACGGTCAGCATAACTTCAAAAGCCTGCGCATGGGTCATGCCAAAGAAACGTTCAAGCACATGTACGACGAATTCCATCGGCGTATAGTCGTCGTTCAGAAGCAGCACCTTGTAGAGCGGCGGGCGCTTTGTTTTTGGACGTACGTCTGTAATGACCGATGTATCATCATCGGTTTCGTCATCACTGGCCATGATCCAAGGATCCATCGTCATATCCAAGCTGTTTGCCAAAATGCTTTCTCTTCCCTGAAGGCTTTATATAACGCCTGTGAAAAATTAGAAAAGACATCCGCAAGAGATTCCAGATGACTGCTCTGACTTGCATAGCATTTGATGCTGACGACACGCTTTGGCAGAACGAACGTTTCTATCGACTGACGCAGGAACGGTTCGCGGACCTCTTGCGCGACTATACAGAACCAGATCACCTCATGGCGAGACTGTTGGATGCAGAGCGACGGAACCTCGGCCACTACGGATATGGCATCAAGGGTTTCGTCCTTTCGATGATAGAGACCGCAATCGATGTCACGAACAAACGGGTATCAGCATCGGTCATTGCCGAACTGTTGGACGCCGGGCAGGAAATGCTGCGCCACCCTATTGAGTTGTTGCCCTATGCGAAAGAGGCCGTCAAATCGGTGTCCGACTCTTATCAAGTACTCCTTATCACGAAGGGCGACCTGCTGGATCAAGAGCGCAAACTGGCCCAGTCGGGATTGGGTGACCTCTTCGATGGAGTGGAAATCGTCTCGGAGAAATCGCCAGAAATATACGCCGGTATTTTCGATGCGCGTGCGGATGGTGCTGAGCGTGCAATGATGGTCGGGAATTCGATGCGATCCGATGTTGTTCCCGTGGTTGAGATCGGTGGATGGGGCGTGTTCGTTCCGCATGGTTTGGAATGGGAACTCGAAGCAGCAGCACCGCCTGAAAACGCACCACGCTACAAGGAAATCACTGATCTGGGCGATTTGCCGGACCTGATCAAAGGCATCATCTGACGTCGCCACAATTCGGCCACAATTGCCGGTTTGGTAACGCGAAAGGCCCCACCCACAAAATCTTGAACCACCATC
The DNA here is from genome assembly GCA_964402685.1 of uncultured Aestuariivita sp. Taxonomy (GTDB): domain Bacteria; phylum Pseudomonadota; class Alphaproteobacteria; order Rhodobacterales; family Rhodobacteraceae; genus Aestuariivita. The sequence goes on along the minus strand of CAYODE010000017.1, from coordinate 5,628 downwards.
GGTCGAGTCGCCGCTAAATCCTTGCAACTTGGAACTTTATTTTGACCGGGTCGTATGTTACGCTTTTCGCACAAGCAGAAAAACGTCAGCTGGAAAACCAGCGGCAAGAGGCAAGTAGAGGCAACGATCGTGCAGGTTCGGCGGAAAAGCCTGGCCCGTCTAGGGCTATATGTGTTTGCAACCATATGGATGTGCATCGTCGTGCCGCTGAGCGTTGCAGCGGCCCCATATGCAGCCATGGTCATGGACGCCCGGACCGGAGAGGTTCTTCATTCCCGCAACGCAGACACGCGTCTGCATCCTGCTTCACTCACCAAAATGATGACGCTCTACATCGCGTTCGAAGCCGTCAAAAATGGTGAGATCACGCTGGATACTATGGTACGGGTCTCAAAGAAGGCAGCAAGCGAACAGCCCTCCAAGCTGGGCTTGCGATCAGGCCAACGGATCAAGCTGCGGTATTTGATCCGGGCATCTGCGGTCAAATCCGCAAACGACGCTGCAACGGCAATCGCAGAAGCCATTTCAGGATCGGAAGCCGCTTTCGCGCGGCGAATGAATGCGACGGCCAAGGCCCTTGGCATGACGCGTACGACCTTTAAGAACGCTCACGGACTGACGGAATCCGGTCACCTGTCCACAGCGCGCGATATGACGATCATGGGGCGCCGGATGCTGTATGATTACCCGCAGTACTACAACCTCTTCTCCCGGCGTTCGACACATGCAGGCATCAAAGAGGTGTCTAACACAAACCGGCGATTGCTTGCAGCCTACCGCGGTGCTGATGGCATCAAAACTGGATATACGCGTGCGGCTGGGTTTAACCTCGTCGCCTCTGCCCAGCGCGGCAACGAACGGATCATCGCCACGGTCTTCGGCGGCAAGTCGACGACATCACGCAATGCGCGTGTCGCCGAGCTTTTGGATCTTGGTTTTCGCCGCGCACCCTCGCGCGCGCCGCTGCGAAAACCCGCTCCGCCGGTCTACGCATCTAACCCGGCTGCGATTCACGCGTCGGCAGGATCCACCAACAAAGTCAGCGGCGCGGTTGCGAAAAGTCTACGTCCGCAAATGCGTCCTGACCCGAATGAACCAATCCTTGTGGCTGAGGCAGTCGTCGAAACAGCGAAAGCCGAAGAGGACGTCCTGCGTGAGGAGATTGCAGAGGCCGTTGCCGAGGCAAAAACCGCAGATAAGCCCGCAGAGGTGGAAGTCGTTGCACGGACGCAGACAAACGCGATTGACACCACCATAAGACCGAATGCAAGACCGGCTTCGGTAACCCAAACTGCGCTCGCAACTGCGGGTACCGACTCTCTCGAAGATGATACTCAGCGCGAGGTGGTGACCCGGTTGTCGACGTCCGGCGGAAAACACTGGGGCATCAATGTGGGTCGCTATACCAGCCGCTATCAGGCGGAAAAGGTTCTGTTAAGAACCGCCCTGTCCGAGATGTCATCGCTCGACGGTAGCCTGCGAAAAGTGGTCAAAGGACCACGTGGCTTCGACGCGAATTTCCATGGCATGACCCGTGAAAGCGCTGATTTGGCCTGTCGCAGGCTGCAAGCACGCAATGTCAGTTGCTTTATGATTGGACCCAGTAGCTGATGCAAATCAGTCGGGCTTGGGACGGTCATCCCATTCATCGCTCAGGATACGGCGGCTGTCCCCTTCGGGGTCGTCATACTGGTTCGACCGAACCGTGTAGATGAACGCCAACAACCCAACGGCACCAAGCGTCAGGGAAATCGGGATCAGGTATCCAAGGACTTCCATGGGTTCACCTCAGCCTGAGCGCGTTCAGTGATACCGTAATGGATGAGGTCGACATCGCCAAGGCAGCGATCAGCGGGGTGGCCAAACCTGCCACAGCTAATGGCACGGCGATCACGTTGTATATCGTTGCGATCTGAAAATTCTCTTTGATCCGTTTCACGGCACGTTGCGCCAGCGTAACACTCTCGGGAATTGGCGACAGATCAGTGCCAAGTAGCACGATATCCGATGCCACCCGTGCCGCATCGAGCGCGGAAGCTGGCGAGATAGAGACATGTGCCGCTGTCAAAGCAGCTGTGTCGTTGAGCCCGTCACCGACCATCAGTACCTTACGGCCCTCATCTGACAGTTTACGAATACGATCCGCCTTGTCTGCGGGCAGCGCTTCGGCCACCCATTTGGTAATGCCAAGACGGGTCGCAAGGGTTTCAACGGCTTGTGGTGTGTCACCGGAGATCAACAGAACCTCATATCCTGCGCCTCTAAGTTCTTCGACAGCCGCCTCCGCCCCTGGGCGTAGCGCATCAATAAAGCTGAACGCGCGCGGCGCATCCCCTTCGATGCCGAGCCACGCTGTCGTGCCTTGCGCTTCTCCCGCACCAACCCAGGCACCGCGCCCCAGACGTACCCGGCGATCACCCCATGTGGCTTGCGTCCCGTATCCCGGGACCTCCACGACATCGGACAGCGTCGCCGGCTTCACACCAGCAGCACGTGCTGCATCCGTCAGCGATTTCGACAACGGGTGCGAGGATACTTCAGCGAGGGCCAAGGCCACCTCTAGTTCCCGGCGACCATGCTCTCCGAGATTGGTCACCTCGGGCGTCCCGGCCGTCAGCGTGCCGGTTTTGTCGAACACAACCGTATCGACAGCAGCCAAACGTTCCAGCGCCGTCGCGTCCTTGATCAACATCCCCTTTCGGAACAGGCGCCCTGACGCAGCGGTTGTCACGGCAGGAACAGCAAGACCCAACGCACAGGGGCATGTGATGATCAAAACAGCCGCTGCAATGTTCAACGCGGTGCGCACGTCCCAAGTATAGAGGTACCAGCCCAAAAAACTGAGCGCTGACAAGATATGCACACCTGGCGCATAGAGTTTGGCAGCTTTGTCGGCCAGAGACGTATAATTCGACCGCCCCGACTCTGCGATGGCAACCAAATCGGTCATGCGGTGCAGTGACGTATCCTGCCCCACTGCCGTGGCTTCGATCGTCAGCGGTCCGGTGAGGTTGACCTCACCCGCGCTGACCGACTGATCGGGCGCAGCGAAGACGGGCACGGTCTCGCCAGTCAGAAGCGAACGGTCCAATTCCGATTGGCCTTCCACAACAACACCGTCAACTGGCATGCGTCCACCCGGACGCACAAGAACGTGGTCACCCACATCCAATGCGGCAACGGGTACTTCCACTTCAACGCCATTTTCCAAACGCAAAGCGCGCGGAACCTCCAACGCTGCCAATTCTTCAGCGGCAGAACGCGCGGCAGCGCGGGTGCGATAATCCAGATAGCGGCCTGCAAGAAGAAAGAACGTCAACGCCATGGCCGCGTCGAAATAAGCATGATGGCCCGATAGCGCCGTCTCCCAAAGCGAGGTCACCAATGCCAACACGATGGCCAGGACAATGGGCACATCCATGTTCAGCTTGCGAACCTTCAACGCAGACCAAGCGTTCTTGAAGAAGGGCTGGGCCGAAAACGCGATGGCCGGCAAGGTGATCGCGGCCGAAATCCAGTGGAACATGTCTCGTGTGGCATGTTCGGCTCCGGACCAAACCGACACCGACAGCAGCATGACATTCATCGACGCGAAGCCAGCGACGGCCAGGCGCATCAGCAAGTCACGGCCGGCACGATCGGTTTGTGTGGCTTTCAGAGCGCCGGGATCAAGTTCATGCGCCTCATAACCGCCCGCTTCCAACATCGGAATGAGCGTGGCGGCCTCAACTTCGGCGTCCGCGTCAATCATCGCCCGTTTCAGCGTCAGGTTCACACGGGCCGATGTGACCCCCGGATGGGCATTTAGAATCCGCTCAACACCGGAAATGCAGCCTTGGCAATGGATGCCCGGCAAAGACAGGGCCAGCCGGCCCGGCGCAACTGGTTCCTCGACCGTTTCGGTCGGAGTTGCAACGCATCCCGGACAAGCCGCAGCCGATGGAGGCATATGCGCGGTCACCGCTCCTCAGCCCCGTACATGCAGGATAACGCGCTGGGTGAACTCTGTTCCGTCATCCGCGCGCGCAATCATGCGGATGTTCCAGTTGCCCTTTCCCAAATCCGCGTAGGCGACATAGGCTTTGCCATCAAAAACAAACTCGGGCACGACGTCGTCTTTGACATGAGTTGCCCGGCCCAAAGTCGCTTTGAGATCGGCAACTTCCACCGGCGCCCCTTGTTTGTCAGTGATCGCAAGGATGACTTGTCCATCGCGCGCATCTGCGCGCACCGACCAGCCAAGGCGCAACTGGGCTTCGCGTTTTACGTCGAACTGCTGTGATGCAACATACGAATTCTTGACCTCTAAGCCGGGAAAGGTCTTTACCGCGTTATACGCGAGGGCCAAGTTCACGGCGATGATGACAGAGAATGCTCCACCAAAGACCATCAATGCGTGTTTTCCGGTAAATTCGCGCGTTGCCATGGCTCAGTTTCCTCTCCCAAAGTAGGTGCTGTCGGAATAGTTGCGCTCGCCGTTCGAGATGTCTTCGACCCAGAAGCGCAGCTCGGTGCGTTCCGCTTCGGCCGGATCAGAACCCGGAGGCGAAATCACGTAAACTCGTTGCAAGACGGCGTCTTGGGCCTGCAGATCAACGGTCTGATAGGGCGTCCCTTCCAGTTGCAGCCGCAATTGAGGATGACCCGTTGCAAACAGACGGAACGTTGTGGGGTTGTTGGTCATGTTGCGCAAACGAACGTCATACGTATTGCGGATCGATCCGTCTGACATCGTCACATAAACAGGGTTGCGCACGGGCGCGATCGACATATCGATATGCGACCGGACAAACAGGGCGAACACCAACCCGATACCGACCAAAGACCACAGGGTGGTATAAAGGATCGTGCGCGGTCTAAAGATGTGTATCCAGATGCTGCGCGGCGCTTTGCCTTCACGCTCGCGCGGCTCATCCGACAGGGCCATGTAATCGACCAAGCCGCGTGGTTTTCCGATCTTGGCCATGATGTCGTCGCACGCATCGATGCAGAGCGCGCAGGTGATGCACTCCATCTGCTGGCCGTCGCGGATGTCGATACCCATCGGGCACACGTTCACGCAGGCCATGCAGTCAATACAGTCGCCCTGCGGGGTGTCATCCGTGATCTCTTCCGAATGCTTTCGGGGTTCCCCGCGCCATCCGCGATACCCCACTGTGATGGTATCTTCATCCATCATCGCCGCCTGGATACGTGGCCAAGGGCAGGCATAAATGCAGATCTGTTCGCGGGCGAAACCGCCAAAGAAGAAGGTTGTTGCCGTCAAAATACCAATCGTGGTGTATGCGATTGGATGCGCACTGAACGTGAGCAGATCGAGCATCAGGGTTGGTGCATCAGCAAAGTAGAACACCCAAGCGCCGCCTGTGGCCACGGCGATCAACAACCACGAGATCCACTTTGTCAAAGTCAGTCTGAACTTGCGGAAATCCAGCTTCTTCTGGCGATGCAAACGCAATCGCGCGTTCCGATCCCCTTCGATCCAGCGTTCAACCAGCATGAACAGATCGGTCCAGACCGTCTGAGGACAAGCATACCCACACCACACGCGACCGAAGGCCGAAGTGAACAGAAACAGGCCAAGACCGGCCATGATGAGAAGTCCGGCAACAAAGTAGAACTCATGCG
>CAYODE010000016.1:0-37353 GCA_964402685.1 uncultured Aestuariivita sp. | reverse complement strand
TGATGCGATTTCCGTAGTCGGTCGCATGCGGCACCGGTGTGTGGCCGTGCACCACGCACTTGGGATGCGGGCCAGTGTGCTCGTGGAACTCATGTCGGATCCAGACGAGATCTTCTTCGGTTTGCTCCGCGACTGCGACACCCGGCCGGATGCCTGCATGGACAAAAAGCAGATCCTCGGTTTCATGCATCAAGGGTAGCGCATTCAGGAAGTCGACATGGGCTTGCGGCACGACACCTTTAGACCGGGCATGCAGGTCTGTGAGGCGGGTCTGGTCGTCAAACCTCACACCATATGAGGCCATGGTTTCGACCCCACCAAGACGTTCGTGGAACCAGTGGTATCCAACCAGCAAATGGGGATCGTGGCGGGGCACGTCCTCCATAAACCACTGGAACATGCGGTCATGGTTGCCTTTTAGCGGAGTCCAGTTGCGACCCTCTGCCATCCCTGCGATGAGCGTATCGATGACCCCGCGACTGTTAGGGCCACGATCCACGTAATCCCCCAGAAAGACCACATGCGCGTTTTCCCCGCCATCCGCCTCGATCAAGGCGAGCGCGTCTTCGAGCATGCCAAGCTGGCCGTGAATGTCGCCGATGGCATAGATGGGTTGGGTCATGGAAACGTCCTTGCCTGGATGCCGCTTGGGTAGCGCGTTCGCGGCATGTTGGCGAGGGATTGCGCTGCAAATTGAGGAAAATGCCGCGCGAAAGCTGCCGATCGACCGGTGCGCAGCAGATTGCCGTCCTGTGTCCAGGGTCCGGACACTGCATTTTGTATGAATATCTGTTCCGACTGAGAAGAGGATGCAGGCAACGTACGGTGTGATTGCGCCCAGTTAACCGGCTTGCACGACGATACTGCCCATTCATTCGAATGCGGCGTGGGTCATGGAAACGAAGTTCTCTGAGTTTTTGAGATGTGGTGGAAGCGGTGGCTTCGTTTTGTCGAAAGGCGCGCGGGGTGTGGTCGCTCGCCCGCTGTCGCGCAAGTCGGATATCCCGGGATTTGCCGCGCTGCAGGAGCAGTTCGCCACCAATCTGGATGTTGCCGATCAGATCAACGTGGATCTGTTGCTGCGATTCACACGCGACGGATTTCAGGTCCCCCTTTCTGTTGCCGATTTAGAGGACGTGTCCGGCGATAAGGCCGCCGCCGCGGACGAGTGGGCGAACCGGGTGGAGGCGATTTGGGCGACCTATGGCGACCGGCCCAGCCGGTTTCAGTCCGCCCGACGTGCGATGGAAGGAAACCTGATCACGTCCTTCTCTGGTCTGATCAATGAACGCAGGCAACGCGCGCTTGGGATTGATCAGTACATCTGGCGGTCCCGCGACGACGAAAAGGTGCGTCACGAACACGCAAAACATGACGATCAGGTCTTTGACTGGGACTCCCCGCCAGAAACCGGTCATCCCGGACAGGATTACAACTGCCGGTGCTTTGCCGAACCGTACCTTCTGGATGAACCGGAATGCGAACCGGATTTTGTGGCAGCACAGGTGGCTCATGGTCGCGGTGTGGATGCGGGCGTTTTTGAGGCGATCCGGGACACCCTGACCGACATTGCAGAAACGCTGAGCGAGATCCCCGAAAACCTTGTGTGGGTCAGCCGGTTGGGTGTGCTTTCGGCGCGGGAACGGTTCGGAACGCTCTCGTACGCAGAACAGGCCGAACTGGACGACATGCGCCAAGCGGTCGAGGGCGCCATCGAAGAGCTCAAGTCGTTTTGGCGGGATTTTCCGGAAACCGCTCAGGCGTTTGCAGACTATGCCTATGCTGTCGAAACCCGCCCCGGCCTGGTGATGGAAGAGTACGCCCGGTGCCGCGCAACCTTGGCTCAGGTGGAAGACGCCGCGCGCGAGCGGGCCTATCTGAATACGCTGATCGCCTTGAACGTCGCCCCGGCGGGATTGGCCGCGCGGCTGTTGCGCCGCAGAGGGCAGAGCGGAGAGACGGTCGATCCCGACCGCTTACGCGACGCGCTTTTGGAGGAGGCCGAAAACGCCCGCCGTCTGCCATCTGACCCCGATTGGGACGTTATCGACAATCCCGGCATTGGCTGGGGCGGGCCGATCAAGGAACAGGGCGGACCGTGGGAAGATCACCTAGAACGATTGGGCGGCCTGGGTGAGCGTGCGCCCGAGACGTTCAAGACTTTTGATTTCTTCGACGAGGACGAAGGGCTTGCGACGAGCGCCAAAACGCTGGACACGCGTGCACCGGGATACGTGGACCGACCCAGCCGTATCTACGGTGTCTTGAAGCGTTACATTGACAAGATAGACAGGTTTGATGGTTCTAATCTTAAATCCTTCCCATTGAAACCTGACCAAATCGACCTCAGACGCCTGGAACTTGCCGTGCCCCAAGGAAACAACCCAGAAACGTTTACCCAAATTCAACGCGCGATAGACTACGCTGAGAGTTTAGGGATCGACGTCAGAGTAAGGCAAATCCGATGAGAAAAGTTCTGACATTTGAGGAACAAAGGGCGAAAGCTCTCGCCGAAGCGGCAGAGCGAAAAAAGCGCGCCAAGCCACCAAGAGCTTCCAAACAAGCCATCATAAACGCGCATCGCGCGTTCACGAACATTGTCTCATTCGCAGTCTATCGAAGGGGATGCCCTGATCCCAAGGGCTACAACACATACTTCCCGCCGGATATGAGCGCACAGGACATCGGGCGTGAAACGCGCGCGGCGCTTGCCGCCAGTCGTATCATCGGGCCGGACCACCCGGAATGGGATGACGTGATGAGATTCCCAACGTCCGAGGAGATCAAGGCTCTGGAAGAGGCCGACAAAGCACGCGCGGGTGTCAAGACGTTGAAGGCGCTCTACAACGGTGCCGGAAGCGTCACGCTGAACCTGCAGGACGCGCAGATCAAGATCAAGCCATGGCGCTATCGCGGGCGCAGCAGTTGGGAAGGCATTCGCGGCCACGACGATACGATCTTGCCCGAAGACGTGCCGGATGACGTGTTTGGCAAAGCCATTCTGGATGCCTTGGACATCAGCCGAAACGCCTGACCCGTTAACCAAATTCAACGCGCAGTAGACTACGCTGAGAGTTTAGGGATCGACGTCAGAGTGAGCCGCATACAATGAGAAAAGTGCTGACGACCGAAGAATGGATCGCGAAACGACAAGCGGAGGCGGCAGAGCGAAGAAAGCACGCCAAGCCGGCCAAGGAATCCAAAAGCGCTCAGGTCACGGCTTATCGCAAGTTTACGCAAATTAACTCACAAGCGGTCTATCGCAGCGGATACCACGACCCCAAGGGATATGAGGCGTATTTTGCACCAGAGATGAGCAACGCCGACCTGGGTCGGGAAGCCCACAAAGCCCTGTTGGCCAGTCGATTCATTACGCCAGATCACCCCGAGTGGGAGGCGGTCATGCGGTTCCCCACAAAAGAGGAAATCAAGGCAGCGGAAGAGGCCGACAAAGCGCGCGCGGGTGTCAAAACGTTGAAAGCGCTGTTTAACGGCGCTGGCCATGTGTCGCTGCGGTTGCAAGATGGTCAGATCGAAATCAAGCCGTGGCGCTATCGCGGGCGTGGTCATTGGGAAGGCATTCGCGGCCACGACGATACGATCTTGCCCGAAGACGTGCCGGATGACGTGTTTGGCAAAGCCATTCTGGATGCCTTGGACATCAGCCGGTCGGCCTAAATCTTGAAAGCGAAAGACTGGTCAAAACGACCATTGGTTTCGCGACCTCGATGCCACGCGTTGTCCGCGACAAAGACAGTCGCACCTCGCGCGGCTCACATGCACTTTGCACTCCCGCCTTTCTGTTAGCAGGCTCGGGCACCTCGCCGCCCCAGAAGGGACGGCGGAAAGCGTTCCCTTAAGCCACGTCGAATGCCAAGGGTTTGACCTGTTGGAACATCCCGGTCCCTTCGAGCGTTTTCAGAACATCTTCGGGGATCGGGTTGTCGACATAGAGCAGGGCAATCGCCTCCCCTCCCACATCGTTCCGGCCCAGGGTAAAGTTAGCAATGTTCACACCGTTTTTGCCCATGGTGTTGCCCAGCAGGCCGATGATGCCGGGGACATCTTCGTTTGTAGTGTACAGCATATGCGCGCCGATCTCGGCATCGATGTTGATGCCTTTGATCTGAATGAAGCGCGGTTTGCCGTCCGAGAAGACAGTCCCGGCAATCGACCGTTCGCGTTTGTCCGTGACAACGGTGATCTTGATATAGGCGTCGAAGGCGCCCGACTTGTCCTGATTGGTGGTCGAGATCTGGATACCCTTGTCTTTGGCAATCACAGGGGCCGAGACCATGTTCACATCCGGATTGGCCTTTTTCATGATCCCGGCGATGGCCGCGCAATTCAGCGCTTCGAGGTTCATCTGCGCGACAGCACCGTCGTAAAGGATGTTGATCGCCTTGATCGGCTCATCGGTCAGTTGTCCGATGAAACTGCCCAGGTGGCCAGCCAGCTTGACCCACGGGCCCATGACCTTGGCCTCTTCTGCAGTGACGGACGGCATATTCAGCGCATTTTCAACGGCGCCCGTCAGCAGGTAGTTCGACATCTGCTCGGCCACTTGCAGGGCTACGTTTTCTTGCGCCTCGGTCGTCGCAGCGCCCAAGTGGGGAGTGCACACGACGTTGGGCAGATCAAAAAGCGGGTTATCGGTGGCCGGTTCGACGCTGAACACGTCAAAAGCTGCACCCGCGACATGACCGGATTTCAACATGTCCGCCAGTGCCTCTTCGTCCACGAGCCCACCACGCGCGCAATTGACGATGCGTACGCCCGGCTTCGTCTTTTCCAACGCTTCACGCGAGAGCACGTTACGAGTGGCGTCTGTCAGTGGCACATGTAGGGTGATGAAATCGGCACGCGCTAGCAGGTCGTCGAGTTCGACTTTCTCAACCTGCATTTTGGCCGCTTTCTCATCGCTTAGAAACGGGTCATAGGCCACCACTTTCATGCGCAATGCGCGGGCCCGATCACAGACGATGGAACCAATATTGCCTGCACCGATCACACCGAGGGTTTTATTGGTCAGTTCCACACCCATGAATTTGGACTTTTCCCATTTGCCAGCATGGGTGGAGGCAGAGGCTTCGGGGATCTGACGGGCGACAGCAAACATCATCGCAATAGCGTGTTCGGCCGTGGTGATCGTGTTGCCAAAAGGTGTGTTCATGACGATCACCCCCTTTTTGGAAGCCGCGTCTTTGTCGACATTGTCGGTGCCGATGCCCGCACGCCCAACGACTTTGAGATTGTCAGCAGCGGCAAGGATCTTGTCCGTCACCTTAGTCGCAGACCGGATTGCGAGGCCATCATATTGGCCAATCACCTCGAGCAGCTTGTCTTTATCTTTCCCAAGATCAGGTTGGAAATCCACGTCGATGCCACGATCGCGGAAGATTTGAACGGCGGTTTCAGACAGTTTGTCGGAAACGAGAACTTTGGGGGCCATTTGGGTGGTCCTTTTGAAGTGTTGGGGGGACGGGGTAAGGCAGGTCTGCGCCCGCCTTACGGTCAGAATGTCAGCTGGAGTTACCCCAGCATCACGCGGCTTCGGTCAGCGCTGCTATCTCGGCTTCGAACGCGTATTCGAGCCAAGGCAACATCGCCTCGATATCCGATGTTTCCACGGTGCCGCCGCACCAGATCCGCAGGCCTGGAGGCGCGTCGCGATAGGCGCCGATATCCAGCGCGATGTTTTCATCGCCAAGCCGTTTGGCCACCGCCTTGGCAAAAGCAGCCCCGTCGGTGATGCGCGGATCCGTGAATTTCAGGCACACGGATGTGTTGGATCGCGTGGCTGCATTGGCGGCAAGGTTATCGATCCAGTCGCGTGTCGCGCAAAAATTCCAGATCGCCTGCGCGTTTGCATCTGCGCGCGCGATCAGACCCTTTAATCCGCCGACCGAGCGAGCCCAGGCGAGGCACTGAAGATAGTCTTCGACAGCCAGCATCGAGGGGGTGTTGATTGTGGCTCCTTCGAACACGCCGTCAATCAGTTTCCCACCCTTCGTCAGACGGAAGATTTTGGGCAATGGCCAGGAAGGCGTGTAACTCTCCAGCCGCGCAACCGCACGGGGGGACATGATCAGCATACCATGTGCTGCCTCGCCGCCCAGAACTTTCTGCCAACTAAAGGTGGTCACATCGAGCTTGTCCCAAGGCAGGTCCATGGCGAACGCGGCAGAGGTCGCGTCACAAAGCGTCAGCCCATCGCGATCAGTGGGGATCACATCGCCATTGGGCACCCGCACACCGGACGTGGTGCCATTCCAAGTGAAGCAGACGTCTTTGTCCCAATCGACGGTCGTCAAATCGACAATATCGCCGTAGTCAGCTGTTTTCACGTCGGCGTCGAGTTTCAGCTGTTTGATGCAATCTGTGACCCAGCCGGACCCAAAGCTTTCCCAGGCCAGCATTTCCACGCCGCGCTCGCCCAGCAGGTTCCACATCGCCATTTCAAATGCGCCGGTATCTGACGCGGGTACGATACCGACTTTGTAATCGGCAGGTACGCCCAACAGCGTGCGCGTTTCTTCGATTGCCGCTTTGAGCTTGGCCTTACCAATCGCCGCACGGTGAGACCGGCCCAAGGCCGCGTCAGACAAGGTGTTCAACGTAAATGTGGGGGGTTTGGCGCAAGGGCCAGAGGAAAAACGCGGATTAGCCGGCCGCGTTGCCGGTTCAGACATAGCCATCGATGCTACCCTTCCAGATATGCGCCCCTCGTTGGGGAGGGGTGTCCCACGGACCGGGCTACAAGCCAAAGGCTGGGGGTGCAATACGAAAAATGTCGCAGAACCGATTGTTTGGCACTCAAAACCGACAATCCTGTTCACTACAGGAAACTTGGCCAACGTGCGCCACGGCAATTTGTTGAAGACGAACCCAGTACAGTGTTTGGTGGATGGGCCAAGAGTGTGTAGGCAAAGTGCCCATGGATTCCACCTTTTCGAACCGCCTCGTAACAATCACTTGCGCTATCGCGTTGGCCATCATGATCGGCTGGCTCTTGTATATCGGTCAGGCGATCCTTCTGCCTGTCTTTCTTGCAGTGATCGTTGTGTACATCATCACGACCGCGGCGGATGTCTTGGGTGACGTTTCAGGCTTTCGACTATTGGGTCGACGGTTGCGCCGTTTAATTGTGCTTATCGCGATCCTGGCCCTCATCCTGGTTTTGTCTGCTTTCGTCACACGGAACGCGCAGGCCATATCAAACGCCATTCCGGGATACTCAGAAAATTTGAATAAGCTGCACGATCAGTTGGTCGATTTCTTCGGGCTGAATATCGAACCAGCCCTTGAACAGATCGGGCATCAGATACTGGACTGGTTGGACTTTACGGTGCTGATGCCCGTTATTCTGAGCACGCTAAGCAACACGGGCTCGATCATCCTGGCAGCTGCGCTTTATGCGGCGTTCATCATGGCTGATTTGGATAACATGCCGAGGCAGACGCGCCTGGCCCTCGGAGAAAGCCAACAAGCCGAACACACGCTGGACATTGTACGCAAGGTGAACCAGCGGATCGGTAGCTATCTTGCGGCGAAAACGCTGGCCAACACGATCCTTGCAGCTCTATCTCTGGCGATTTTATGGATATTGGGAATTGAGTTTGCGTTGTTCTGGGCGCTGCTCATCGGGCTTTTGAATTACATCCCTTATATCGGATCCGTTGTTGCCGTGGCCTTTCCTGTCATGCTGAGCCTAGTGCAGCTGGGTTCGGTGTGGCACGCCGCCGTTCTTTTGGTGCTTTTGATGATCGCACAGAGTTTTGTCGGCTACTATCTGGAACCAAGAATGCTGGGGCGATCCGTCAATTTGAGCCCGTTTATGGTACTATTAGCCTTGGCTGTGTGGGCAAGTTTATGGGGCGTCATCGGCGCAGTATTGGCGGTCCCGTTGACCGCAATGATCGCAATCATATTGGCAGAGTTCCCGGGCACACGTTTTATCGCTGTTCTAATGTCGGACAGCAGGGGTATGTGACATCTGCGGCTCTGGCATTATGACAACGCATTCCTTACAGAGCCGGGCGAAATCTGCACCGAGGACGTTTTAATGTTTGTCACAACTCTACTCACGGCGCCCGCCGATCCACGGCTTGACCCTGCGTTGGTGGAAAACCTGCGCAATGCGTGGGGCGGTGGAGAGGCAAGGTGGCTCGCTCCGGATGAGGCCGCCGAGTTCGAAATGCCCAACACATCAGATAATCAAGCGTCCGTTTGGGAAGATCTGCAAAGTATGGGCGTTGACCTGATCGTGCAGCGCTCAGAAGGGCGGAAGAAGAAGATGCTGTTGGCGGACATGGACAGCACCATGATCCAGCAGGAATGCATTGATGAATTGGCGGATGAGGCTGGAGTCGGCGCGCGGGTCAAGGACATCACAGCGCGCGCGATGAATGGTGAGTTGGATTTTGAAGGTGCGCTGATCGAACGGGTCGGGCTTTTGAAAGGCCTGCCGGAGTCGGTGATCACCAAGGTTTTGGACGAACGCATCACTTTGATGCCGGGGGGGGCGGAACTGGTAGCCACGATGCGGGCCAGTGGCGCCTATGCGGCGTTAGTCTCGGGCGGGTTTACGTCGTTCACTTCGAGGATCGCAGAGATTTTGGGGTTTGACGAAAACCGGGCCAACACGTTGTTGGTCGAGGGCGGAGTTTTGACGGGCGAAGTCGGTCGGCCAATTCTGGGACGCGAAGCCAAAGTCACTGCGCTGGAAGAGATCGCCACCCGGCTGAACCTTTCCGAATACCAAGTGCTTGCCGTTGGGGACGGAGCGAATGATCTGGGAATGCTCAACCGGGCCGGGTCAGGCGTGGCTTTGCACGCCAAGCCATCGGTTGCGGCGCAGACAGATATCCGGATCAATTTCGGAGATCTGACTGCGCTTTTGTATGTGCAGGGTTACGCTAAATCGGAATTTGTCACTGAGTGATTGTCGGAGTTAGCGCGCCAACAAAGGTTTACGCGCAACAACGAACCGAGACTTTGGCGCTTTGTCGAAGGTTCTCGACGCCATGACGTCAAACCCGGCCCAGCGCAGTGCGGCTTCCAGATCACGCGTGGTGAAGTAGGTCACGTCCGGAGCTTTGCCAAAGCTCTGCATGCCGCGGATCAATCCGCGGATGACGAAAGACATTTCTCCTAAACACGGGGATTTCGAGATGAACACGCCACCGGGTCTTAGCTGACGGTGAATGTCACTCAAAGCGCGATCCAGATCCGGCAGAAGGTGCAAGAGATTGAAGGCCAGTACGGCATCATACGTTTGCCAGTTGAGTGTCTGTTCACCCACAGCCGCCGGCAGGAACTCGACATTGTCCAGTCCGGACTCGGATCGCTTGCGCTCGGCAATTGCAACCATCCGTGGGGAAATGTCGCTGGCCGTGATGCGCTTCAGATCCGGAGCAAGAGTCAGCGCCGTTGAACCCGTGCCACAACCCAGCTCCAGCACATGATCTGTAGGCTTTAGATAGGTGCGTGTGGCTGCGAGTGTCTGTTCATAAGCCGTTTGGTTCTTGACCGGCTGCCGTGAATACTCATCCGCGATGCGGTCCCAAAATACGGTACTTGTCGTCATCTGCTATTCTTTCAAATTGGGGTCGGGTGTCGTTGTGAGTGTCAGATGGCATATTCATTTTCGTTTCTAAATTGCGGTTTTTTGTACTTCATGCATACATAAATGCATGAGATGGTCTTTTGCAGATTTTGACTGGAACCAGGCGCGCGCTTTTCTTGTGACGGCAGAGGAAGGGTCCCTGTCTTCGGCGGCGCGTGCTTTGCATTCCACCCAACCCACGGTGGGTCGGCAGGTCGCGGCGTTGGAAGACACGTTGGGTGTCACTCTCTTCAATCGCACCGGCCGGGCGCTTACGCTCACGGACGCAGGTGTTGAACTCTTGGATCACGTGCGAACGATGGGTGACGCAGCCCGGTCTTTTTCCTTGACGGCGACTGGGCAATCACAGGCGGTGGAAGGTCACGTCACACTCACAGCTGGCGATATTGTTTCGGCCTATTTCCTACCCAAGGTGCTGGCCCGCCTCCGCGAGATTGCGCCGGGGATATCCGTCGAAGTGGTGTCGTCGAACGAGGTGCAGGATCTGCGTAAACGTGAGGCGGACATCGCGGTGCGTCATGTGCGCCCGACGCAACCAGACCTGATAGCAAAAAAGGTGCGGACTGTGAGTGGCAGGCTTTACGCCACCCCGCGATACATCAAGCGGTATGGTCTGCCCACGGATCTGGAGGACTTGGAAGGCGCGTATTTCACCGGATTCGAACCACTGTCACGCTTCGTCGAAGAGATCCGCAAAGCGGGATTGCCTCTGGAACGAGAGAATATGCCGATCACGTCAGCAAGTTCCATTGTGCTGCTCGAAGTGGTCCGGCGGGGTGAGGCGATTGGGATCCTCAGCACGGATATGGCTGAATTGATCCCGGATGCGCAGATCGTGCTAGAACAGTTTCCACCTATACCGGTCGAAACATGGTTGGTCAGCCATCGAGAGTTGCTGACCAGCAGACGGATCAGGCTTGTCTTTGATCTGTTGGCCGAGGAGCTAAAGCGCCCTTCGCTGACCTGATAATAAAGCGAAGGGCGGGTGGGTTAAAATCAGCCGCCAGCCGCCATATTTGCAGCCGCGGCCATCGCGTTGGTTGCAGTTTGGAGATAGCTTTGAATATCGGACTGACTGGCGCGCACGAAGGGCCGTGTGAAGACCGATTTTGGCAGCACACGATAGGTCCATTCAAATCGTGTGCGATCCGGACCTTCGGGAATGAACCGCTGTTCCCCTACGATTTGGTCGACACCGCGACCAACATCGTTTGTGAAGATCCAGATTTGGTAGGTGAACAGTTCAGGTTCGTTTTGAAGGATTCGTTCGATCACATAATGCCCATCTTCCAATTTCACACGGCGTACAGCATCGGGTCGCGGCCAGGCACCTGACAGGATCTCGAATTCAGCCGGAGCTGAGATATCACCCGTTGGTTCAAGGAAATCCGTAATCGGGTTTTCAATCAAAAATGCACGAAAATCCGTCAGGCCCATAGCAACGGTCGCCTGCGTAAAGGAATCAACAAAGCCGCTGGTAGCCACCTCAGGTGGAGGCGTTGGGGACGGAGGTTCAGATGGCGGCGCGGAGGGCGCGCAATTGGCAAGGATTACAAAACTTGCAATAGCTAGGACACGCATGTTGGGCCTCATTTTGATACGTAGTACGTACTAGATGGCTAGCAGCAAGGGGATTTCAATGGTCGGATCACAAGAATCTGAACGGTTGGCGCGTGCGATCAGTGTTTTGATCCGCAGCTTGTTGGTGACTGGCCGGAAAGGCGCACCGGCCGAGGGGAAAATTCCGTTCAACCCTCTCTATTTCCATCTTCTGCGTCATCTGAATGCTCAAGGCCCAGCGCGCCCAAGTGTGCTGGCCAATGCATTCGGAGTCTCAAAGACAACTCTGTCGACTGCGGCCAAGGCCCTGGAAAGTCGCGGATTACTCAAGAAGCGGCCTGATCCAAGCGACGGGCGGGCCCATCGGTTGGTTCTGACAAAAGAAGGGGCCGAGGTCGTGGCGGCCATCGAGCGTCAGGACCTGCGAAATTCGCATGCAATGCTTAGCAGTCTGGCTCCGGATCAAATTGCGCCATTTCTGGCCGCGATCGAACGTATCGCAGATGCACTGGACACGTATTAGGTTGAAAGCCACCCATCCGCAGGACGAATGACACCTGTGTTGATGTTGCGGCGGTTGAGGAGAGGGGCGTTGAGATATGCCTGTGCCGCTTCATGCTGAGGGTCGAGCACACCAAGTCGAACCAGCAGCGCCGCGATAGCGCACTCGCTGGCGCGGGTCGTTCCATCCGTTATTTTCAGAGCGACACCGCGTTTCTGTTCCGGCAAAATCGCAATAAAGACAGCCTCAGCGCCAGTTTTGATGGCCGCTTGATGCCCCATCGCACGCATCAGCCGCGTGCAGGAACGTCCCTCGCCCGCCACAAGATCCGGATGCAACATCATCGCCTCCCGAAGCCGCGCCTCGGCACTGCCTTCTGGCGCCGCGGCAAAGCGGGCCATCGCACGAGCAAGGCCCAGAACAGTTGTTTGGAAATTCGGGGCCGAACAGCCATCGATCCCGAAACCGGGCGTATCCTCACCGGTCGCCCGTTCGAACGCGTCTTTCACGGCACCTTGCACCGGGTGATCAGGATCGATGTATTCCGGTCCCGCTTTCATGTCTTTCGCTAGCGTCAAAAAGCCTGCGTGTTTACCCGAGCAATTGTTGTGGTACTGGCACGGGGTTTGACCAGCGCGAACCATGGCGTGTTCAACCTCTTGCGGTTGCGGCCATTGTGCCCCGCAGCGCAGTGCATCATCGGAAAGGCCGAGATCTGCAAGCCAACTTTGTACACGATCTGTGTGAATAGTGTTCCCGCTATGGGATGCGCAAGCCAGCGCCAGTTGCTCCGGTTTGAGGCCTGCTCGATCCGCCGCCCCACTTTCCAAAAGCGGCAAGGCCTGGACCATTTTGCAAGAGCTTCGAGGATAGATCAGCTGGTAGGGATCGCCCCAAGATTCGACGATCTGCCCGCGCTCATCACAGACCACAGCGTGGCCAGTGTGAAAACTTTCCAAAAGATCACCGCGCCGAACTTCGACCATTGGAACAGCTTTTGACATCAGACACCTCAATTCTTGGCAATTTCACGCCAATCGCTCTTTCGCCTGCTGCGCATATTACGTTAAACTGGCATTTGTCGAGACAAGCTGACCGTAGAACATAAAGCAAATGCCGGTCGGTGGAGTGTATTGAGGTTAAGGACAGCTGGAGGCTGGACACATGGCTGCACATTGGGGATTGAAACTGGGTCGCTATCTGACTGCCGCTATTGTTGCGGCAACGACGTCGAGCGCGGCGATGGCTCAGGATGAGAGCACAAACCGTGTCGCTGCAAAAACGGATTGGAGTGTTTTTGTCGAAAGCAATCCAACAGAGTGCTGGAGCGTTTCGGCACCCAAGGAGACCGTGAACACCCGCGATGGCCGCGTCGTTGCGGTGCGGCGAGGAGATATCCTGCTTTTCGTATTTTATCGCCCGGGTGAAGAGGTGAAGGGCCAAGTGACCTTCACCGGGGGCTATCCATTTGCCCAAGGGTCGACCGTAAATCTGCAGATTGGTAACAACTCGTTTGAACTGTTTGTGGGTCAAGACGATTCAGCAACCCCGGTACGGGAAGATGAATGGGCTTGGCCCGCGTCGGAAGCTGACGATGCCAAAATCATCACGGCGATGAAACGGGGCGCACAGGCGGTGCTGACCGCGCGCTCATCCCGCGGGACACAGACAGTCGACACATTCTCTTTGCTTGGGTTCACCGCCGCCGTTGAAGACGCCGAGAACCGCTGCAGCCAGTAACGGGCCGCTCTGCCACCGCGATCGCAATGTAAATCCCCTTTTGCAAAGCACGACGCCTCCTATATAGAGGCGCATCGCTTCAATTATTGGATTCACACCGCATGTCAGCGAGCGCGCCGATTACGCAAGACGTTATGACGATCCCCCGGAAACTGCCTGAGGGGCCTGTAAATCTTGTGGGGCTCACCCGGGACCAGTTGCGTCAGACGCTTATTGCGCATGGCACGCCGGAAAAGCAGGCCAAGATGCGGGTCGGTCAGATCTGGCAATGGATCTATCAATGGGGCGTGCGCGACTTTGCGTCCATGACCAACCTTAGCAAGGTCTATCGTGCGGAACTGTCCGAGAAGTTTGTCATCGAAATCCCTGAAGTCGTGTCCAAACAAGTCTCGACCGACGGAACGCGCAAATACCTTGTGCGGATTGCAGGCGGACATGAGGTCGAAGTTGTCTACATCCCCGAGGAAGGTCGCGGCACCTTATGCATCTCGTCCCAAGTGGGCTGCACGCTGACCTGTTCATTCTGTCACACCGGAACACAGAAACTGGTACGCAACCTGACCGCTGGTGAAATCGTCGGTCAGATCATGGTTGCGCGGGATGATCTGGACGAATGGCCGGTTCCCGGAGCGCCCAAGGACGAGACGCGTCTTTTGTCGAATATCGTGCTGATGGGCATGGGTGAACCGCTGTACAATTTCGAAAACGTACGCGACGCGATGAAGATCGCGATGGACGGTGAAGGGATTTCCCTCAGTCGCCGCCGCATCACCCTGTCGACCTCCGGCGTTGTACCAGAAATCGCGCGCACGGCCGAAGAGATCGGCTGCCTGTTGGCGGTGTCTTTTCACGCTACAACAGATGATGTTCGCAACAAGCTGGTCCCAATCAACAAGCGCTGGAACATCGAGACGCTTTTGGACTCTTTGCGGGCCTATCCACGGCTGACAAACTCTGAACGCATCACGTTTGAATATGTCATGCTAGACGGCGTGAACGACAGCGACGACGACGCCCGACGTTTGATCAAGCTGATCGAAGGCATTCCGGCAAAGGTCAATCTGATCCCGTTCAACGAATGGCCCGGCGCGCCGTATAAACGGTCGTCGAACAATCGCATCAGGGCGTTTGCGGACATCATCTACAAAGCGGGCTATGCCTCGCCGATCCGCACTCCTCGGGGCGAAGACATCCTTGCGGCCTGTGGTCAGCTGAAATCCGCGACCGAGCGCGCGCGAAAATCACGCAAAGAGATTGCGGCAGAAACCGGTCTGAAAACTTAGACCGTTCACCGATTGCTGATGCAACGTGACTGGCGTGAAGGCCTGAGTGCGCGCACGCTAGGCATAGCATTTTAGTCGCGTGGAAGGTGCACTTATGCCCGCTTTGTCTGCTTACCGCCGTATGTCATTCGCCATGATCTGTATGGCCGCTCTCATCCTGATACTCGCCGCTCCACTCAAAGCGCAATCCGCCGGAGACTTACCCGATTACGTGACTGAAGAATTCGGGGTACCGCCTGAAGTGCCAAAAGGTGAACTTTCTCAAACCGTTCAGAACGCGGTGCGCGTGGCTTTTGTCGAAAGCATGCAAAACTCATCGTGGGACAGGGATCAAGAGACCGCGTTGATCGATATCGCCGCGTCTAACGATCCTCGGCTGGTCTGGATCATCAGCGATCTGATGCGGTTTACCTCTGGACAGCGCGTCAACAGGGCGTTGCGAGACGCGGCATCATCGTTGCTAGGCAAAAAAATGCCGCGCCGAAACGCTTGGGGAGAGGTCACCGATCATCTAATTGCATGGGATATTCCTGCGCCTCCAGGCTATCTGAATGTCAAACGTGAGATCTTTACGTCAGCCATACCAGGCTGGGAGCGCATTTTCGTCGAAGGCAACATAGATTGGCGGCATGTTTCGTGGGGAGGTGTGCCGATTGATGATCGCGCCTATGACACCACCGACACCGCGTGCAATTGTATTCCAGCCGCAGATAATCCGCCTGTGTCTTCAGCGGCAGCTGCAACGTGGCTGAGGGATGATGACATCGTATTTGGCATCGTCGTGAACGGGGAGGCCCGCGCCTATCCCCGACGCATCATGGAAGTTCGGGAAATGGTCAACGATACGCTGGGTGGCCGTGATCTAGGGATCCCGTACTGTACGCTCTGCGGGTCTGCTCAAGCCTATTTTACGGATAAGATGCCCCGTGGTGTTGAACGTCCCATTCTCCGAACGTCGGGCCTTTTGATTCGGTCGAACAAGGTCATGTACGACGTGCAAACCTATTCGGTTTTCGACACCTTTCTGGGTACAGCTGTAACAGGGCCGCTGGCCGAAAAGGGCGTGCAACTTGAACAAGCGACCGTGATCACCAGCGATTGGGGTACGTGGAAAGCGGAATATCCTCAAACAACGGTACTTGTCGAAGCCCTGGCTTTGGGGCGGGATTTTGATTTTCGAAACGGTCGCGACGCCAATGGCCCAATTTTCCCTGTTGGTGACGTAGATCCAAGATTGCCCGTCCATGAAGACATCATTGGTGTGATAACTGCCTCTGGTACCCCTGTGGCGTTCCAGCGCAGCAATGCCTTTCTAGCTCTAAAGGCCGGTCAGGACGTTGGCTTCGAAAATGTTCGGCTCAAGTTGGATGCAGGCGGGCTTCGCGCCGTAGACGCAAACGGCGCCGATTTAGGCAGCCATCAGGCGTTTTGGTTTGCCTGGTCTCAGTTTCATGCTGGTACTGTGCTTTGGCCCGGGTGAGACACAGTTGCTCTCAATTGTGTCATAACTCGGAACAGTGGCCCCGAAATTTCCCTTTTGTGGAACCATTGCCGCCGTGATGAACAATCAGTTTCCATCTCATAAACAACTGCACTGGATGGAGAGCACCAATGTTGAGCGCAGAAACAGGCACCCCGATGCTGGAAGCATCAACCCTTGATTTCCTTGCTGAGGAACGTCGCAAATCGCTGTCAAAGCGGGAATGGCACTTTCGCATGAAAGGCTACGGTTTTGGCATTCGCGATCACGGCGATCGTCAGGTTGTCACCAAGCTGCCGCAAGGCACCACGCTAGGCATCCTGCCACTGAACTTCGCATGAGAAACAAAACAACACGCTTCGGGTGAGTGCAGTCTAGATCACCTGAGGCGCGTTAGCGCCCGGGAAGCTCGTCGCGTGGCGGCGCAGGTTCCCAGTTTTCGATGATCTCTGCTGCCTCAGCGGCGGTGTCAACGAAACGAAATAGATCAAGATCCTTGTCGGAGATGGTGCCCGCATCGGCGAGCGCGTCCCAGTTGATGATCTTTTCCCAGAAGTCGCGCCCAAACAGCAGGAATGGCACGCGCTGCATGCGACCTGTTTGTATGAGGGTGAGCGCCTCGAACATTTCGTCCATCGTTCCAAAGCCACCGGGAAACACGCAGATCGCGCAGGCGCGCATCAGGAAATGCATCTTGCGAATAGCGAAATAGTGGAAGTTGAAGCTGAGATCCGGTGTGACATAGCCGTTGGGCATTTGTTCATGCGGCAGAACAATACTGAGCCCGATTGAGACGCCGCCAGCCTCTTGCGCGCCGAGATTACCCGCCTCCATGACGCCCGGCCCGCCACCAGTAGTCACTACAAACTCACGGCATCCTGTTTTCAGCGACTTTTCCGTCATCAGATGTGCGAACTTGCGCGCTTCGTCGTAGTACTCTGAAAGCTCACCCAGTGTTTTTGTACGTGCGCCGTCTTTGTTAGCAGGCGACGGAATGCGCGCCCCGCCAAACAGGACAACCGTACTTTCGATGCCACGTTCTTCCAAAAGGAGTTCCGGTTTCAGCAGTTCCAACTGCAGCCGCACCGGGCGCAGCTCATCCCGACACAGGAATTCTTCATCTGCAAAGGCAAGCCGATACGCAGACGATTCCGTTTGCGGCGACATGGGCAATTCGCCTGCGGCGATCCGGTCTTCGCGGGCATCGCGGAAACGGCTGTGGCGGTGATCTCTCATATCGGTCTGGTCCTTCCTGCGCGGTCATGCCATCGATATACCGTTGGGTGTTCAAGCGCTATGGGCAGAGAGGCAGGACATGGATTGGAAAGCTGAGATTGAGGCGGCGCGGACACGCATTTCGGGCCATGTGAGAGTGACACCTGTTCTGATGGGCTGTGATCTGGAATTGGCACACCCCATCGACTTGAAATTGGAACAGATGCAACACACTGGCAGCTTCAAGCCACGCGGGGCGTTCAACACATTGTTGTCCTCAGACGTACCTTCGGCAGGTGTCGTTGCGGCGTCCGGTGGAAATCACGGAGCTGCTGTGGCTTACGCTGCGCGGTCTTTGGGACATCCCGCGACCATCTTTGTGCCAGAGATGGCGGGACCGGCGAAGATAAACCTGATCCGGGAGACCGGGGCGGATCTGCATGTGGTTCCGGGCGCGTATGCGAATGCGCTGGAAGCGGCGCAGAATTTTGAAGCGGACAGTGGCGCGATGCAGGTCCACGCCTATGACGCAGTCGCCACGGTCGCGGGTCAAGGAACGCTTTCCGCAGAATGGGACGCGCAAGGTCTGGAAGCGGACACCGTGATCATCGCTGTAGGCGGTGGCGGACTGATCGCCGGCGCGATGGCGCATTGGCATGGCGCACGCAAGATCGTGGCGGTAGAACCGGAAACCTCTTGCGCTTTGTATGCCGCATTGGATGCGGGCGAACCTGTTGATGTCGATGTATCTGGCATTGCGGCCAATGCTCTGGGCGCCAAACAGATCGGGCAGATTTGCTACGATCTGGCGGTGGAGACACAGGTGCATGCGTGTCTTGTGACAGACGAGGCCATTGCCAAGGCGCAAACGCATCTGTGGCGTAAATTACGGCAACTGGTCGAACCAGCGGGCGCCGCAGCCTTGGCCGCTGTGATGAGTGGGGCCTATGCCCCTGCAGACGGAGAGCGTGTCGCGGTACTGGTCTGCGGCGCAAACCCTGCGCCTGATCCGCTTGGGTGAACCAATCAGATTGCATTTGGCAACAGGTGATCCATTTTCGGGACGTGACCTTCCGGGATGACCTGTCTATGAAGGCCGCGTTCTTGAATCGGAGAGACCATGTCCAACGCACAGCTTGAAACTGCCATCGAAGCCGCCTGGGAAACACGCGATACGATCACGCCCGCCACCACAGGCGAAACACGCGAGGCCATCGAAGACACTTTGAACGCGCTGGACAGCGGCAGTTTACGGGTTGCCGAACGTCAGGGTGATGGCAGCTGGCATGTGAACCAGTGGGCCAAGAAGGCAGTTCTTCTGGGGTTCCGGATCAAGGACATGGAGCAGCAGGACGGTGGCCCACAAGGCAGCGGCTGGTGGGATAAGGTCGACAGCAAGTTCAAAGGTTGGGGCGATAATCAATGGAAGGCCGCAGGCTTTCGCGCGGTACCGAACTGCGTGGTGCGTAAGTCAGCTTTCATCGCGCCAGGCGTGGTTTTGATGCCGTCTTTCGTGAACTTGGGTGCGTATGTCGATGAAGGTACCATGGTCGACACCTGGGCCACGGTCGGTTCATGTGCACAGATCGGCAAAAATGTGCATCTGTCGGGTGGTGTCGGCATTGGTGGCGTGCTGGAACCGATGCAGGCGGGCCCAACGATCATCGAAGACAATTGCTTTATCGGCGCGCGATCCGAAGTTGTCGAAGGCTGCATCGTGCGGGAAGGGTCGGTCCTGGGCATGGGTGTTTTCATCGGACAGTCGACCAAGATCGTAGATAGTGAAACCGGCGAAGTGATGTATGGCGAAGTTCCGCCCTATTCTGTTGTTGTGGCAGGTTCCATGCCATCCAAAAACGACATCAACCTCTATTGCGCGGTGATCGTGAAACGCGTGGATGAAAAGACCCGGTCGAAAACCGGCATTAACGAGCTGCTGCGCGATTAAGAAATGGGGCGGGTTCGTCCCATCCGGAGCCATGGCGAAGTCCGAAAGCAAACAACAAGTCTTTACCCTTCTGGTTCAGATTGGCCGCAAAGCAGGCGATGGGCTTCCAGAGGGCTCAACCGGTGCCGCGCTTTTGGTGTTTGCCAGCGGTGTAGATGAGGCCGAGGCGGTGCGGGAAACGGTAGCGATCCTCAAACAGGCCGATACCGCTCCTTTGGATGTAACAGGCTATGGCACTCTGGATGAACGGATCGCCCTAGGCCATGAGATCACCGGTGAAGAACGCGAGTTGATGGCGCGCGCCCTGGAAGAAAATGCAGTCATCGTGGCTCAGATGACCCCGTTTTACGGCGACGATGACGTGGATCAAGCGGCTCTGTAATCAGCCAGGACCTGCGCATCAAATGCACGCAACACCGGGTAGAGCGATTTGCCATGATCTGGCAGAGTGGCTTGGTCCAAATCTGCAAACCGGCTTGCTGCCAAAAGGTGCGGTTTGCGTCTAATACGGCCGATATAAAGGCTCTCAGCCGCAGTGCCAGCAGCATCCAGCGCTTCGTGACCGGGCAAAAGCAACTGGCAATATCGGATCGTTCCCGCGTGATATCGGGAGTCAGCAGTAGGCGCGCCTGCCAAATTCCGGGCGGGTACCAAAACGGCTTCGTGACCGAACAAGTATTCGACCTCGGACCCTCTAATGACAAGGTGCTGGTTGGGCGCAACACTGATGTTCTGCTTTAATCCAAAGTAGGGCGCGCGCAATATCATGGGTTTGCTCAACCCTCGAGCCGGAACCACGCTGTCAATGCGATGCAGAACTGGGACCACCTCTCCGGTGTTCGTCAGCACCGTGTCACCCCGCTTAAGAGTTTCAATAGGCCGATAACCGTTTGGCGTTGCAATAGGGGTATCAGGGGTCAGCGACGGTGCGGGACCGATGCCGGTGACGTGAGTAGCCGCCGAGAAATAGACCACGTCCTCGGCAAAGTCGCGGCGTCCTTCACCATAAAACAGCGCATGGAGATCTCGCATCAAGATGGGCTTAGGTGCCTTGATCGGATGAAGCGCAATCGCCTCGGTCCCGGTGCGTTCGGCTGCAATCATGCCGATGCGGGCAGGCGCGTCCCAAGCATAGGTAATCCGTAAGAGATCCGTCCGCCCGGTATCCGCATGGCTAATGGCGCAATGCTGCAGATCATCCCCGTTGGCAATCACCAAGGTCAAACCCCCTCCGGGAATGGCTTGGAGACTGATGGACAGCGCCCCCGCGTTGCCCGGACTGAAAGTCAAAAGAGGCTGAGGTTTCTTGTGCGGGCTCAGCCCGGTTTCAATCACAAGACTCCCCTTGGGCACCAGTAGGTCAGGTGGCAACCCGCGGACATGCGCTTGGGGCCTGGCGCCGTTCGTGCCAAGGCCTTGTGCGTCAAACTGGACGTCCGTGTGATCCGCGATCGCGATCCAAGCCATGCTTTGATCTATGCCTGTAGTCGAAATGCGCCCACGTAAGTCGTGGATCTGTGATGGTCAAAAGATATCATGAGTTCGCGTATCAGTGAATCGAATTTTGCAGTGCAGGGGTTGGCTTTGCCGGCAAATCGGCTCAACTGTGGCGACAAATGCCCAATTTCCTTACGAAGGAGTGCTTGAATGTCATCCACTGATGCGGCTGCTTTGACGGCCGATCTCATCCGGTGTCCATCAGTCACTCCGAAAGAAGCAGGCGCGTTACAGTTGCTCGAGGAGGTGCTGTCGCAAGCGGGCTTCGACTGTGCACGCACGGATCGGGGAGGCATCGCCAACTTGTTCGCGCGGTGGGGTGACAAAGGGCACCCCCGCACGTTCGGATTCAATGGTCACACAGATGTGGTGCCCGTCGGGGATGAAGCTGCCTGGACGCGCCCACCGTTTGGTGCGGAAGTGCATGAGGGTGTGATGTTCGGGCGCGGGGCAACCGACATGAAATCAGGGGTCGCAGCCTTTGCCGCGGCGGCGATTGATTTTGTGAGCCAGACCCCACCCGACGGCGCGGTGATCTTGGCGATCACCGGTGACGAAGAAGGCGATGCGATTGACGGAACAACGGCACTTTTGGAACATATGGATCGGGTCGGAGAACACATGAGTGTGTGTCTGGTGGGTGAACCCACCTGCCCCAACGAGATGGGAGAAATGATGAAAATCGGTCGGCGTGGATCGATGACCGCCTATTTCACGGTAAACGGCGTGCAGGGACATTCTGCCTATCCGCATCGCGCAAAGAATCCCCTGTCCGCCATGGCACGGTTGATGGACCGACTGGCCTCCCACACCTTGGACGATGGATCTGACCATTTTGATGCGTCAACACTTGCGGTCGTGACGATCGACACCGGGAACCCGGCGAACAACGTGATCCCGGCTCAGAGTCAGGCGACGGTGAACATCCGCTTTAACGATCTGCATACAAGCGCGAGCCTGACGGAATGGTTGCGCGCCGAGGCAGAAGCCGTCGAAGAGGCCTTTGACGTGTCTATCGAGATGCGTCTGAAAGTATCAGGAGAGAGCTTTCTGACACCACCAGGGCCACTGTCAGATCTTGTGGCCCAAGCGGTAATGGCCGAGACAGGGATGGATCCGGTGCTCTCGACAACTGGCGGGACATCAGATGCACGCTTCGTAAAGGATCACTGCCCGGTGGTCGAGTTTGGTTTGGTCGGTAAAACGATGCACCAGGTCGACGAATGCGTACCGGTTGAACAAATCCATCAACTCAAAGCGATCTACACGCGCATTCTAAAGGATTACTTCGCATGAGCGACGTGACGATCTCGGTTACCGAGGACAGCCAGACCTGTTTTGATCTCAGAAAAGCTGTCTTTATGGACGAGCAAGGCTTCCCCGTAGACTTGGATGAATATGATGACATTGCGATGCATCTGCTGGCCAAGGCAGGTGACACGCCAATCGGCGCTGCACGGTTGGTCATCGATGAGGATGTCGCCAAGATCGGTCGGATTTGCGTTCTGCCAGACAAGCGCGGCTCTGGCTTGGGCGCTGCGATTGTCCGGGCAGCGATGGACATCGCGCGCGATATGCCCGGCGTCACCACGGCGCAGCTCAGTGCGCAGGTTCGGGCCATGGGTTTTTATGAAAATCTTGGATTTGAAGCCGAGGGACCACCAGAGGACGTATTGGGTGTCGCGCACCAAACAATGGTACGCGCGCTTTGAGACAGCAAACGCTGGTGATCATGGTGAAAGAACCGGTTGCCGGTCGGGTTAAAACGCGGCTTGGTCGGGATATTGGCATGGTCCAAGCGGCGTGGTGGTTTCGCAGACAGTCTCAGCGTCTCATTCGAGCTGTGGCCGATCCGCGTTGGCGACTGGTTTTGGCGGTGTCCCCGGATCGCACAGGTTTGATGAGCCGTTTCTGGCCAGGACATGTGCCCCGTGTTCCGCAAGGGTCCGGCAACCTGGGGGATCGGATGGGGCGCATGCTGCGGTCGATGCCGACTGGGCCCGTTTGTGTCATCGGTGCGGATATTCCAAGGATCGACCGGACGCAAATCTCTCATGCATTTGCTGCGTTAGGTGCGCATGACGTTGTTTTCGGGCCTGCGGAGGATGGGGGGTATTGGCTGATTGGGGCAAAGCGCCGCCGGGCCTTGCCGCCCGACTTGTTCGCAGGCGTTCGATGGAGCACGAAATTTGCGCTGACCGATACGCTCGCCACGGTAGGGGATGCCCGCGTCGCGCAGGTCGCCACACTGGCCGATATAGACACTAAACAGGATCTTTTGCAGCTACACAGGTCATGATGTCGTCTTGCTGTACAATGATCGGGGATAATGGTCCGCCGCTGTTAGATTTGGTTTCTAACACCGTTCGCTTGGTATAGACCGGAGTCATGAGCCGTATTCCAACCAAGGCCGAAATCCTCGATTGGATTGCAGCCAATCCGACCCTCACCTCAAAGCGCGACATTGCCAAAGCCTTTGGAATCAAAGGGGCTGCGCGGATCGATCTGAAAAGGTTGTTGAAAGAGCTTGAAGGCGAAGGCCATCTGGAAAAGCGCAAGAAGACCTATCGCGATCCAGATCGGCTGCCGCCGGTGTCGGTCTTGCAGGTCAAAGAGCCAGACGAGAACGGGGATATGTTTGCCCGTCCGATGGAATGGCATGGAGACGGGGTAGAACCGATCATCCTGCTGATCCCTCGCGCCAGCGATCCGGCGTTGAAGGCAGGCGATAGGATCCTTGCCCGGCTGACAGTGGTGAAAGAGGATGACCACAACTACGAGGCGCGACTGATCCGGCGGATCGGCACGTCACCTCGCAAGATACTGGGCGTGTTTCGCAAAACTGCCGAGGGCGGGCGGATCGTGCCCATCGACAAGGCTGGCCAGAACGAGTGGCTGGTGCCAGCGGCCAATACGCTAAGCGCCAAGGATGGCGAGTTGGTGGAAGGGGAGCAGTCCGGACCCAAGGATCGAATGGGCCTGCCCAAAGCACGCATCGTGTCGCGGCTGGGGGATCCCAGCGGGCCAAAAGCGGTCTCTCTGATTGCGATTCATCAACATGGAATCCCTGACGAATTCCCGGAAGCGGCTGTATTAGAGGCTGACGCGGCGAAACCGCTCGGTCTGAAAGGGCGCGAAGATTTGCGGGATCTGCCGTTGATCACGATCGACCCCTCAGATGCGCGCGATCACGATGACGCGTGCTACGCCCACGCCGATGAAGATCCAAAGAACGCGGGCGGTCACGTCATCTGGGTCGCGATTGCGGACGTTGCGGCCTATGTCCGACCTGGCACGGCATTGGATACCGAGGCCCGCAAACGAGGGAATTCGACCTATTTCCCGGATCGCGTTGTACCAATGCTGCCGGATCGTTTGTCCGGAGATCTATGTTCGCTGCATGAGGGAGTGCCCAGGGCCTGCATCGCAGTAAGGATGCAGATCAACGCACAGGGTGAAAAGGTAGGACACAGGTTCGTGCGCGGCCTGATGCGCTCGCCAGCCTCGCTACACTATCAGGAAGTCCAAGAGGCCATCGACGGCTCGCCAAATGAGCGGACAAAGCCCTTTTTAGAGCCTGTTTTAGACCCCCTCTATGCGGCTTATGCGGCTTTGAAAACAGCGCGGGAAGCCCGGCAACCTCTGGATCTGGATCTGCCCGAACGCCGGATCGAACTGACCGAAGACGGCACGGTTGCATCCGTTAATTTCCGCGATCGCCTGGATGCGCATCGGTTGATTGAGGAGTTCATGATCCTCGCCAATGTTGCGGCAGCGGAAACGCTGGTGGCCAAGCGATCTCCGCTGCTGTTTCGAGTCCATGAAGAACCCAGCCCGGAGAAACTGGAAGCGTTGCGGGAAACAGCGGGCGCGGCCGGTTTCAACCTGGCCAAGGGGCAAGTGTTGCAGACGCGGCATCTGAATGCCTTGCTAAACGCTGCCGCCGGCACCGACGAGGCAGAGTTAATCAACATGTCGACCTTGCGGTCGATGACCCAAGCCTATTACAGCCCCGAGAATTTTGGCCATTTTGGCTTGGCCCTTAAGAATTATGCGCATTTTACCTCACCGATCCGACGTTATTCGGACCTGATTGTGCATCGCGCGCTGATCTCTGCGCATGGCTGGGGCAAGGATGGTCTGTCGCCGGACGAGATTGACCGGATGGAGCAGACAGCGCAGCACATTTCAGATACCGAGCGCCGTTCGATGATGGCCGAACGGGATACAACCGACCGCTACCTCGCCGCCTATCTGAGTGAGCGTGTGGGCAACGAATTCGCGGGCCGCATCAGTGGGATCGCGCGCTTTGGCGCCTTTGTGAGGCTGGACGAAACCGGCGCGGACGGTCTGATCCCGATCCGGTCGCTGGGACGGGAGTATTTCCATTTTGACCGGGATGCCGGGACGCTAATGGGCTCTGATACAGGGCTCTTAATCGGAATTGGACAACGGGTGACTGTGCGATTGTCCGAGGCGACGCCGGTGACGGGCGGGCTTGAGTTGGAGCTTTTGTCGATCAATGACAAGTCGCTTCCACGCGCGCCTAGCCCAGCTGGCCGAACGGTGCGACGCAAGCAAGCGAAGGGCAAACGCAAGGCAGCCAAGGTCAAACGCAAGGTGGAACGCAGGCGACGTTGAGCCCTCATTTCAGGTGATAGGTCAACGCGTGGTGGATCAACTGACCATGACGCGCGGCGTCGATCTGATCCATGTTGTCGAATTGCACCGCGCGATTGCCTTCGATCCGGTCCATGCCTGGAAACGCCTCTGCAAAATCGCGAATGATTGAGGTCCCACAATGCGCGTAAATCGCGAAACCACCTGACTTAGGCACGCCGAGGCGCAGTGTAGAGCCTGTTTTTGGCGTCGACGGAAGATAGGCCGGCTGACCCCAACGCAGTTCCTCTTTGAGCTCACCGACCTGCGGAAGGTTCGAAGCGCACTCCAGGATAAGGGCGCGCAACCGCATCAAACCCGGTTTCGCGCTATCGGGAAACGCGTCAAATGCGGCGGAAACCTCGGGTGTCATGCGGAGAGCCTTTCAGGTTCCAAAGGGCGTGCGGCCTCCTCTACCCGGTCGATGTAATCCATCAGAATCGGGTCGCCCGCGACGCGCAGCGCAAGAGGTGTCTCAACCGGGGTTTGTCGCATGGCGTTCAACATAGGCGCCATGCTGAAATCCGCCAAGCTTACCGTGTTACCCAGTAGAAATGGACCTTGCCACAGCAGATCGCTAACTGCCTTGAGATCTTGTTCAACTCGCTCCAGGCGTTCAAGCGATGTCAGGCGTCCAAGGCCTTGCGCCTTCATTCCGCTCAGAAGATTTCGCCGCAATCCGTTGGCGATCACGTTCCGAACCGGGAAGGGGATCTCTTCGAAATAGCGCGCGCGGATCACCTTCCAGACGTCCGGATCCTCCCAACGGTCTAAGACGAGATTGAAATACATATGCTCTTCGGCCATTCGAACCAGAGCGCGGCTATGCGCCTTTTGCGCGTCGCTGAGACCCAAATGAAAATTGGTGCCGCGCTGTTCCAAATAGAGTCTAATTTGGTCAGAATCGCCAATAACCTGTCCTGTATCGGTGCGAATAGCAGGGAGTTTTCCGTATGGCAGGCTGCGCGGATCATGGGTGTCTTCGCGTTCCCAATTAACGCCTGCATAGTCCAGCATTAACGCAGCTTTGCAACAAAAGGGGCTAAGGCTGAACGACTGGCCCATGGCCGGGTATGTAATAAGCGTGATCATGAGGTGTCCTTTCTGGCTTCACCCATACGCTATCCGACGCTAGTGACAGTTTCTGTCAGGATGAATAGACTAGACATTGCCCATGTCTCGCATCGCTCGTCTTTTTCAAACCATGCAGGCGCTTCGCCGTTTGCCTCCTCCGGCCACTGCCGAGGCTTTGTCGCATGATCTGGATGTCTCGACGCGCACGATCTATCGCGACATCGAGACGTTGCGAGGTTTGGGCGCGGTCATCGATGGGGAGGCAGGGTTTGGCTATACTCTGATCGAAGATAACGCCCTGCCCCCTTTGGGCTTCGAGGATGAAGAACTTGAAGCCTTGGTTCTGGGCCTGAGGGAGGTCGAACAGATTGGAGATCCCGACCTGGCAGACGCGGCCGGCGCGGCGCTTTCCAAGCTGCAGGCGCGGCTGCCACCTCGCCAATCGCACCGTTTGGCCCACGCGGTTCTGACCGCGCGCAGGTTCGAACGCCCCGAACCGCCCGGTATCAATGTCAAAGCACTGCGCGATGCCACATGGGACGAGGCGGTGGTCGAATTTTCCTACCGCGATGGGCAGGGAGCCGAAACACGGCGGCAGGTGAAGCCTTTGGGCCTGAGTTACATGGACCGATCCACGATGATGCTGGGCTGGTGCCTGCTGCGTCGGGATTTTCGCGTCTTCCGTTTGGATCGCATGCGGGACCTAGAACGAACTGGTGAAAGCTTCCGCCCACATCGCATCCCGCTTTTGCGTGAAGCGGTCGCCCAAATCCAAGCGGAAATCGCGGCGCAAGCGAAAGCCCGCGACCCAAGTAAGGGAAGCCTTTGAGCGAAGGCCGCCTTGAGCTACACTCCACATGAGCAGAAAAAAGGCAGGCGCTATGCGAACCATGCTAGGTAGAGCACTCCTCGGCGTATTGGGCAGCATCCCTTTCACGGCGAACGCTCTGGAAACATCTATTCGTCCCGAACCGCGCGCAGTCGCAGCCAAAGCAGTGCTGGTCGACCAAAACGACGTGTCGCGGTCACTCAGGCCTTTGATGCGCCCCGCCACACAACCCGTGAGCGCAGAGGTGGACGCGCCTGTGAGCAATCAGAGATTTCAGAACTGGCTGCGGGCTTTCAAGCCACGCGCCGAAGCACAGGGCATAGACCCGGATGTTTTGGAAAGGTCCTTGCTAGGGCTGCGCTATGACGCTGATGTGATCCGCAGGGACCGAAATCAATCTGAGTTCACCAAAACCATTTGGGAATATCTCGATAGCGCAGCGTCGGATGTGCGTATCGCAAATGGCAAATCTGCCCTGACAAAACACAGCAAAACGCTGGAATCCATAGAGGCAAAATACGGCGTCGAAAAAGAGGTGGTGGTCGCAGTCTGGGGGCTGGAAAGTGCCTATGGCGGTTACCGTGGGACGTCGAACGTGATCCGATCCCTGGCAACGCTGGCCTTCGATGGCCGTCGCGGCGCGTTTTTTGAAGAACAGCTGATCGCCGCCCTGCGGATCATTCAAAGCGGCGACACGAGCCCCACTAACATGACTGGCAGCTGGGCGGGCGCGATGGGTCACACGCAGTTCATGCCCACGTCTTACCTTGAGTATGCGGTGGACTTCACCGGCGACGGGCGCCGTGACATCTGGTCAGATGATCCAACGGACGCGTTGGCCTCAACCGCGGCGTATCTGAAGAGTTTCGGATGGACGACAGGCCAACCTTGGGGCGTTGAGGTCAAAATACCGGACGGTTTCAACTACACTCTGGCCAAGCGGAGCATCACTAAGGATCCCAGCGCTTGGGCGCAAATGGGTGTTGTAGACTTGAACGGCCGAGCGGTGCCCGATCATGGGCCTGCGTCGGTCTTACTTCCTGCGGGCGGGAATGGCGCCGCCTTCCTGATCTTTGAGAATTTCGCAGTCATTGAGAAATACAATTCGGCAGATGCCTATGTGATTGGCGTTGGGCATCTCAGCGACCGGATCAAGGGCGGGCCAGCTATTCAAACCGCGTGGCCGCGCGAAGATCGTGCGCTGACTTTGAAAGAACGCAAAGAACTGCAGACACGGCTGACCCAACAAGGGTTCGACACGCAGGGGATCGACGGCAAGATAGGGCCACTGACAATTGAGGCCGTGCGGTCATTCCAACTGTCGTCCGGGCTGAAACCGGACGGTTATGCTTCGCTCAATGTGCTGAGGAAACTGCGATAAGCAACAGGTGTCGACAACCGTTAGCCCGGCGACATACCCCTTAGGCGTTCGGACCGACGCCGCAGCATTTCAACCACTGTCAGCAGAATAATCGAGATGAACACTAGGATCGTCGCCACCGCGAGGATCGTGGGGGAGATCTGTTCGCGCAGGCCAGTGAACATCTGCCATGGCAGAGTCTGCTGGCTAGCGGATCCCACAAAGAGCACCACAACCACTTCGTCAAACGAGGTAATAAAGGCAAAGAGGCCACCCGAGATGACACCCGGCAAGATCAGCGGCATCTGAACGCGGAAGAAGGTTGTCACTGGATCCGCACCCATATTTGCCGCCGCGCGCGTCAGAGAGCGATCAAATCCGACAAGGGTGGCTGTCACAGTGATAATGACAAACGGAATACCCAGTGCCGCATGAGCCAGGACGACACCCATGTAGGTCCCTTGCAAACCGATGCGCGAATAGAAAAAGTACATTCCCGCGGCTGAAATGATCAGCGGCACGATCATAGGCGAGATCAGGACCGCCATGATGGCCCGGCGGAACGGCACATGTTCGGAGCTGAGCCCGATTGCGGCCAACGTGCCGAAGGACACGGAAAGCAACGTGGCCACCGGTGCGATCAAAAGTGAGTTGCGCAAAGCTTGCTGCCATTCGGAGCTGGTAAAGAAGTCCTCATAGTGCTTGAGCGAATAACCCGCTGGATCAAAGCGGAGCATTTCAGGCGTGAAGGTGAAAAAGTCCTGCGCGTTAAAGCTGAGCGGCATAACCACCAAAATCGGCGTGATCAGAAAGACGAAGATCGACCCGCAGATCACGCGGAACGTAAAATGCCACAGCACCTGCATCGGGGTCAGATAGGGCGCGAGTTTGCGACGGTATCGCCCTTCAAAAAGCCAGAAGGTGAACCAGCCAAAGAACCAACCGAACAGGATGCCCAGGACTCCACCGGGCAATCCGCCAATGGCGAAGCCAAGAATTGCGAACAAAAGCCCGATGGCCCATCGGCCCGCTCTTTCGTTCTTGATTAGGGTCGTCGAGCCAAAAGCGACCACCGCCAGCAGGACAGCGCCAATGACAATACCCAGAAGCGAGCTCCCCTGCGATGTGCCGACCAGAAGGCCTGCAAAGGCGCCTGCGGCAGCGACGACGGGGACATAAAACGAAACCGGCGTGCGAGAGATTGGTGTTAAGGCGGTCATCTCATCACCCTCCCAGCTTCACGTTATCGATGCCGACGATCTTATCGTACGCCCAGTAAAGGATCAGGACCGCAGCAAGCAGAATTGTTCCAAGGGCCGCTGCCAAGCCCCAGTTCAGCGAGCTGGAGATATGGTAGGCAATCTGGTTCGAAATAAACGTCCCGGTCCGGCCGCCGACGATTTCAGGCGTGATGTAATACCCGATGGCCAGGATAAAGACGAGGATCGAGCCCGCCCCGATGCCCGGGACCGATTGCGGGAAATAGACCCGCCAGAACGCGGTCCAGTTGGTTGCGCCCAGCGATTTGGCCGCGCGCAGATAACTGGGCGGAATTGTTTGCATCACCGAATACATCGGCAGGATCATGAAAGGCAGCAGGATATGGGTCATCGCAACGATCGTGCCAAACTGGTTATTGATCATCACAAGCCGTGCCGCGTCATCCACAAGACCAAGCCAGACCAATACGTCATTGATGACGCCTTGCTGCTGCAACATCACCTTCCAAGACGACGTCCGCACCAAAAGTGAGGTCCAGAACGGCAACAAGACCAGGATCATCAGCAGGTTCGCCGTGCGCATTGGCAGGTTTGCCAACAGCCAGGCAACCGGATACCCCAGTAAGATG
This sequence comes from uncultured Aestuariivita sp., assembly GCA_964402685.1. Taxonomy (GTDB): domain Bacteria; phylum Pseudomonadota; class Alphaproteobacteria; order Rhodobacterales; family Rhodobacteraceae; genus Aestuariivita. Next base: position 6,729 of record CAYODE010000016.1, on the reverse strand, counting down.
CAGCTGAACGTGATCACCATCGACATGAACAAGGTACGCTGGAACAGCATCAAATAGAATTGCTGGTTCTCCGGCCGGGCCTCGGGGCCGTCGGGGCCCTTTTGCATGTCGATCGCGTTCAGGAAATAGCCAGACGTATAATCAGGCGCGTAGGTTTGGATCGTGCGCCAGACATCGGCGCTGAGCCAATCCTCATCAACATCTTCGAACTGAGCACGCAGGCTGACGGTTTCATAGCCCGAGACGTCGAGTGGGGAGATCAGCGGGTGATCGGCCTGCGCCCCATCGCGCAATTCGAAATACAAAGTCGAGAACAGGAAATCCTCAACATCTTCTTCGGCTGGATCATCGCCTTCACTACGCAAGTAGATGGCCCAACGATCCCATGTGCGGGCGGTCAGCGGCAGGTCAGCGCGCAGGTCGCTATTCGACAACATCTCAACCCACGCGGACGGGTTCTCCAGATCAGGTGATTGATCGATAATTTGGTCTGTATAGGTGTCCGTATCAAACCGGCCCACCCGCCTTCCGGATTTTCGGAACGCCGAAGAAATACCTGCCTGTTCATAGTTCAGGCGCGTGCCAAGACGTGTATGGAGCTTTTGCTCGGACGCCATGAAGAGGTCGATGTAGAGTGCCTCAAACACCCGCTCGGAGGGTGGCTCAGAACTGTCGGGGTCCCATTCCGCCAGTTCGATTACCGTTTCTGGCAGGGTATCGGCGACGATCTGGTTCTCGATCGAGCGGAACAGCATGTCGGCGATGGGAGCGATGAAGGTGACCAGCACGAACACCAGAAGGGGCGCGACCAAAAGCAAGGCCCGCAGCTTTTGCATCCTCAGGGCGCGCGCTAGGGATTTCTTTAGCGGTGTACCATCAGCGGACAGCATGGGCCCGTCTTGTACCGGAACATCGGTCATTCTGTGCCTTCCACAACAACGATCGTGCCGGTCGAATTGGCTTGGCGGATCTTCATGTTGTCTTGGTAGTCGGGGTCGTTATAGGCCGCGAGAGCGGCCTCATAAGACGGGAATTCAATAATAACGTGGCGGGAGTGAGTGTCACCTTCGACGATCTCAGAGGTGCCGCCGCGGACTAGAAACTTGCCCTGATGCTTGGGGAAAATCTCATTATTCCGCAGTGCATAGGCCTGATACGCCTCAGGATCGCTGATCGTCACGTGACCGATTATGTATCCTTTGGGCATCCGCGCTTCTTTCTTTTTGGGGTGTAAGGCGGGACGTGTCCCGCCCTACGAACTGACAGTGCGGCGGGCGCTATCCCGCCGCACGTTCAAGACTTATTGGGCCAGCCAAGCTTGGAATTTCGCGTCGATGTCGTCGCGGTAATCCGCCCAGAACTCATAGTTATAGAGCAGGGTGTTGGCAGCGTTGTTTGGATCTGTTGGCATATGTGGCGCCATGTCGATACCCAGATCCGCATGCTGACCAACCAGCGGGGCCGACGACGCACGTGCAGGGCCGTACGAGATGTACTTGGCCTGATCCGCCAGACGTTGGGTGTCGGTGGCAAACTTCACGAAGTCCATGACGCGAGCCTGACGTTCTTCGCTCAGACCTGTTGGGATGATCCAACCGTCGAGGTCAAACACCTGCATGTCCCAGAGCATGCCAACGGGCTGGTCCTGCTCTTCGATGACCGAGAACAGACGACCATTGTAGGTCGAGCCCATGACAATCTCGCCGTCGGCCAACAGCTGCGGTGTATCGGCACCGGCGGACCACCAGATCACATCGTCCTTGATCGTGTCCAGCTTGGCCAAAGCCTGCTCTTGACCTTCTGGTGTTTCCAGGACGTCGTAGATGTCTTCTTTGGCCACGCCATCACAGTAAAGCGCCCATTCCATGTTGTTGATCGGACGCTTTTCCAATGCGCGTTTGCCAGGATAGGCTTCCGTATCGAAAACAGCACAAACGGTTGTGGGTGGAGTGTCGCCAACCAGATCAGTGCGATAACCGAATGTTGTGGAATACACGATCTGAGGGATGAAGCAGTCAGAGACCAGAAGGTCGCCGAAGTCATCGGAGGCAGAGGTACCATCAGGTGCTGCTGCCAGCATCTCGTCCGCGTCGATTTCCAGCGCCAGACCTTCGTCACAGAGACGAATAGCGTCCGCTGCCACAACGTCGACGAGATCCCAGGTCACGTTGCCGGCTTCGTTCATGGCACGCAGCTTTGCAACCGCTTCGGCGGAGCTTTCGTCCCAAGTGGCCGACACACCGTCGTTCATTTCCAGATAGGGCTGAACGTACGCACGGTCTTGTGACGACTGATAGGCACCGCCCCAGCTGACCAGCACCATTTCGCTGGCCATGTGGCCACCGGCAAGTGCAACGCCAGCCGCAACCGTCAGGGCCGAAGAGGCCATAAGGGTTTTGGTGAGTTTCATTCAAATTTCTCCCGTTTGCCCGGTGTTGGGGTCACGGGGTTCGGCCAACCGGGCTTTGGCGCCACCCCTTTGTTCATCGCGCCAGTGTCAGACGCGACGGATTACTACCGCTACGCGTCGAGCGCGCGGCAATCTTGAGGAAGCCAGCCGATTTCGATTTGCTCACCCGGCTTCAGACGTGTCTGGTCAGGGGCGTTCCGCGTTTTGATCACGAACTCATCATTACCGGCCACACGTAAACGCGTGCGGAAGATGTCGCCCATATAAATGAACTCCAGAACCTCAGCTTTGAGCGTATGCGCATCAGGGCTAAGGCGGTCTTTGTTGTATTCTACCCGCTCCGGCCGAATTGATACGCGTGTGCGGTCGCCCGCGGCCGAAACATTGACGGGCTTGCAATCGATCAGCTCACCGTCATCCAACTGTACCACGGCATGTTCCGATTTGATCTCTTTGACCACACCTTCGAGTGTATTGTTTTCGCCAATGAACTGCGCGACGAAGCTGTTTTCCGGCTCTTCGTACAGCGTGTCCGGAGGCGCAAGTTGCTGAATACGGCCATCGTCGAAAACAGCCACGCGATCCGACATGGTCAACGCTTCGGTCTGGTCATGGGTCACGTAAACCACGGTGATACCCAGGTTATGGGCCAGGTGGGTGATTTCGAACTGCATCTTTTCGCGCAACTGCTTGTCCAAAGCGCCAAGTGGTTCGTCCATCAAAACCAGTTCAGGTTCGAAAACCAGAGCACGCGCCAAGGCAATCCGCTGTTGCTGTCCGCCGGAAAGCTGCGCAGGACGACGGCCGCCAAATGCGCCCATTTCTACCATTTCAAGCGCACGTTTCACCTTCGCTTCGCGGTCAGACTTGCCGATTTTGCGCACCTCCAACGGGAAGGACAAGTTTTCGGCAACCGTCATGTGTGGGAACAGAGCATAATTTTGGAAGACCATGCCGATGCCGCGTTTATGCGGAGGAATGTTGTTGATCGACACACCATCGAGACGAATATCGCCATGGGTGGCGGTCTCAAATCCTGCGAGCATCATGAGGCAGGTGGTTTTTCCCGAACCTGAGGGGCCGAGCATTGTAAGAAACTCGCCCTTGGGCATGGTCAGGTTGAGATCTTTGACGACGAGGGTCTCGCCGTCATAGCTTTTCTGTACGCGTTCAAACTCGACGAACGCATCAGACGATGAGTTGTTGGCCAAACTTGGCTCCCCTTGGACTTCGGCAGATTGTTCCTGCACTTGGGCGGATGTAATCACAGACTCGCACCGGCATGCAACCTTATCGCCTTTCGGAAAAGACTGCCCCGCGGCTCTGCGTAGGTTTTGATCAAAACCGAACAGTTTTCTTGCATTTGCGGTGAAAGGTGGCGGAACCTGCTTCAAAGTACAGGGAGTTTGGAACAATGCCTCCGATTGATCTGCCATTTAAACAGGCGGAGTACGAGCGCCGTATCGCCAAAACGCGGGCAGAGATGGCATCGCGCGGCTTGGATGTTCTGTTTGTTACAGACCCATCAAATCAGGCTTGGTTAACCGGATATGATGGGTGGTCTTTTTATGTGCATCAGGGCGTCATTCTGAGCTTGGACACCGATCCGATCTGGTGGGGTCGCAACCAGGATACCAACGGCGCATTACGCACAGTTTGGATGGATGCAGATTGTGTGCGGGGATACGCGGATCATTTTGTTCAATCCACCGAACGCCATCCGATGCAGGATCTGGCACGCGTTTTGCGCGAATTGGGGATGGAGCACGGCCGATTGGGCGTGGAAATGGACAATTATTACTATTCGGCCAAAGCGCATGCTGAGCTTGTTGCCAGCCTGCCCGACACGCAGATCCTGGATGCAACAGGTTTGGTGAATTGGCAGCGGGCAGTAAAGTCGGATGACGAGATTGCGTTTATGCGCAAGGCCGCCGCGATCTCAGAAAAGATTGTTGACGGTCTGATGGAGCGGGTAAAGCCCGGCGCGGTCAAAAACGAGGTGGTGGCCGAGATATATCGCGACGCGATTACGGGCGTTGCGGATGCCTGGGGCGATTACCCCGCCATCGTGCCCCTTTTACCGTCAGGTAGCGACGCTGCTGCCCCGCATTTGACCTGGGACGGTCGCAGCTTCGCCAGTGGAGAGGCCACGTTTTTTGAAATCTCCGGTTGCTACAGACGCTATCACGCGCCGTTTTGCCGGACGATATTTTTGGGAAAACCACCCGATTTCCTGCGCAAAGCCGAAGCGGCGCTCGTCGAAGGTTTGGAAGCAGGACTCGACGCGGCCCGCGCGGGAAACCGCGCCTGCGACATTGCCAATGCTTTGGCTACGCCGCTGGAGCGAGCAGGTATCGAACGGGGCGCACGGTGTGGCTATCCCATTGGCCTAAGCTATCCCCCGGATTGGGGGGAACGGACCATCTCGCTGAGAGCGGAGGATGAGACGGTTTTGGAGCCCGGCATGACCTTCCACTTTATGCCCGGACTATGGATGGAGGATTGGGGATTAGAGATTACCGAAAGCATCCTGATCCAAGATACGGGACCAGCAAAACCGTTTTGCAACCGGCCGCGCGAGATATTGGTCAAACCATGAACGCGTTAGTCACCACAGTTGAAACACTGCGCCGGCTGGTCGCCTATCCGACCGTGTCGTCAGAAAGCAACCTGGCGATCATCGCGGATATTGCCGAGGTGTTAGAGGGCTACGACGCATCCGTGGAGGTCTTTTACGACCCGTCCGGAGCAAAGGCCAATCTGTTTGCTACTCTTGGCCCGGACAAACCCGGCGGCGTGGTGTTATCCGGTCACACGGATGTCGTACCGGTTGCGGATCAAAACTGGACATCGGATCCATTTCAATTGCGCGAAGAAGGGGATCTGCTTTTTGGGCGCGGCGCCTGCGATATGAAAGGGTTCATTGCCGCAACGTTGGTTATGGCCAAGCAGTTCGCGGCGCTAGATCTTGAGCGCCCGATCCATTTCGCTTTCACCCATGATGAAGAGGTCGGATGCATCGGCGCCCGCGCCTTGGTACCCGAGTTGCAGAAACGAGGCATTTCCCCGACCATGGCAATCATTGGGGAGCCGACGGATATGAGGGTGATGGAAGGTCACAAAGGCTGTTGCGAATACACGGTCAGATTTGAAGGAAAAGAAGGGCACGGCTCTAACCCAGACGCCGGGGTGAATGCCGCAGAGTATGCCGCGCGGTATGCGGTCCGGTTGTTGGCGCTCCGTGAGGACTTGATTGCCCGGTCACCGCCTGACAGCGCTTTTCAACCGCCATGGACGACGCTGAACATCGGCCGGATCAACGGCGGTTCGGCGCATAACGTCATCGCAGGAAGAGCAGAGATCGATTGGGAGATGCGGCCGGTTCAGAAAGGTGATGCGGAGTTCGTCAAGGATGTGATGGGAGAATATGTGCAGGACGTGCTGCTGCCTTCGATGCAGGCGGTGTCATCCGATGCAAAGGTGGAAACAGAGGTCATTGGCGAAGTCGCAGGTTTGATACCTGCGGATTCAAACCAAGCACGCGACATTGTCATGGCTCTGACCGGAGCCAACAATGCAGATCTTGTGCCGTTCGGAACGGAGGCAGGTCTTTTCCAAGAGATGGGGTTGGATGTCGTTGTGTGCGGACCGGGATCAATTGATCAGGCGCATAAACCCGATGAGTTCATTTCCCGGACGCAATTGCAGCGATGTTTGGACATGCTGGACGCGCTGGGTCATCAGATGAGTAAGACGGCCTAACAAAAAAGACCGCTGTGCTAAGCCAGCGGTCTTTCGGAGAATATGAACGTCAGAATTAGTTGGTCGCAGGGGCCAGCGATGCCAGGAAGGCATAGATGTTGGCCACTTCGTCATCCTTCAGACGTACCTTGTTCATCGCGCCACGACCGCTTTCACCCGTGGTTTCTTTTAACCAGTTGGTGGGGTCCGCAACATAAGCGCCAAACATCTCTTCATCCAACGTTACGCCCTGGCTATTCGCAGCCTGGATCAGATCGGAATATTTGAAGTCCGCAACTGAGCCCATGGGACGGTTAAACACGGCATACAGGTTAGGGCCTGTTTTTGCGCGCTTGCCTGCCAGCTGTTCACCTGCATCATCAATGACCTGGTGGCAGATTGCGCACTTGCGGTCGAATGACTTGCCTCCAGCTTCCAGATCGGCTTCGGCGATCACTGGCGTGGCCAAAACGCCCGCCACAAGAGTAGCTACCAAACGGTTCATCGTCGTCCTCCAGTTATACGTGGCGCTAATACGTAATGCATCGGCGCAAGAGTCAACAGTCACAAGCCCGCGA